>VBHN01000125.1 GCA_005881155.1 Chloroflexota bacterium | reverse complement strand
TCGCGTACGGTCGCGAGAGCGCGCCTTCGATGTGCCGGCCGATCACGATCACCGGCGCCAACAACGGCATCGCGGTGCAGATCTTCAAGATGCCTGGCGCGACCGGCTACAACATCTACCTGAGCCCCAGCGGCTGTGCCAGCAACGCCAAATACGGTTATGCCGAGAGCACAACCATCGCCGGCGGCCAGGGCAGCAGCACGACTGCGCCCGTCATCGACAAGGGCGTCATCGGCAACGGCTTCGCGCCCGGCAACAGCCAGTGCCCCTACACGGTGCCGGCGTCGGCTCCCCAGGTCGGCTGCCTGACGCCGGACGGCGAGGCGGCGCCGTACAACAGCCCCTCGGCCATCCTCCAGGCGGGACTGACCGCCGGGCAGACCTATACGTCGATCACCGTCGACAACACCATCGGACAAACGGGCGTCGGCACGGCAGAGGTGCTGTCGACCGGTGGCAACACGAACCAGACCGTCACCATCGCGGCCGGCTCCTCGTCCACGGTGCTGAACGTCCTGCCCTTCGTTGCCAACGCGAGCTACCCGGCCCTGCAGTCGACCATCAGCATCACCAACAGCCTGGCCAACGAAAGCCCCGTCAAAGGGCTCCTGCCCGGCGGCGACCGCGCCAACGAGAACCAGTGCTGGCCGCAGACTCACGGCACGGCGACCCAGCCCTGCCAGGGATCGACCGTCACGCCGGGAGCCGTTCAGTTCGACTTCCCGACCAGCGCCGACTGCCTTGACGAGAACGGGAACGGCGGCACCGAGGTGTTCAGCGGCAGGCAGTTCGACTTCATCATGATCTGGTTCTCGCCCGCCAACACCTGTTCGCCGAGGCTGAACGGCGGCTCCTTCACCCAGTACATCGGGACCATGTACATGCCGGCCGCCAACCTGACCATCAACGGCGGCAACAAGGCCCCCGTCGCCGGGCAGGTGATCTGTTACACGGCCTACTTCTCCGGCAACGCCGGGATCTCGATCGACTACAACCCGGACACGGCGCCAGCTCCACCCGCCGCTCGCCTAGTCCTCTGATCTTGCAGGTCCGAGAGGGGGAGGGCGCGGACCCGTTCGAGGCCCTCGGCAGCCCGCGCCGGCGCGCCATCCTGGAGCTGCTGGCTACCTCCCCGCGCTCACTGTGGCAGGTCGCCGACGAGCTGCCCATCAGCCGCCAGGCGGTGGCCAGGCACCTCCGCTTCCTGGAAGCCGCCGGCCTGGTCACCGACGAGCTCATGGAAGCGCGGCGCGTTTATCGGACGAGCGAGCTCGGGCTGGCGCCGGTTCGCGCCTACCTGGATCTGGTGGCAGACCTGTTGAGGACGGGCCGGACGGTGGGTATCAGCCTCGTCAGCGCGGACGCCGAGCACTAACCTCCGGCCGGGCAGCGGCCTGCCGCGGCCCGATAATGCGGCCGGTGACCCCTTCGCCCCTCTCCCGCAAGCTGCTCGTCCAACCGGGACAGCGAGTGCTGGTGCTCAATCCGCCCGCGGGATACCTGGACGCGCTCCAGCCGCTGCCGGAGGGAGCCTCGGCCGATGCTCGACCCGCCGGCGGCGCCTACGACGCCGTCCAGGTCTTCGCGCTCGACCGTGCCGCTCTGGAGGGTCGGGTCCCGGCCGCCCTCGCCGCGCTGAAGCCCGGCGGTCTGCTCTGGGCGGCTTACCCGAAGCCCGGTGACGGTCCGACCTCGGACCTGACCCGGGATCACGGCTGGGGCACGCTGCACGCGGCCGGCCTGGTCGCGGTCACCCAGGTGGGCATCGACGGGAGTTGGAACGCGCTTCGATTTCGGCCCGCGGCCGAGGCGGGCGGGCCGGAAGACGCGGGCATCCCGCCGGCCGACCTGCTGCCGGTCGGGCGCCGCGCCACCGCCGCCTACCGGGCGCTCCGGCTGCTGGCGGAGCCGCTCCTGCACGCCTGTTTCCGATTCCGGGTCAGCGGGCGCGAGCGGATCCCCCGCTCGGGAACCTACGTCGTCATCGCCAACCATCTCGGCTGGCTGGACGCGCTCACGCTTTCGATGGTCTTTCCGGTCGAGCCACGGCTCCACTTCCTGGCCGACCCGACCAGCATGATCAGGCGGCGCTTCGAGTGGTGGATCGTCCGGGCGACCGGCGGCATAGTTCCCGTCGACCGCTCGCTGCGCCACAACGAGAAGCTGTTCCGGCAGGTGCGGCGCTGTCTCGAGCTGGGCGGCGCGGTCGCCCTCTTCCCCGAAGGTGACGTGGGCCCGCGCGAGGGGGAGCTGCTCCCCTTCAAGAAGGGTTTCGCGCACTTCGCCGTCGAGGCCGGCGTCCCGGTCGTCCCGGTCGCCCTCTCCGGGGCCAAGGACCTCTGGCTGCGAAAGCCGATCCGGGTCCTGGTCGGCGAGCCCATCCCGACCACGGGTCGCGGAGTCGAGGAGGTCCACGACCTGGGGGTGAAGGCGGTCGCGCGGCTGCTGCCCGCTTACACCGACCCGCCTGGTCCGCGGCTGTTGCGTCGCTGGCTGACGGAGCTGCTCTGAGGCTGAACGGCCGGTGGGCCGTTCAGCCTCGATCAGAAGACTTCTTCGCGGAGCCCTTCGCGATACTCGTCAGCCCGGCGCTGCAGCTCCCCCGCGCCGACCAAACCCTCGTCCACCAGCAAGCGCTCGAAGGCGGCGACCCAGCGCTCGTAGTAGTGGCTGCCATCGTCGCCGGGTCCCGCTGCCGCGATCTCCCGTTCGAGCCGCTCCTGGAAGGCCACCCATGAATAGGGGCGCTTGCTTCGCAGCGCGACCGTCATGCCGAAGGCGCGGCCTTCCCAGGGCCGGTTGAAGACCAGCTCGCCGTTGCGCCGCGGGAGCGCCGCACGGCCTTTCAGGTCGGCGACCTCGCGGTCGACCTCGCTCACCGGCCGGCGGCCTCGGGGACGGCGGCGACCCCCGTCCCGATCATGCTGTCCCGGCTGACCAGCTCCGCCAGCCGCTCCTCGCCCCACCCCTCGGTGCCGGGCGGCCGCTCCGGCAGGACCAGGTAGCGAAGGTCCGCGCTCGAATCCCAGACCCTGACCTCGACGTCCTCGGCCGGCCGCATCCCGAACTCGGCGAGAACCTCTCTGGGCTCGATGACGGCACGGGACCGATAGGCGGCGGACTTGTACCAGACCGGCGGCAGGCCGAGCAGGAACCAGGGGTAGCAGGAGCAGAGCGTGCAGACCACCAGGTTGTGCACGCCCGGCCGGTTCTCGACCACCTCCAGGTGGAGGTCGCTGGTGTCGATCCCAAGCTCCTCGATCGCGGCGGTGCCGTCGGCCAGCAGGCGGGACTTGAATTCGGGGTCGGTCCAGGCCTTGGCGACCACCTTGGCGCCCAGCATCGGGCCGATGTCGTGCTCGAAACGATAGACGACCTTGTCGACCGCATCGCTGCTGATCAGTCCCTTCTCGACCAGCAGCGACTCGATCGCGAGCACCCGCGCCTCGATCTCCTCCAGCTCACCGTGGCCGCCGTGGTCGTGGTCGTGCCGATGCTCACCGCTCATTCCAGGTACTCCTCCCAGAGATCGATCGCGACGGAATCCAGCGCATGGCCGTCTTCGCCCCACAGCTCCCGGGCGCCGAAACGGACGGTATAGACGGGCTGCCACTGCGAGCCGTCGCCGTGCGCTCGCCGGTCCGGCAGAGGGTAGGGACCGTGGACCAGCTCGACGACGCCGGCCCGGCCACGCGCGTAGCGAGGCAGCCGGGTGTGATGGCGAGGGTTGAACTGACGGGTGCGCACGAGGTCGCCAGCCTTGAACCAAGGCGCGACCCGCGGCGCCTCGACCGACGGCGCCGCGACCGGAGGTGGGCCATCCACGACGCCCTTCTCCTGAAGCAGCCGCTCCAACGCGTCCAGCCAGCGTTGGTAGTAGCCGGCGGCGAGGTATTCGGAGGGCGGCATCGTCTCGATCGTCCGCCGCATCTCGTCGAGGTTGAAGAGCCCGCGCCGCCGCGCGAGGCTGATCAGCGCGTAGACCCGACCCTCCCAGCGCTGGTGAAAGACGGGCTCATCGGGCTCGACGACCACCGGTCCGTGACCATGCTGACCGCCGAGGTCGTGCACCCCGTTCACGAGCCTAGGTTAGCCGGAAGCAGGCCGGCCTTTCGATAGCATTCCGGTGGTGATCAAGCACCCTCCCAGCCGGCGCTCGACGCCGGAGGAGGTCGCCTTCCACGAAGCCGGCCACGTCGTGGTCGGTCACCGGCTCGGGCTGGAGCTGGTCGACGTGGACGTCGTCCCCGACTCCGAGGGGGGTTACGGGCACACCAACTTTCGGGCGCCGGGCTGGTTCCGGCGGCAGCGGCCGATGGACGACCGCCACCGGCGCTTCGTCGAGGCTGTCGTCACCACCTTCGTGGCGGGCTCGGCAGCCGAAGCCCGGCTGTCCGGCTTCGTGAACGCGGAAGCCGGCAGCTTCGACCTCGACGCGGTCGCCCGGGAGTGGGTCCTCTACCTCGTCCCGTCCTCGCGGGCGGAGGAGCGGTTGAAGGAACTGGGCGCCACCGTGGCGGCGATGGTCAGCGACCCGGCCAACTGGGCCGCGATCGAGCTGGTAGCGGAGACCCTGCTGAAGCAGAAACGATTGAGCGCGTCAGAAGCGCTGGGGCTCGCAGCCTCCGCGGCTGCGGCAGGCCAGCCCTAGGCCAAGGCAAGGACGCCCAGGATCTCAGCCCAGCGCGGGTCGCCGGCTCCCTTGGGCGCCATCGTCCTGGGCGGCCAGCACCGCTTCCTCGGTCTCAGCCTCCGCCCCCAGCACGTCGATGTAGCTCGCCGCGGCCGCATCGGGCAGCCGGAGCCGGATCGCCAGCGCGTAGATGGCGAAGCTGAAGACGGCAACCACCGCGGCGTCCAGGCCGAAGGGAAGCAGACCGCGACCCCCGAAGTCCTTGGCGCCGAGGTAGGAGATGGCTGTCATCCCAGCCAGGTAGGGAACCAGCCAGTAAGCCGCCTGCAGGTCCAGCGGCGGCCGATTTTCGGGCGCGGAGAAGAGGCGGTTCAGGCCGAGTACCACGAAGCCGACGACGACCGCCGACATCAGCTTCCAATCGGTCGTCCAGCCGCTCCAGTAGACGATCAGGTTGGCGACCACGAAAGCGGCCGGCGAGATGAGCCCGGCCAGGGGAAGGCGGTAGGGGCGGTCGTAGCTCGGAACCTGCCGGCGGAGGGCGCCGAGCGCCAGTGGCTGCAACCCGTAGGAGAGCACGGTCGCGCTGGTGATGAGGCCGATCAGTGTCTGCCAGCTCGGAAAGGGCAGCAGAAAGAGAAACCCGAGCACCATCGCGAAGACGATCCCGAAAAGCGGTACGTGGCGGCCGCTGACCTGCTCGAAGGCGCTGGGAACGTAGCGGCTGCGCGCCATCCCGAAGCTCATCCGGGCCGAGGAGCCGACGTAGAGAAGGCCGGTGCCGGCAGGTGAGATGACGGCGTCCGCGTAGAGCAGGACGGCGAGCCAGCCGAGGCCCATCGCGCTGGCGATGGCCGCGTAAGGCCCGAAGGAGCCCGCAAAGCTGATCTTTGCCCAGCCCTTGGCCAGGGACGAAGGCGGGATGCTGGTCGCGAAGGCGACCGCCAGGCCGAGATAGATCACGACGCCGATCAACATCGATCCGATCACCGCGAGGGGAATGTTGCGGCGCGGGTTCTCGCTCTCGGCGCCGAACTCGACCGCTTGTTCAAAACCGAGGTAGGCGAAGATGATGCCGCTGCTGAGGGCGGCGAAGACGGCCGGGAGGCCCATCGGCATGAAGCCCTGGGAGCTGAGGTTGTCGAAGTGGTGCGCGAGCACCAGGAGGACGAGCACGGTCAGCACCGGGATCGCGATCTTCCAGAAGACTGTCCATTTGTTCGTCTCCGCCAGCCAGCGAACGCCGAGCAGGTTAATTCCCGAGAACGCCACCATCAGGATCGCTGCCAGGACGAAGCCGAGCGGCAGCGTCAGGGTTCCGTCGCTGTTGATGAGGCCGTGCAGGTAGTTGTTCGCATAGGTCAGGGCGGCCTCCACCTCGGCCGGAGCGACCGTGACGGCTCCCAGGTACCAGAACCAGCCGCTGGCGAAGCCGGCCAGGCTGCCGAACGCGTAGTGGGGGTAGCGGGCGCTGCCCCCGGCGACGGGGAACATGCCCCCCAGCTCGGCGTGCACGAGGGCGATGAAGAGCACGATCGCCGCGCCGATCAGCCAGGAGATGATCGCCGCCGGGCCGGCGACCTTGGAAGCGGTCAGCGCTCCGAGCAGCCAGCCCGACCCGATTATCGATCCGACCGAGGCGAACATGAGGCCCACCAGGCCGACCCGGCGCTGCAACTTCCGATGGGGAGCGATCCCGATCTTCTGATCCACGGCGCGAACCCCTTTCCCTCGCCTCCAAGATTCGAGGCCGGGAGCGAACGCGACACCTCGGCTACCATCAAGTGTGCCATCGCTGGGCTAAGTTCCGCCAGCGGGCGTGAGGAATCGGGGAGACGCTTCAGGCTTCGGCGGCGTACGGCCAACGGGCGGCGCCGAGCTCGCGGGATACCCCCCTCGCCGCTTCGCTGACGGCCGCGGCCACGCCCTTGGTCAGGCTGCGGCCGAAGAGCCGCTCGGTGGCGTCGACCACGCCGATGGCTCCCACCGCGTGCCCGGCGTGGTCGAAGATCGGGCCGGCCACGCTCGACTCGCCGAGAACCGCTTCGTCACGCTCGGTGGCCACGCCCTGATCGCGGATGCCGGCGACCTCACGCCGCAGGGCGGCGCCCCCGAGGGTGCGCTTGGTCAGCTGGGGCAGGGATTCAGCCAGCAGGTCGTCGAGGACCTGGCCGGGAGAAAAGGCGAGGATCGCCTTGCCGAGCGCGCTGGCATGCAGCGGCAGCTGAAGACCTACCTCGAGGACGCCGAACGCCGAGTCCGGCCGGAAGACATGGTGGATCACCACCACGCTGTCCCCGTGCATCACCCCGACCCGTACCGACGCCAGCTCGTTGAGGTCCAGGTACGAGTAACCGAGCTGGAGCAGCCCGGGCCCGAGCTGGTACTTGTCCGAGTGCCGGTCCTGCTCCACAAAGCCATGGGCCTGCAGCGTCTGCAGCAAACCGTGGACCGTGGGCCGGGCCAGGCGGAGGCGGTCGGCCAGCTCGCTGACGCCCAGCCGGCGGGGTCCGCTGGCCAGCGCCTTGAGGATCGAGGCGGCTCTGTCTATGGACTGGATCGAGCTTCGTCGCTCGCTACGATTCGGCATTGCTGAATTCCTGTCGGTAGTGTAGACTGCCGACGAGCGGACGTACACCGTGTGGGAGTGACGAAATTTGGTCGGGATTGTACTGGTCTCGCACAGCTTTGAACTGGCCCATGGGCTGGCCGACCTGGCTTCCCAGGTCGCCGGGCCGGAGGTCCGGATCGAGGCAGCCGGAGGTGGTCCCGAAGGCACCCTGGGAACCAGCGGCGAGGTCGTGCGAAACGCAATCGACCGCGCCAACAGCGGCGACGGTGTCGTGGTGCTGGCCGATCTGGGCAGCTCGATCCTGACCGTCCGGCACCTGCTGGACGGCCTCCCCAACGGCCACGTCCGGCTGGCCGATGCGCCGCTCGTCGAGGGCGCCGTGGCGGCGGCGGTCACGTCTTCCGCCGGACAGCCCCTGGAGGTCGTGTTGCAGGCCGCTGAGGAGGCGCGTGGTGCCCACAAGCTCTGAGCTGAGGGTCAGGCTCCCGGAAGGTGTGGCGCTGCACGCGCGGCCGGCCGGACTCTTCGTCAAGACCGCGATGAGCTTCCAGGCACAGCTCACCGTGCAGCTGGACGGGAAGACGGCCAACGCCAAGAGCATCCTGGCGGTGCTGGCCTTGGGGGCCTCAGGCGGATCGGACCTGACCCTCATCGCCGACGGCCCGGACGCGGCGCAGGCGCTAGACGCCCTGGGCGCCTGCGTGGCCGGTCTGGTCGAGTAGCGACCGCCCGGCGAGCTCCCGGCAGGCGGCGTACTCGAGCCCCCGGACCAGCTCTCGCACCTCGCCCACCCGGGCCGCCCCGACGCTCAGCTCGTCGGCGCCGAGCCCGACCAGGAGCGGGATCGTGGCGGGGTCCGAGGCGGCCTCACCGCAGACCTCGACCGGGATGCCGCGCTCCCGGCCGGCCCGGATCGTCACGTCCACCAGCCGCAGCACCTCGGGGTGCACCACCGGCGCGGTGCCGGAGCTTTCGCGGTCCAGGCCGAGGACGGACTGGGTCAGGTCGTTGGTGCCCAGGCTCAGGAAGTCGAGCTCAGCCGCCAGCTCGCGAGCCTTGCCGGCAGCTTCGCGAGTCTCGATCATGGCCCCGAGCCGCGGCAGGGACCGCCCGTCCGCGACCGCCAGCAGGGCCTGCCGGACCGCCCGAACCTGCCCGAGCCGGGTGACCATCGGGACCAGGATCCGCAGCTGCGTGTCCGCCGCCGCGGCCAGGATCGCCCCCAGCTGCGCTCGCAGCGCCTCCGGCGCCTCCAGCTGCAGCTCGATGCCGCGGCCCGCGGAGCCGGCCAGGAAGGGCGGCGTCTTGTCACCGCCGAAGTCGAGCAGCCGGATCGTCACGACGCGGCCGGCGAGCGGAGCCAGCAGGGGAGCCAGGAAGCGGACGTGGTCGGCCTCGCTGGGCCAGGCCCGGGCCTCGAGAAAGAGGAGCTCCGTGCGCAGCAGGCCGACGCCCTCGGCTCCTTGCTCCAACGCCTCCCGAACCTCGGCGACGCTGGCCGCGTTGGCCAGCACCGTGAGCCGCCTCCCGTCGCGGGTCTGGGCCGGCTCCTGCCGCCGGGCGACGGCCTGCACGCGGGCGAGCCGGCGGCGGGCTCGGTCCTCCTCCGCGGCGGCGAGGCGATTCGGAAGGGGGTGGCGAACCAGCTGGCCGCGGGTGCCGTCGACAACCACCGTCTCGCCGTCGGCGACCTCCAGCAGCTCCAGCCCGAGGCCGACCACCATGGGGACGCCGAGAGATCTCGCCACGATCGCGGCGTGAGCGGTGACGCCGCCACCGGCGAGCGCCACGCCCCGGACCTGGCCGCCCAGCTCGGCGACGTCGGCCGGCCCCAGGTTGGCCGCGACCAGCACCCCGCCCGCGTGCCCGACCCGGGTTCCAAGGGCCGAGGCGGCGGCCCGCCGTCCCAGGCTGCGGACGTCGTCGGCGCGCTCCGCGAGCAGCTTGTCAGGGAGGCGAGCGAGCCCGTCGGCGACCGCCTCCGCCGCCTCGCAGAGAGCGCTGGGCGCGGTCCGCCCCTCCTCGAGGACCAAGGCGCCAACAGCTGCTTCCAGGCCGGGGTCACGCGCCATCAGGCTCCCCGTCTCGACGATGTCCGCCTCCGGCGAGCGGCCTTCGGCGCGCAGCCGGGAGGCCAGCTCTTCGAGCTGATTGGCGGTGTCTTCGAGTGCCCGGCGGGCGCGCTCGAGCTCTTTACCGCGGTCCTGCGCCGGAACTGTTCGGGGGCTGCCTTCCGGGATCGGTCGCAGCAGGGAGACCGGCCCCGCGGCAAGCCCGGGAGCGGCAGCGAACCCGGTCAGGGTCCGCTCCATCATCTAACCTGCCGCCGAGACCGCCCGCTGCAGCGCCCGGATGATGAGCGCAGTGGACGTCGCCCCGGGGTCCTGGTGGCCGATCGATCGCTCGCCCAGGTAAGACGCGCGACCCTTCCGAGCCTGCAAGGGAACCGTGGCTCGCATGCCGGTCTCGGCGGCCTCGGCCGCTTCGCCGAGGGCGGTTGCCAGCGGCGCACTTGCGGCCAGCTCTGTGCGCAGGGTGTCGACGGCCGGCTCCAGGGCGTCGACCATGGTCTTGTCGCCAACAACCGCCGCGCCCAGGTCTTTTACTGACGCGAGGGCCGCGGCGAGCACCTCGACCAGCTGGCCGCCCTCGAAGGTCGGCTGGTCGCCGAGCACCCGGCCGCCGCTCCGGAGCGCCGAACCCCAGAGCGGGCCGCTGGCCCCGCCGACCGTGGATACGAGGGTCCGCCCGGCCAGTATCAAGAGCCGGCCGGGCGGCGCCGCCGCCTCACCGTCCAGGGCCTGAACGACGGCCTCGAACCCCCTGACCATGTTCGTGCCGTGGTCGCCGTCGCCGATGGCGGCGTCCAGCTGAACCAGGTAGTCGCGCTCCGACCGGACCGAGGTCTCGATCTCACGCATCCAGGAGGTGATGGTGGCCGCGTCCATGGCCTGTTCGGTGATCAAGTAGATCAGATGCCCCAGCGCAGCGCGGGGGTGTGAACCGGCGCGTCCCAGAGCCGGATCAGCTCGTCGTCGAGCTCGAGGACGGTGAGCGAGGCCCCGGCCATCTCGAGCGAGGTGATGTAGCTGCCGATCAGGTTGCGGACCGGCTCCAGGCCGGCCGCGCGCAGCTTCCGGTCCACCTCGTGGTAGAGGAGGTAGAGCTCGATCAGCGGCGTGCCGCCCATCCCGTTGACGAAGGCCAGCAGCCTGGCGCCCTTGGCAGGCTTGAGGTCGGAGAGCACGGCCTCGACCATCACGTCAACCACGTCGGAGGCGCTGCCCAGGGACTCGCGGCGGCGCCCCGGCTCGCCGTGGATGCCGATGCCGAGCTCGACCTGTCCTTCGGGCAGGTCGAAGATCGGCTTCCCCGACGCGGGCGGGATGCAGGAGGAGAGCGCCACGCCGAAGGAGCGGGCGCGCTCGTTGACGCGCTTGACGGTGTCGGACACGGTCGCCAGGTCGGCGCCGCCCGCGGCCGCCGCGCCGGCGATCTTCTCGGCCAGGACGGTTGCGCCCACGCCGCGTCGGCCCGCCGTATAGAGGGAATCCTGGACGGCGACGTCGTCGTCGATCACGATCGAGGTGACCTTGATGCCGTCATCAGCGGCATCCTCGGCCGCCATCTTGAAGTTGAGCACATCGCCGGTGTAGTTCTTGACGATGTGGACCACGCCGGCGCCACCATCCACGGCCTTGGTGGCCGCCAGCATCTGGTCCGGCACCGGGGAGGTGAAGACCTCGCCCGGGCAGGCGGCGTCCAGCATGCCGATGCCGACGAAGCCGCCGTGGAGCGGCTCGTGGCCGGAGCCGCCGCCGGAGATCAGGGCCACCTTGCCCTGCTTCGGCGCGCCCTTACTGACGACGATCTTGGCCGCCGCGTCGTAGCGGAGCAGGTCGGGGTGCGCTGCCGCCAGGCCGGCCAGAGACTCAGCGACCAGGTCGGCCGGGTTGTTCAGGAACTTCCGCGCTTTGGTTTCGACTGCCATTTGGGTTTTCCTTTCTTCTCCTCTTTAGCTGACGGCCGCCGTGTCGCTGACGGCGTCACGGATGGGCCGCTCGATCACTCTCGGGTTGGCGAGGAAGTCGTATAGGAAGGTCGCGGCCGCCGCGCCGGCGAGGCCCGGGACCAGATAGACGGGAAGGTACTGGCTCCAGAAGGTGCTGCCGCCGGCGATCGCCTGGACCAGCTCGGGGCCGAAGGCGCGGGCGGGGTTGAGGGAGGCGCCGGTCACGGGGCCGAAGACGAGGATGATCCCAACCACGGCGCCGCCGATGACAAGGCCGGCCAGCTGGTTCGGGGACTTGGCGTCGACGATGCCCATGATGGCCAGCAGCAGCAGACCGGTGCCGAGGAACTCGGCCAGGGCCGCCTGCAGGTAGTAGGTCGTGTTGGCGTCCGCGGCGAAGTGGGTCTGTCCCATCCCGAAGGTCACGGCGTTGGCGCCGAAGACTCCCCAGATGGCAAGGGCGCCGAGAACCGCACCCGCGTATTGGGCCACCCAGTAGATCGGGACCTCGCGCCAGGGAAAGCGCTTGGTAGCAGCCAGGGCGAAGGTGACGGCGGGGTTGATGTGGCAACCTGAGACCTTGCCGAGCGCGTAGACCAGTGCCGTGATGATGAACCCGAAGGCGAAGCTGATCCCGAGCAGGTCAGCTTCGGTCACCGCCGGGACAGCCTTGCCGGCCAGGGTGAGCGTCGCGATGACCGAGCCCGGGCCGACCAGGACCAGTGCGGCGGTGCCGAAAAACTCGGCCAGGGCCCGCTGTGTCGTGGAGTACATCTTCTCCGAAACCCCCTTATGTCTGACTGCTGTTCGACAATGCCGAACGAATTTCGCAAAGTTAGACCTGGCGCGTCGATTTGTCAACTGGCAGCTTTCAACCCGCCTCCTGACGCGCCGGGGTGGCCGCTCCGGCTCCTATCCTTGCAGCGCCAAAGTCCGATGCCGACCATTGACGACGTGCGCGCGCTGGCCATGAGCCTTCCGGGGACCACGGAGGCGCGCGTGAGGGGCCGCGTGAAGTTCCGGGTCGGCCGGATCGTCTACCTGGCCTTCTCCCGCGACGAGACCGAGCTGGGCTTCGCCTTTCCCAAGGAGCAGCGCGAGTGGCTGATCGGCGGGGACCCGGAGAAGTTCATGCTGCCGGCCGCGGGCGACCTCCGCTACAACTGGGTCCTCGCCCGGCTCGCGGCTCTTGCTGAGGTGGAGATGCGCGCGCTGGTGCTGGACGCCTGGCGGATGGTCGTGCCAAAGAAGGTGAGCCTCCTCATCTGTGATGTCGGACCCCGCGACGGGCTCCAGAACGAGTCGACGATCCTGGACCCGCCGGTGCGCGCGGAGCTCATCGAGCGGCTGGCGGGCGCGGGCCTCAGCCGGGTCGAGGCGGTCAGCTTCGTGAACCCTGCCCTCGTCCCTCCCATGGCCGGCGCCGAGGAAGTGATGGGGCTGGTCAAGCGAAAGCCGGGGACGGTTTACAGCGGCCTGGTCCTCAACGAGAAGGGCTACGACCGCGCCCGGGCCGCCGGAGTGGACGCGATCAACTACGCGCTCCCGGTCACCGACACGTTTGCCAGGCGCAACCAGAACACGACCGTCGCGGACGCGATCGCGACCGGCCGGCGCCTGGTGGCCCGCGCCCGAGCTGACGGGCTGCCGATCACGCTGACGCTCAGCGTCGCCTTCGGCTGCCCCTTCGAGGGACCGGTCGCGCCCGCCCGTGTCTTCGAGGTCGTGGGGCAGGCGTTGGAGACGGCGCCCGACGAGGTGGTCGTCGCCGACACCATCGGCGTCGGGGTGCCCCGCCAGGCCAAGGAGCTGGTTTCGGGGCTGGTTCGGCTCGGGGTCAGGCGCGCCGGGGCCCACTTCCACAACACTCGCAACACCGGCCTCGCCAACGCGCTGGCCGCCCTCGAGGCGGGCGCGGAGGTCCTCGACGCGTCCGTCGGCGGTGCCGGAGGCTGCCCGTTCGCGCCGCGGGCGACAGGCAACATCGCGACCGAGGACCTCGTCTACCTCCTGGAAGGGCAGGGGGTGCGAACGGGGATCGACCTGGACGCCTTGATCGAGATCGCCGGCTGGCTTGGAAACCAGCTGGGGCGCGAGCTACCCGGGATGGTCAGCCGGGCCGGCCCCTTCCCGGGCGAGCCGGCCCGGGCCTGACCCCCCGGGCCGCCTCCGGCGGCCGCTCAGAGTTGCGCCGGCCATCCCGTATGTGGCCCACTGTGGAGTCATGGCTGAGATGGCAGATCTGAAGAAGCGACCACACGACCCGGGCGAGGATGCCCTCCTGGTGCCGTCAGGGGCGCCCCTCTACGAGTCCCTGAGCTCAAGGTTCATCGCGTTCGACCGGCTGGCGTCGACCCTGGGCCAGGGCGGCTACTCCGGCTTCGTCCGGGTCCTCGGCCCGGGTGCGAACGGAATCCTCCTCTTCCGCAACGGGAAGATGATCGACTGCCTCTGGCGCGATCGCGGCGAGCTCAAGCAGGGCGGGCCGGCGGAAGCCCGAGCCCGGAGCCTGATGGAGTCGGGCGAGGCTGTCGTGGATATCGTCGACCTCCAGGCCGAGCTGGTGGACAGCCTCCACCACCTGGCTTCCGGCGCCACCACCTACCCGGAGATGTACGCGTCCTG
>VBHN01000124.1:14583-18894 GCA_005881155.1 Chloroflexota bacterium | reverse complement strand
TCGTCCCCAACGGCGTCGACCGGCTGGCGCTGCTCAGGATCCGGCCGTCCACTCGCGAGCTGCTGGCCGGAGCCGGGCTGTTGGACGCCGCGCCGCTCGTCTTCACGCCGGTGCGGGTCACCCGCCGCAAGCGCCTGGAGTTGGCCCTGGAGGCGGTCGTGCGCCTCGCCGCCCGCCTCCCCGGCCTGAAGCTGGTGGTCTCCGGCCCGCTCGGGCCGCACAGCGCCGACAGCCAGGCCTATTGGTCGGAGCTGGCGGACCTCCGCAGCCGGCTGGGGCTGGAGTCCCGGGTGGTCTTCCTGCACGAGCTGGGGCCGCCCCACCCGGTCGACGACGAGATGGTGGCCGAGCTCTACCAGCTGGCGGCGGCGGTGCTCCTGACCAGCGAGTCGGAAGGCTTCGGGCTCCCCGTCTTGGAAGCGGGGCTGACCCGGGTGCCGGTCGTCTGCGCGGACCTCGACGTCTTCCGGGAGGTCGCCGCGGGCCTGGCCTGGACCTACCCGCCCGAGGCCGGCCCGGAGGCTGTCGCGGCCGCCCTCGAGGCGGCTCTGGGCACGAACACCGCACAGCTTCAGCAGCGCGCCGCCGAGGGTCATGATTGGCGGCATATCCTGCCCCGAATCGAAAGGGAGATCGAGCTTGCCCTCGCCTGAGCGCCGCCGTGTCCTGATCCCCGTCCTCACCACCCGCCGAGCGGCCGACCTGCTCCGCGTGGGCTCGGCGCTCCTGAGGCAGCGCCCCGGCAAGGGCAGCCTGCTGGGGGTGGTCGAGGTGCCGCACGGGCAGCCGATCTCCCGCGGAGTGACCGTCGCCCGCCGCTACCGCAGCCTCCTCAACCGCATGACTGCCCTCGGCCAGCGCTATGCGGCCGGCTTTGGCGTCGAGGTCCGCGTCGCCCACAACCTGGCCCAGGGGATCCGGGAGGCGGTCTACGAGGTCGGCGCCGACGTGCTGGTGCTGGAGTGGCCCGGCCTGACCGTCCGGCCGGGCGTCGGAACGGTGATCGCCAACCTGGTCTCCGACCCGCCGGCCGACCTGGTGCTGGTCCGGCCCGACCCGGAGAGTGACGGGGCCGAGTTGGAGAGCATCCTGGTCCCGGTCCGGGGCGGCCCCAGCGCCCGCCTCGCGCTCCAGGTCGCCGACGCCTTCGCCGAGGCCGAAGGCGCACCCATCAGCGTCATGCACGTCTACCGCCCGAACCTGCCCCCGGAGCGCCGCCGCCGGGAGTCCAACCATTTCCAGGAGCTCAAGGCGGAGCTCCGCTACCCGGCCCTGACGGTGGTGGAGGTGGATTCCAGCCAGCCCGGCGCCGCCATCCTGGCCGAGGCCCAGAAGCACTCGCTCACGGTCCTCGGCGCCCAGGCCGAGTCAGCCCGCTCGCCGCTGCTCGTCTCGACCGCCCTGGCGCGCACGGTCCGGAACCTTCCCGGGACGGTCGTGGTGGTGAAGAGCGCAGGCCTGGTCGCCCGCACCGAGGCCAACGTCGAGACCGCCTACCTGCCCTCGATCAGCGAGAAGCAGCTCTCCGGGAGGGTCGACCGCTGGTTCGCCGAGAACACCTTCCACTCCCGGGAGTTCCGCGAGCTGGACCGGCTGGTCGAGATCAAGCGCCGCCAGGGCCTGACCATCAGCCTGGGACTGCCGACCCTGAACGAGCGGTCGACGATCGGCAAGATCGTGCATCTCTGCAAGCAGTACCTGTCCGACCAGCACCAGCTGCTGGACGAGGTCGTGGTCATCGACAGCGGGTCCACCGACGGCACCGTGGAGGTCGCCCGCTCACTCGGCGTCGAGGTTCACCAGCACGCGTCGATCCGGCCGGAGTACGGCTCCTTCATCGGCAAGGGCGAAGGGCTCTGGAAGAGCCTGCACCTGCTCCGGGGCGACATCGTCGTCTGGTGCGACACCGACATCTCGAACTTCCATCCGCGCTTCGTCTACGGGACCATCGGGCCGCTCCTGACCGACTCCCGGATCGGGTTCGTGAAGGGCTTCTACAAGCGGCCGCTGAAGTTCGGCACCGAGCTCCTGACGGCCGGCGGCGGCCGCGTCACCGAGCTGACCGCGCGACCGGTGATCAACCTCTTCTACCCGGAGCTCTCCGGCCTCCTCCAGCCACTCTCCGGTGAGTACGCGGGGCGACGGGAGCTGCTCGAGCAGCTGCCCTTCTTCACCGGCTACGGCGTGGAGATGGGAATGCTCATCGACATCCTCGAGTCCTTCGGGTTGAACCGGATCGCCCAGGTCGACCTCGGCTCGCGCATTCACCGCAACCAGGAGCTCTTCGACCTCTCCAAGATGGCGTTCGCCATCATGCAGGTTGCCCTGAAACGCCTCGGCGACCGCCACCGGATGCACCTCCTGGAGGAGGTCAACCGATCGATGAAGCTCATCCACTACGACAACGACCGCTTCTTCCTGGAGCTGCGCGACATCCAGGACCAGGAGCGGCCGGCCCTGACACAGGTGCCGGAGTACCTCGCCCGCCGCCACGAGCTGATGAGCGCCTGGCGCAACCGGCTGCTCGCCGCCGCCAAGTCTTAGTCTGGGCTGAGCCCTAAGCCGAACGGCGCACCAGATCTGGCGATGGGCCCTGACGTACCCCGCAGCTGGCAGGTGCTTGGCGCCGTGGCCGCCGGGGAGATGGCCCGAAAACCAGGTCTGGTCCGGTTCGCCTTAGAGAGGGCCTGATACGCCGCTGGGTCGGCCGGCGACAGCCTCGACGATCTGCGGGTGCATAGATATGCACTCCCAGCCTGGATTATGCAGGGGACAGGCGATCCGGACTCCGCTACCGAGGTGGCAGGTGTCCCTGATACCGGCAGTTGCCGGCACTGACGCCTGTTCCGAGCACCGGTTACCGGCCTTTGCCGGCAGTCGGCGAGCGGATGGTTATACAGGTTGATCATCCAGCGGGGTCCAATTTCCGAAGCCAAGACCCGGCGGACCGGAGACCCCGCCCCGCAATTGCCGCTCCTCCCTGGCTCCTTCACCCAACGCGTCGCGAGTAGCCACGTGGCGAATCGCGACACCAATACGTCGCAACGGGGGCAGAATTCACCCTAAGCCACCTCGATCGGCTCGTCCCGGAAGGGGCCCCCGTCCTGGCGGGCGATGAAGGCGTTGGCGTCCACGACCTCGCCCTCGACGCAAGAGACGATCAGGTAGACCGGGCCGGCCCAGGAGCGCTCGGCGTCGAAGACCGAGGCCCGGGCGGGGTGGTCGGGGTGCGAGTGGTAGTAACCGAGGATGTCCTCGCCGGCGTCGTCAGCCTCGCGCTGGGCCTTGATCATGTCCCGCGGATCGATCTCATAGCGGTCCCGGGCGCGGTCGACCACGGTGTTCCGAGCTCGGACCGAGTGGGTGATCTTGCCACCCCGTCGCGGACCGACCAGGAAGCCGCAGATCTCGTGTGGGTAGCCCTCGGCGGCGTGCTGCTTGACCGCCTCGAGGGCGTCCGCGGCGATCTTCACCGCCGGTAGAGGCCGGTCGACAGGTAGCGGTCGCCGGAGTCCGGGAAGATGGTCACGACCACGCCCTCCTCGATTCGCTCGGCGAGCTTGCGCACGCCCCAGAGCGCGGCGCCCGAGGAGTGGCCCACCAGCACCCCCTCGGTCTGGCTCAGGGCCCGGGCCAGCTCGTAGGCGGGCTCGGTCGGGCATTCCCAGACCTCGTCCGCGACCTCGGGGTTCCAGATCCTGGGCACGATCGAGCTGGGCAGGTGCTTCATGCCCTCCAGGCCGTGGAACTGCTCCGGCATTACCGCGAAGGTGCCGGTGGTGCCCAGCCCGGCGACGAAGTGCGTGATCCTGCCCTCGGTCTGCTCGAGGATCTCCCGGCCGGTGCCGAGGTAGTGCGCGAGCGGGTTGGCAGGGTTCGAGTACTGGTCCGGGTAGAAGTAGCGCTCGGGGTCCTCGGCGATCAACTGCCGGACCAGCCGGATGGCGCCGTCGGAGCCCTCCAGCGGGTCCGAGAGGACGATTTCCGCCCCGTAGGCGGTGACCAGCTCCCTGCGCTCCTGGGAGACGTTGCCGGGCATCACCAGCTTGATCGCGTAGCCCTTGGCGGCGCCGACCATCGCATAGGCGATGCCGGTGTTGCCGGAGGTGGAGTCGATGACGGTTTTGCCCTCGACCAGCGCGCCGCGCCGCTCCCCGTCCTCGATCATCGAGAGCGCGGCGCGGTCCTTCACGGACCCACCGGGGTTGAACCACTCGGCTTTGGCGTAGACCTCGAGGCGCGGGAAGTCCGCGTCGAACAGGCCCACTCGGAGCAGCGGCGTGTTCCCGACCAGCTCGAGGAGCTTCCGCG
>VBHN01000124.1:0-14578 GCA_005881155.1 Chloroflexota bacterium | reverse complement strand
TCCCTATCACGACCAGCACCGCTCCCACGCCGTAGCCGATCAGGGTCCGGCGGATCAGGCTGCCGCCCTCGGGCGCGAGGATGTTCATCACCGCCTTGCCCACCAGCAGCCCGCCCGCCGCCACCGCCAGCGAAGGATGCGTGTCGGGCGTCGGGAGCAGCGCGTAGAGGAGGACCGCGAAGAAGAGGCCGACCTCAGCGAGCTGGACCAGGGTGTAGACCCTCACCCCGGACTCAGTCGCCGAGGGCCTGGAGGAAGTCCTCCACGATGTCCTCGGCCTCCTCGATGCCGGCCGAGATCCGGACCGTGCCGGGGTGGATGCCGAGCCCCGCCCGCTCCTCCGGCGTCAGGTAGCGGTGCGAGGTCACCTCGGGGTGGGAGATGGTCGTCTCCACCCCGGCCAGGCTGGCGGCGAAGGTGACCATCCCCAGCCGGTCCAGCAGCCGCTGCACGGCGGCACGGCCGCCGTCCAGCTGGACGGCCAGCATGCCTCCGGCGCCGTCGGGCAGCAGGCGGCGGGCGAGCTCCTCCTGCGCCGAGCCGGGCAGGGTCGGGTAGTGGACGCCGGACACGCCCGGAGCCTCCATCAGCGCCTCTGCCAACTGCCAGGCCTCAAACGGGCCCAGCGTCGTGCCCAGCCGGCTCGCCCGCTGGGCGGCCGCCCTGACCTGCTCCCGGGAGCCCACCGCCACGCCGGCCGTGAGGTCGGAGTGGCCGCCGATGTACTTGGTGGCGCTGTGGACGACCATGCTCGCACCCAGCTCCAGCGGCCGGCAGAGGACCGGCGTCGCGAAGGTGTTGTCGACCAGGACCGGGAGGCCTCGCTCGGCCGCCAGCCGGCCGATCGCCTCCAGGTCGGCGATCCTGACCAGCGGGTTGGTGATCGTCTCGCAGACCACCAGGCCGGCGCCCTCGATCGCCCCGGCGACCGCGTCGAGGTCCCGGAAGTCCACGGTCCGGACGCTGTAGCCGATCGGCTCCAGCTCCTGCCGGAAGAGCACCCAGGTCCCCCCGTAGAGGTCGAGCGGCGCCACGATCGGGCAGGGCCTGGGCGCCAGGGCGGTGATCGCGACCGCGATCGCCGCCATCCCCGAGCTGGTGGCCACGCCGGCTTCCGCTCCCTCGAGCTCGGCCACCGCCTCGGCGAGCATGGCCACGTTCTCGTTCGAGGTCCGGGCGTAGTAATGGCCGGGGATCTCGCCGCGGGCGACGGCGTCGTAGTCCTCCAGGCTGTCGTAGACGTAGACCGAGGTCTGGACGATGGGCGGGCTCAGTGGGGCCCGGGCGGCTTTGCGGTAGCCGGCGTGGACTGCACGGCTACCTGGTTTCATCGGTTTAGCCGGAGCCGAGGTGATCGCCGCCGGCGTAGCGTGCGGCGCCCAGCAGCTCTGCTTCGATCGCCAGCAGCCGGTTGTACTTCGCCACCCGCTCGGAGCGAGCCGGCGCGCCGGTTTTGATCATCCCGGCCCCGGTCGCCACGGCCAGGTCCGCGATGGTCGTGTCCTCGGTCTCGCCGGAGCGGTGGGAGATGACCGCGCTGTAGTCGGCGCTGCGAGCCAGCTCGATCGCATCCAGCGTCTCGGTCAGGGTCCCGATCTGATTGACCTTGACCAGGATCGAGTTGGCGATGCCCCGGTCGATGCCCTCCCGGAGGCGGGCCACGTTGGTGACGAAGAGGTCGTCGCCGACCAGCTGCAGCTGGCTGCCCAGGCGTTCGGTCAGCAGCGCCCAGCCGTCCCAGTCGTCCTCGGCCATGCCATCCTCGATGGAGATGATCGGGTAACGCTCGGCCCAGTCGGCGTAGAGGTCGGCCAGCCCCGCGGCGTCAAGCGTGCGGTTCTCGCCGGCCAGCACGTAGCGCCCGTCCTTGTAGAACTCGCTCGCAGCCGGGTCGAGCGCGATCGCGACCTCCTCGCGCGGCTGGTAGCCGGCCTTGCCGATCGCCTCGACCAGGAGCTCGAGAGCTTCTTCGTTCGACTCCAGCTGCGGCGCGAAGCCGCCCTCGTCGCCGAGCGCGGTGCTGAGCCCGCGCTCGCGCAGGATCCTCTTCAGGGCCTGGTAGGTCTCGGAGACGGCCCGGATGGCGTCGGAGAAAGTCGCGGGGCCGACCGGGCAGATCATGAACTCCTGCAGGTCGACGTTGTTGTCGGCGTGGGCGCCGCCGTTGAGCACGTTCGCCATCGGCAGCGGAAGGAGCCGGGCCTGGGCTCCGCCCAGGTAGCGGTAGAGCGGCACCCGGAGCGTCGCCGCGGCCGCGTGGGCGGTGGCCAGCGAGACGCCCAGGATCGCGTTGGCGCCCAACCGGCCCTTGTTGGCGGAGTGGTCGAGCTCGATCAGCGCCTGGTCGATCCCCGCCTGGTCCAGCACGTCGAGGCCGGTGATCGCCTGGGCGATGTCGAGGTTCACGTGCTCGACCGCCTTCAGCACCCCCTTGCCCGCGTAGCGCTTCCCATCTCCGTCCCGCAGCTCGACCGCCTCGTGGGCGCCCGTCGAGGCGCCGGAGGGAACGACGGCCGTGCCGGCGGCGGTGGGCGTCGAAACGGTGACCGAAACGGTCGGGTTGCCCCTCGAGTCCAGCACTTCCAGGGCGGTCACGCCCGTGATCGGTATCACTCGAACGGATTCTAAGGAGCGGCCGAGAACCCCGTATCCATGAGCCGCACCCCGTCGCCGAACATGATGTCCGAGCCCATCAGCACCAGCAGCAGGTGCCGGCCACCGCGGGTGGCGGTCGCGACCAGGCAGCCGCCGGCGTCGTCCGTGAAGCCGGTCTTGAGGCCGGTGGCGCCCTGGTAGACATACAGGAAGTGGTTGAGGTTGTGGGGATAGAAGGCCGGGTGGCCGTCTGTCGCCGGCAGCACGGCGTCCCGGGTGCCGGCGATCGCCACCAGCTCGGGGTAGTTGCGCAGGAGGTAGGCGGCCAGCACCGCGAGGTCGTAGGACGACGTGTAGTTGTCGGGGTCGGTCAGGCCGTTGGGGCTCGAGAAGCGCGTGTCCCGGAGGTGCAGGTAGGCCGCCTTGCGGTTCATCAGGTAGAGGAAGCGGTCGAGGGGGACGATCCCGTCGGCCAGGGCGAAGGCGGCGTCATTGCCGGAGTTGAGCAGGGCGCCATAGAGGAGCTCTCGCACGGTCAGGACCTGGCCGGCGCTCAGGCCCAACCGGGACGGCTCCGCGGCGGCGGCCTCGCCGGTGACCGTCACCCGGGTGTCGAGCGAGGCCAGGTCCAGGGCGACCAGCGCCGTCATCAGCTTGGTCAGGCTGGCAGGCGCCCGGCGGAGGTGCGGGTCCTTGGCCCAGAGCACGCGGTTGCTGTCCAGGTCGACGAGCAGCGCGCTCCTGGCGTGCAGGCCGAGTCCGGCCTGGCCGGCGGTGTCGAAGGCGGCCAGGTTGAAAGACGGGATCGCCTCCTCCGCGGGCCTGTGCAGCGGCCGCGCGCTGGCCGGTCGGACGACCGCGAACCCCGGTGCGGCGACGCGCACGGAGGACTTGGGGGCGCTGAAGAGGCCGAGCGTGACCGTCCCGGCGGCCCGGACAGCGACCCCGCAGCCGACGGTCACCAGCAGAACCAGGGCGAGGGCAAAGAGGTGACGCCGCCGGCGTAGACGACCTCTGTCGTTCCGACGCTCCCTGGGGTGGACGTTGGCTAGGACTGGGGAGCGAGCTAGCAAGCTCGCCCGGAAGGATAACTTGAGTGCGGGCTAGGCGTCTATCGGCAGCCTGCCCAACTCCTCCTCGATGGTCAGCAGCTTGGCCACGTAGGAGCGGGTCGCCTCTCCCCTCTCGCCCGCCGCCCGCCAGAGGGCGCGGTTTCCCTCCTGGCGGCGGGTCTCGAGCATGCCCGCGTGATGCCGCGACAGCTTGCCGCCCCGCTCCAACGCAGCCAGGACCAGGGGTGCCAGCCAGGCGTCGTAGAGCGCGATCTCGGCCAGCTTGGGGTTGGGACTGGTCGGGCCGCTCGGGAAGGGGGTGGCTCGGAGCTCGGACCAGAGCTTGCGGAGCCGGCGCGCCGCCGGGGAGTCCGGTGGCGGGTTGCCGGAGGCTACCGGAGCTTCTCGATGATCGCGTCGGCCACCTGAGAGGTGCCGACCGCCGTCGGGTCGTCGCGGTCCTTCTTCATGTCGTAGGTGAGGGACCTGCCCTCCTTGATCACGGTCGCGATCGCGGCCTCCATGCGGTTGGCGGCCTCCTCCTCCTCCAGGTGGCGCAGCATCAGCACGCCCGAAAGCATCACCGCCATGGGGTTGACCTTGTTCAGTCCCGTGTACTTGGGCGCGGACCCATGGGTCGCCTCGAAGACGGCCGCGGCGGTGCCCATGTTGGCGCCGGGCGCGAGTCCCAGCCCGCCGATCATCCCCGCGCCCAGGTCCGAGATGATGTCGCCGTAGAGGTTGGGGCAGCAGAGCACGTCGTACTCGTACGGACGCAGCACCAGCTGCATGCACATGTTGTCGACGATCCGGTCGTTGAACTCGACGTCCGGGTTGCGCTCGGCGACCTTGCGCGCGGTGGCCAGGAAGAGGCCGTCGGTGTGCTTCATGATGTTCGCCTTGTGCACGGCGGTGACCAGCCGCCGCCCCATCCTCCGCGCGTAGTCGAAGGCGTATTGCACGACGCGTTCGCTGCCGCTGATCGAGATGGGCTTGATGGAGAGGCCGCTGTCGGGCCGGATCTTCTTCTTGGCGCGCCGCGAGATGTCCTCGATCAGCTCGCGGCAGTCGTCGGTGCCCTGCTCGAACTCGATGCCCGCGTAGATGTCCTCCGTGTTCTCGCGGACGATCACGAAGTCGAGGTCGTCCCTGAGGTTGCGCGCCCCCTGGTAGGCCTTGACCGGCCGGACCAGCGCGTACAGGTCGAGCTCCTGGCGAAGGGCGACGTTGACGCTCCGGAAGCCCGTGCCGACAGGGGTTCCGACCGGCCCCTTGAGCGCCACCAGCGTCTTGCGGATGGAGTCCAGGGTCTGCTGCGGCAGGGGCGAGCCGTAGTCCTTCATGGCGCTTTCCCCAGCGGGCTGGATGTCCCAGTCGAACTCCACTCCGGTGGCTTCCAGGACGCGAACCGCCGCTTCGCAGATCTCGGGTCCGACCCCGTCCCCGGGGAGCAGCGTGACCGCGTGCCTGGCCAAAAGCTGGGCTTGAGGCGCTCTACTTCTTGAAGTAGTCGGCGTTGATCTGGATGAAGTTGCGCCACTCCTCGGGGACCTCGTCCTCGGGGAAGATGGCGTCGACCGGGCAGGGATCCACGCAAGCCCCGCAATCGATGCACTCGTCGGGATCGATGTAGTACATGTCGGCGGCGTCATCGGTGTGGATGCAGTCGACCGGGCAGACCTCCACGCACGAGGCGTCCTTAACGCTCACACAGGGCTGGGTGATGATGTAGGCCATTCGAAAAGCGAAATGTTATCAGGCGGGTTGCGGCGAGCCCTGCTCCAGGCGGTACCCGTAACCGGGCACCGCGACCAGCACCCCGCCCCGCTTCGGCCCCTCGCCGAGCTTGGTCCGGAGGCGCCGCACCAGCTGGTCCACACGTTCGGTCGAGATCTCGGCCGCGAAGCCGTAGACCTCGCGCATGATCTGGTCCCTGGAGACCGCCACGCCGGCGTTGCGGGCGAGGTACTCGAGCAGGCTGAACTCGAGCGGCGCCAGGTTGAGCGGCTGTCCCTCCACCGAGACCAGGCGGGCGGCGAGGTCGACCTCCACGTCGCCGAAGCGCCGCATCCGCTCCTCCTCGCCCGCCGGCTCCGCTGCCTGGCGCTCGGTCAGGACGCCGACCTTGCGGATGTGGGCCTCCAGCCGCGCGATCAGCTCGCGGATCCGGACCGGCTTGGCGACGTAGTCGTCCGCCCCGGCGTCGAGGCCGCGAATGGTGCTGGCCTCGTCGTCTCGGCCGGAGACGAAGATGATCGGCACCACCCCGTCCAGGGCGCGCAGGCTGCGGCAGGCCTCGATGCCCGGGATGTCGGGCAGGACCCAGTCCAGGAAGACCGCCACCGGACGTTCGCGGGTGAAGATCTCGATGGCCTGCAGGCCCCCGCCGGCCCGGGAGACGGTGAAGCCCTCCTGCTCGACGAGGTCGGCGATCAGCTCGGCCGTGGTGGCATCGTCCTCCACGATCAAGATCACGCCGCGGGAACCACTCATCTGATCTGACGGCATATTACGGAGCCAGCCGCGGAATTGAGAGGTTGGGGCTAGTCGAGAAGTCCCGGGTAGGCGGCCACGGCGAGGGCGACGAGCCAGGCCAGCAGCGGCAGCGGCGAGTACCAGCGCAGGTGGTGGTGGCGATGGCCGGCCTCGCCGGCGGGGGCGGCGGTGAACCAGTCGGCGGTCAGGACGACGAAGGGGCCGAGAAGGCCCAGCACGAGCACCAGCCAGCTGAATCTCATCGCCGGCGAACCATGACCGCCCCTCCCGCCGAGTCGCGGGCGGGGGCGTTAAGAACTGCAAGCCCGTCACCGCGATACTTGGCCGGTGAACCGAGCCCGGCGACTGGCGCTGACGGCCCTAAGCTGCCTGCTCCTGGCAGCCTGCGGCGGGCACCCGGCGGCCAGGCACGCGGTCTCGACGCCGACCCCGACTCCCTCGTCCTCGCCGAGCATCGACATCGGAGCGCTGGCCGCCGCCTTCGCCGGCACCTACGCCGGCAGCTGGACGAACAACACTTTCGGCTCCGGCGGCAGCGTCACAGCCGTGGTCGGCTTCGATCGGGCGACCGAGACCGTCACGGCGACGATAACCGTCGGCGGCAACGTGTTCGGCGGCCCGCCGCCGCCGCCGGAGACGTTCTCCGGCAAGCTCGGCAACCTCGGCTCGCTCGGCTTCACTGGCCATTCGCCGACCTTCGGCGACTTCACGGTCACCTCCACCGGTCCCACCTTCGTAATGAAGGCGCAGAACGTGCCCGGCGGCCGCGTGGACCATTTCGAGGCGGACGGACTGCTCACCGGGACCGCCATCAACTGCACCTACAAGCTCTTCTTGAAGGACGGAACCACCGCCGACGGGGTCTGCTCGCTAGCCAGGGCGTAACCCGAAATCGCCCGGAAAGGGGTTAACTAGCGTGCTGAAGCGATGGCTGACCAAGCTCCGGAGCTGCTCGAGCAGTTGGCCGGCGGCCTGACGGGAGCGACCTGGCGTGCCCGCCAGCCCGACGGCCTGGACGTCCTCGTCTTCCAAACCATCCTCCGCGAGGAATCCTCGCGGCAGTCGGCGCTCGATCGCCTCCGCCGGCTGGGACGGATCTCCAACCCGCACCTGGCGCCGGTCCGGGGCTGGTGGTCCGACGCCGACAGCGTCTGGGTGGTCGGTGACCTGGAACAGGGATCAGCTTCGGCATGTTGGAGGGGATCGAGGCGCTGCACAGCGATGGCCTCAACCATGGGGCGCTGACGCCCGAGAACGTCCGGGTGCTGCCGGACGGGAACGTGATGGTGGCCGGCCACGCGCTCGCCACGCTCCGCTTCCCGAGCCAGGTCGAGCTGGCGTCGGAGCTCCGCCAGGCCGGCCGGCTGGTCTGCCAGGCGTTCGGCATCAGCCCCGAGCGCGATCCGCGGGCGGCCCCCCGCGCCATCGAGCACGCCGCCCCGGCGCTGGTGGTCACCGCGCGCGCCATCGCCGCCGGCAACATGGGCTCCGACGTCAGGGCCGCCATCAGCGGACTGCGCGAGACCTCCGGACCGCTGGCCGGTCCGGAGCGCCTTTCGCTGGGAGCCGGCGAGCTGTCCTCGCTGGTGGCGGCCAAGAGGGGCGGCGCGCCCGCCGGTGAGATTCGGTACCGGGGCCTGAGCGGGCCGATCGCAGCCGCCGGTCCCGCCCCCCAACCGGCCGCCCCGCCGGCACGCCCAGCAGCGGCGGCGGCAGTCCCGCCGGCTCCGGCCGCTCCTCCTCCCTCGACCCCGGCAGCACCGGTCGCCCCCGTCGCACCGGTCGCTCCGGTGGCACCGGTGGCGGCGGCACCGGCGCCCGGTCCGCCCTCGCCCTCCGCGCCAACTGGCACCACAGTTCCTCCCGCCCCCCGCCGGTCCTGGGAGGAGCGGATGGCCAAACCCGCTCCCGAACCTGAGGACCGACCCACCGGCGGACCCAACTGGCTCCTGATCGGTGTCGCGCTGGTGGTCGTATCCGTGCTCGGGCTGGGCGGCTACTCGATCCGCGGCCTGCTGCTGGGCAGCCCGACCTCGGGCGGAGGCCCCGGCCAGCCCACCTCCGCCACGACCGGCCCGACCTCGACACCCAGCCCGGCCAAGAGCTCGACGCCGACCCCTGGCAAGAGCCCGGTCCCGGGCGCGGTGCCGACCTTCGCGCCCGCCGCGGCCGGCGCCGTCAAGAAGGTGACCCTGATCTCGTCCGACGGTGGCTGCACGCCGGGCAGCCGCTGCAGCTTCGAGGTGGACATCTCCTTCTCTCCCGCGGGGAGCAGGCACGCGGTCACCTGGACCTTCAAGACCTTCGACCCCTGCACCTACCAGACCACCGACCTGCCCGGGGGCAGCATCGACGCGGACGGCAGCTGGAACCTGACCCAGGGACACACCCAGGTGTCGCTGCCCGGGGCCAAGGGCCAGCTGGCGGTCGTGGCCCTGAGCGGGCCCGACGTGGCGGCCTCCGCACCGGTCCTCTTAGGCAGCCCGGCCTGCTAGTCCTCCACCAGGATCTCGGATCCGTCCTGCGCCCAGCGGGTGTGGAAGGCGCCCGGGCGGTCGACCCGCCCATAGGTGTGTGCTCCGAAGTAATCGCGCAGGCCCTGGATCAGGTTGGCGGGCGTCCGCTCCCGGCGGTAGCCGTCGTAGTAGGCCAGCGCCGAGGAAAAGGCCGGCACGGGTACGCCCAGCTCGACTGAGAGGCTGACCACCCGGCGCCAGGCATCCTGGGCGGAGCCGACCGCGTCCCGGAAATAGGGCGCCAGGAGCAGGTTGGGCAGGTCCGGGTGCTCCCCGTACGCATCCTTGATCCGGTCCAGGAAGCGGGCGCGGATGATGCAGCCGGCGCGCCAGATGCTGGAGATCGCGCCCAGGTCGAGCTTCCAGCCGTACTCGGCGGCGGCCGCCGTCATCTGCTCGTACCCCTGGGCGTAGGCGACGACCTTGCTGGCGTAGAGGGCGTCCCGGACCGCGTCGACCAGCCCCTCCTCCCGGTTCCGGCTGCCACGCGGGCCGCGCAGCTGCCGGGAGGCGTTGACGCGCTCTTCCTTCTGCGCGGAGAGGAAGCGGGCGAAGACGGCCTCGGTGATCGCGGTCAGCGGGATGCCGAGGTCGAGCGCCGACTGGGAGGTCCACTTGCCGGTGCCCTTCTGAGCCGCCTCGTCGCGGATCAGGTCGACCAGCGGCTTGCCGGTGGCGGCGTCCTGCTTGGCCAGCACCTCCGCGGTGATCTGGATCAGGTAGGAGTCGAGGTCGCCCCGGTTCCACTCCTGGAAGATGGCCGCCTGCTCGGTCGCCCCGAGGCCCAGCGCCTGCTGAAGGAAGTCGTAGCTCTCAGCGATCAGCTGGATGTCGGCGTACTCGATGCCGTTGTGGACCATCTTCACGTAGTGCCCGGCGCCGTCGGCGCCGATGAAGGTGCAGCAGGGCGCGCCATCGAACTTGGCGGCGATGGTGGTGAGCACGTCCTCCACCTGCCGGTAAGCGGCCTCGCTGCCGCCCGGCATGATGCTGGGACCCTTCAGGGCCGCCTCCTCGCCGCCTGAGACGCCCGAGCCGAGGAAGCTGAGACCGCGGGCCTCGAGCTCGGCGCAGCGGCGGCGCGTGTCGCCGAAGAAGGAGTTGCCGCCGTCGATCAGGATGTCGCCCTTCTCCAGGTGCGGAGCGATCTCCTGGATCGCCTCGTCGACCGGGGGCCCGGCCTTGACCATGACCAGGATGGCCCGCGGTTTCTCGACCGCCGCGACCAGCTCGGCGACGCTGTGCGCCGGCGTGAAGTCGCCCTCTCCGCCGTGCTCGGCCATGAACTTCTCGGTCCGGGCGGCGGTCCGGTTGTAGACCGCGACCGGGAGGCCGTGGGAAGCAACGTTGCGCGCCAGGTTGGCGCCCATCACCGCCAGGCCCATCACCCCGAACCTCGCCCGCGTCATCAGCCGGGTTTCAGTCTAGGGTGGAGCCATGAGCGACGATTTCAGCGAGTCCGGGGGCGAGCTCCAGACCGCCCCCTCGGGCCTCCAGTACGCCGAGCTGCAGCCGGGCGAGGGCGCCGAAGCCACGGCCGGACAGCAGGTGACCGTCCACTACACGGGCTGGCTGACCGACGGGCGCAAGTTCGACAGCTCGCGCGACCGCGGCGACCCGTTTCGCTTCGGGCTCGGAGCCGGCCAGGTCATCCGGGGCTGGGACGAGGGCGTCGCGGGCATGAAGGTCGGCGGCCGGCGGCGCCTCGTCATCCCCTCCAACCTGGGCTATGGCGAGCGTGGTTCAGGTCCGATCCCCCCCGGCGCGACCCTGGTGTTCGCCGTCGAGCTTCTGGGAGTGGGCTAGCCGACCCTCTTCGTCGGCGGCGACCTGCCTGCGCATCTCCGGCAGCGCCAGCGCCAGCAGGGCGATGCCGACCACGCACGCCACGCCTCCGGAAACCACCGAGAAGACCGGGTTGACCAACGCCGCCACGGCGCCCGCTTCGAGGTCGCCGAGTCGAGGGCCGGTCGTCACCACCATCATCTGGAAGGCGCTCATGCGGCCCCGGAGCTGGTCTGGAATCGACAGTTGGAGGATGGTGCTCCGGAAGACGGCGCTGACCATGTCCGCGCCGCCGGCCACCGCCAGCAGCGGCAGCCCGATCCAAAGGACCGAACCGGCCAGGCCGAATCCCGCGATGGCACCTCCCCAGATGGCGATCGCGATGAAGACCGCGAGACCCTGCCGGCGCACGCCGCGAACCCAGCCCGAGAGGAGCGAAGCGGCCAGGGCGCCCGCCGCCGGCGCCGCGTAGAGGAGGCCGAGGCCGCCGGCGCCGATCCGGAAGACGCCGAGGGCGAGGGCGGGAAAGACCGCCGTCGGCATCCCGAAGACCATGGCGATGAGGTCGGCCGAGAAGATCCCGACCAGCAGCCGGTCGTGGACCACGTGGCGGATCGCCTCCGCCGGCGCCCGCCAGCCCAACACCACGCCGTGGTCCTCCAGCGGAGGCTGCGGCGCCAGCCGCCAGACCAGGGCCGCCCCGGGCAGGAAGCAGGCGACGTCGATGGCGTAGGCCCAGCTCAAACCAGGCCCGGCCAGGACGGCCCCTGCCAGCGCCGGGCCGGCGATGGCGGCGGTCTGGAAGAGCACCTGGCCGAGCGACATCGCCGAGGGCAGCAGCGACCGTGAGACGAGCCGCGGGATGGTGGCGGAGCGGGCCGACTGGTCGATGGTCGAGGACGCCGCCGCGACCGCCACGACGGCGTAGACGAACCAGAGCGGCGCTCGGAGGGCGATCGCACCCAGGGCCAGCGCCAGCGAGGCCGCGGCGGTCGCGCTCTTGCCGATCAGCTGCAGCCGCCGCCGGTCGAAGCGATCGGCCAGGGCGCCGCCGTAGAGGCCGGCGACCACGATCGGAACCGCCTGGAAGAGGCCGATCAGCCCCACCGCGAGCGAGGAGTGGGTGAGCAGGTAGACCTGGTAGGGGACGGCCACCACCACGACCTGGCGGCCGCCGGTGGTCACCAATTGCGAGAGCCAGAGGAGCCGGAAGTCGCGCGACTCTCGAAGCGGGGTCAGGTCAACCAGGAGCCGGCGGCGGGCCACCGTTGAAATGGTGGCAGCTCGGTGCCGCGAGCCTGGTCTACCGGCTGCTAGGCGTGGCCTCCGCTGCGAACCGTCTGCACCTGGCGGTGTCCCCTGCCCTTGTCGCAGGTCGGGCAGTAGGCGACGGCGTCCAGGTGGGCCGGGAGGATGCCCGGGACCAGGATCATCCAGGTCGAGCGGTGCAAGAGCCAGCAGCGGAGAAACTCCATGGCCGCCGAGCCTAGCTCCGACCGAGGGCGAAGCGACACCAATGGTGTAAACATCGGGAGTCGCGGCGGCGTCACCCTGGCTGATAGCTACAAGAGGACTATCAGTTTTAGCTATAGTGTATGTATAGCTTTGCCTGCTCGGCCGGCCACCACTCACCCCTGGCTCGACCATCTCCCGCCGGCGACCGAGCCGGTCCTGGTTCGGCGTCACCGGCTTGAGGGTCAGACGCCGACGGCCGCCCTCCAACGGTTGCGCCGGCTGGCGGAGCTCCGGCATCCCAACCTCCTCCCCATCCTCGGCGGCGAGGTCGACGGCGATGAGCTGCACGTCTATTACGACAACGATGACGGCAGAGCCCTGGCCGCCCTGCTGGCCGAGCACGAGCTGCGGCCGGGCCCCGCGGTGGCAGTCGGCCTGGCGATCCTCTCCGGCCTGAAGGCCCTGCAGAAGGCCGGCCTCGGCCATGGCGCACTGTCCGCCGACGCGGTGCGGGTGGCGGCCTATGGGCAGGTGAGGCTCATCGACTACGGGCTGGCCGCGCGGCCCGTCGACCCCCGGAAGGAGGTGGCAAAGGCAGGCCGGCTGCTCTGCCAGGTGCTGGGAATCGACCCCGAACGTCCCCTCGACGGCAGGCCGAGCCGGATGGAAAGGGCACTGCCCGGAGTGGCGGCCGCGGTGCTCAGCATCGCCTCCGGGAACGCGGGCCGGAGCGCGGCGACCGCGCTGATGATGTTCGGCGACGCCGCCGGCCACCTCTCCCACCGCTGGCGCGTGTACATGAGCGTCGCCGACCTCGAGAAGCTGGTCGCGCCACGATCGCCGGCGATCGCGGCGGCCGTGGACAGCGCCCTGGCGGGCTCCAGCCCACCGGCGCCCTCGGCCATCCGCCGACCACGGGCCGGGCCCCGCCTGCGGCGGCTCTGGCTGGTCCCGACGCTCTTGCTTGGCGCCACCCTGGTCCTGCTGTTGAGCCTCGCGCCGGCGGCCCTCGCCTCCCTTCTTCCCCACCCGCGGCCGCTGGCCGCGCCAGCCCCGGTGGCAGTCTCGACGCCGCTCCAGGCGGGCGCGGCACCCGCCGCCGCGGCTCGCCCGGAGGCGGTTGTCGGCGATTTCTACACCCTCGTCTTGAAGCACGACAACCAACAGGCCGCGGCGCTCTGGAGCGACGGGCTGAAGGCGAGCCTCCCACCCGCCGAGAACATCGACCGGCGCTTTGCGGATACCACCGTCCTGACCGTCAACGAAGCCCGGGTGACCGCCGAGACGGACAGCAGCGCGACCGTCTACACCGACCTGACGGAGGTCACCGGCGGCGTTCGCCACCATTGGGTCGGCAGCTGGCGGCTGGTCAAGTCAGGCGGCCGCTGGCTGCTCGACCAGCCGGACTTCCAGGCCGCCTAGCTCGGCTGGTTGATCATCCCCAGGCTGGCCGCTTCGAAGTACTCCAGGAAAGCGGACCGGACGGCCCGCGGAAGGTCCAGCGACTCGACCGCGTCGGTCATCAGCCGCAGCCAGGCGTCGCGCTCGTGGCGGCCGATCGCGAAGGGAGCGTGGCGCATCCGGAGCCGCGGATGGCCCCGCAGCTCGCTGTAGGTCGAGGGGCCGCCCCAGTACTGGATGAGGAAGAGCCGAAGGCGCTCGGCCGGCAGGCTGAGGTCTTCGTCCGGGTAGAGCGGCCGCAGCACGGGGTCCTCGGCGACGCCCGCGTAGAACCGTTCCACCAGGAGCCTGAAGGTCTCCTCGCCGCCGGCGGCCTCGTAGACGTTGCCGAGCACTCTCGGACGAGGTTATCGAGTCGCTCTCGACAAGCCTGTCAAGTAACGCAAATGTCAGGGCAAAAAACCGTGTAAGTTAGCCGCCGGGGCGACCAGGTCACCACCACAGCGTCCGGGCCGCCCCGTTCATTACCCGCTTTAGCGGGTGGGCGGCGTAGGTGCCGGCGGAGCTAGCAGGACCGGGTCACGGGTCGGAGTCGGCGTCACAGCCGGCGCAGGGATTGCGGGCATCCGGACCAGCGCCGCGATCAGGCTTGAAATGCGCGGGGTGCCGATTCCCGTGGCAGGATCGAAGCCGGCCGACGCGTCGTAGTCGGGAGGGCTTGGGCAGCTGCTCCCGGGGCATCGAAGGTCGTTGTCGCCGGATGTGACATCGCGTAAGTACTGGCCATGGATGGGGGAGCGTAGGAGCTGGTAAAGGACGGCGTTGAGGTTGCCTAGTCGCACGTGGCCTTCTTGCTCTGCCAAAACTGCAATCGAGGCCCACAAAGGCGCGGCCCCACTGGTGCCACCGAAAGCAGTCCAAGCACCGCGGTACACCGAGTAACCGGTGTATGGATCGGCGTCGGCCGCAACATCAGGGACCTGGCGAGGCATTCCCGGCGAGCCCGAGTCGTAGGTGTTCATGACGCCCGGGCCGCTCTGCCAGGGAGCGTCGCTCTCCTTGTAGATGGAGCTCAGGCCGCCACCACTGGCGCCGCTGACGTTCTTCCAAACCGATTCACCTAGATAGCTAATCGAATTGTTCTGGCTCGAGTAACTAATCGTGGTGCCACCGACAACGGTCGTGTAGGGTCCGTCCATGTCGGTCGTGTTCAGCCTTGGGTCGTTGAATGGGGCCGGGAGACACGCTTGCGACCCCGAGTCTCCAGACGCGAGGAAG
>VBHN01000123.1 GCA_005881155.1 Chloroflexota bacterium | reverse complement strand
TCCCTGCTGGTCCTGATCCTGGGCGCCTGGCAGACCTGGAACCTGATCACCCTGGTGGTCGTCTTGATCAGCCTCGGCTGCGCCTTCGCGGCCGTCGCTGCCGTCTACAACGTCCGCTTCCTGGAGTCGACGCGCCAGGAGCGCGCGCTCGCCCGGGTGGCCCGCAAGGACCAGCCGAAGAGCTCCAAGCCGGTTTGACACCCGGCCGCCGGCCGGTTTAGCGTCAGGCGGTGCAAAAGTCCGCGGCGGTCGTCTGCCTGCCGACCTACAACGAGGCCGAGAACATCGGTCCGGTCATCGACAGGCTGCTGGAGGCGCTGCCCTCGCTGGACGTGCTGGTCGTCGACGACGGTTCGCCTGACGGCACCGGCGACCTGGTCGCGGAGCGCGCCGCGTCCGACCCGCGCCTCGGCCTGATCCGGCGCTCGGGAAGGCAGGGGCTGGGGACCGCCTACCTGGCCGGCTTCCGGCAGGCGCTGGAGGGCGGGTACGTGCACTTCCTGACCATGGACTGCGACCTCTCCCACGCGCCCGAACGGGTGCCGGCCCTGATCGCCGCGGCTGCGGGAGGGCTCGACCTCGTCATCGGCTCGCGCTACGTGGCCGGGGGCGCGATCGAAGGCTGGGGCCCGCACCGCCGGGTCTTGAGCTTCGGCGCCAACAGCTTCGCCCGGGCCTGGCTGCGGATCGAGTCTCACGACTGCACCAGCGGCTTCCGCTGCTACAGCCGGCGGGCGGCCGAGCTGCTGGTCAACTCGCCCGTCCGTGCTTCCGGCTACTCGACCCTGGTCGAGCTGCTGGTGCGCTGCCAGCGGGCCGGGCTGGCCGTCGGCGAGGTGCCGATCACCTTCGTCGACCGGGTCCACGGCAAGTCGAAGATGTCGTCGCGGGAGATGCTGGAGGGCGTGCGCAGCGTCGTGACCCTCGGCTCGGCGCTGGCCCGGGAGCCGCGGCTTCCGGCCTCGATCGGCGAGGAGGGCCGCGCGGGAGCGGGAGCCATCCGCTGAGCCGGTAACCTCGATGCCGTGCGGGAGGTCGAGGTGCAGGGCGTCCGGCTCGGGGCGGTCGGGCTCGGCACCTGGCAGTTCGGCTCCTTCGAATGGGGCTACGGCGACCGCTACGCGGGCGGCGAGGCCGCGACCATCGTGGCGCGGGCACTGGAGCTGGGCGTCAACCTCTTCGACAGCGCCGAGATCTACGCCTTCGGCCGCTCGGAGCGGATCCTGGGCTCGGCCCTCGGTCCGAACCGGTCCCGTGCCTTCATCGCCACCAAGGTCTTCCCGGTGCTTCCGCTGCCGGCGATCGTCCGCTGGCGCGCGCACGCCAGCGCCCGCCGGCTGGGCGTCGACGCCATCGACCTCTATCAGGTCCACTGGCCGAGCCCGCTGGTACCGGACGCCACCCTTATGGCCGGCCTGCGCTCGCTGCTCGAGGACGGCACCATCCGCCACGCCGGCCTGAGCAACTACTCGGTCGAGCGCTGGCGGAAGTCGGAGCAGGCCCTGGGCCGGCCGCTGCTCAGCAACCAGGTCCCTTTCAGCCTGGCGGCGCCGAATGCTGCCGCGGACCAGGTGCCCTATGCCGAGGCCAACGACCGTCTGGTGATCGCCTACAGCCCGCTCGGGCAGGGCTTCCTGGCCGGCACCTACAGCGCCGGCAGGCGGCCACCCGACCGCCTGCGCCGGATCAACCCCCGCTTCAGCACCGGATCGCTGGAGCGCGCCAAGGGACTGCTCGCGGCGCTGACCGAGATCGCCGCCCGGCACTCGGCCAGCGCCGCCCAGGTCGCGCTCGCCTGGGTGATCCGGCACCCGAACACGGTCGCCATCCCCGGTGCCCGGACGGTCGCGCAGCTGGAGGCCAACGCCGCCGCGGCCGACCTGGAGCTGGACGGGGAGGAGTTCCAGCGGCTGACCCGCGAGTCCGCCGCCTACGCCGGCGGTTAGCCACGGCTATGTTGGGATCGTGGCCAGGACCGACGTGCGTGCGCTGCACCGCGCCCGGTCCGGTACCGGCAGGCGCGTCAGCTTGGCCGACGTCGATCCCGACTTCACCGACGGTCTGAGCGAGAAGAAGTCCCTCAAGAAGCTGGACAAGCAGCACCTGAAGCTGTTCGGCCTCCAGGACCGGCTCTGGGCGGAGCGCCGGCACGCGGTCCTGATCTGCCTCCAGGCGATGGACACCGGCGGCAAGGACGGGACCGTCAAGCACGTCATGACCGGCCTCAACCCGATGGGCATCGACGTCCAGGCGTTCAAGGCCCCGACTCCGGCCGAGAAGCGGCATCACTTCCTCTGGCGCTTCAAGCGGGTGCTGCCGGCGCCGGGGCACATGGAGATCTTCAACCGCACCCACTACGAGGACGTGCTGGTCGCGCGCGTCAACAAGCTGGCGTCGGCAGACACCATCGACCGTCGATACGGTGAGATCAACCGCTGGGAGCAGCAGCTGCAGAAGGCAGGGATCACGATCCTCAAGTTCTACCTGCACATCAGCTACGAGGAGCAGCGCAGGCGCCTGACCGAGCGCCTCCTCGACCCCACCAAGCACTGGAAGTTCAGCGAGAACGACATCGACCAGCGCGCCTACTGGCACGACTACATGAACGCCTACGAGATCGCCTTGACGCGCTGCAGCCCGGCTTCAGCTCCCTGGTACGTGATCCCCGCCAACAACAAGTGGTACCGCGACTGGGCGGTGGCGCAGATCCTGCGGGAGACGCTCACCGAGCTCGACCCGCAGTACCCCCTGGTCGAGCTCGACGTGGATCGCCTGCTGGAGCGGCTGAAAGCGGATTAGTCCCGGCGGGGCATCGGCAGCCGGCGCCAGGCAAGCACGGCCAGCGCCAGGCAGGCGGCCTCGCCGGCCAGCAGGCCCAGTCCGTAGAGCGGGTCGAAGCGCAGGTGGAGCAGCGGCCAGAGCAGGAGCGCCCGGCCGGCGGCGCCCTGTGAGAGCAGGTGCGGCAGGTAGGCGGTCCCGCGCAGCTGGCCGGTCAGGAGCCGCCGGTAGCCGGGATCCGCGGAGCTGGCGATCACGTACGTGAAGTTGGTGATCAGGACCAGGTTCCAGGCGCTGAAGGCGGCAACCGCTCCCCAGCGAAGGCGCGGGCCCACCCGCTGCGCGAGTGCCGCGAGGCCGATCGCGAAGAACGGCGTCAGGGCCAGGAAGCGGCGCATCCCGAACGAGAAGCCGCCAAACCAGTCCGGCGCCGCCCCGCTCAGGACAACCTCCACCAGGAGCGCGAAGCCGGCCGCCACCCGCAGGCGGCGGTCGGGCAGGAACCAGTAGCCGGCGACCGCCAAGACCGCGACCGGTGTCCAGCTGAACAGCCCGTGGTCGCTGGAGAGGAGGACGTCCAGGTAATGGCCGGGGAAGAACTGCAGCGCCTGGTCCGGCGGCCGTTCCGGGAGCCAGCCACCGAAGAGCACGCGGTCCACGGCCAGCTGCGGCGCGAAGGCGAGCAGGGCCGCGCCCACGAACAGCAGCAGGTGCCAGGGCCGCCGAGGCCGGTCGAGGAAGCCGATCAGCAGCAGCGGCCCGTCCTGGTAGCGGATCAGCCCCATCAGGCCGCCCACCAGGCCCAGCGCCAGCCACCCGGTCGCGGTCCGCCGGTCGCGCCCGCGCCACCAGAGGTAGAGGAAGGCGGCCACGGCGAAGGCCGAGAAGGTGTGCGAGTAGCTCGGCTCGTAGAGCAGGTAGTAGAGGAAGGGAGTGGCCAGGGCGGCGCCGGTGACGCCGGCGGTCGCCGCCGCGGGGTTGGTGAGGGCGGCGGCCAGGCGTTGGCTGAGCGCCAGGGCCAGGAGCCCGAGCAGCAGTGAGACGAGGCTGAGCACGGTGCTGAAGGGAGGACCGTATTGAGGCTCGGCGCTGGGCCGCACCGCCAGCGCCAGCAGGTAGGCGGGCGAGGCGAGCAGGGCGGGGCCGACCGGGAAGAAGTCCGCCAGCACGCCGGTCGAGGTCCGGGTCTCGATCAGGGCCGGGAAATAGGAGATTCCCTCCGCCTTGACGGCCTGGTACTCGTCGGTGAGGTCCAGGTCGTGGTCGACCACCACCGAGTGCAGGTAGGCGAAGTAGCCGATGCCGTCGTTCTCGATGCTGGGCTTGAAGGTCAGCGCCAGCAGCACCAGCAGGGCGGCCAACAGCAGCCCGGCGGTGGATCGCGACACGCTGAAATCTTCGCCGTTTTTCTCTTTACCAGCACGGTCGCGCGGGTCCTCCGCGGCCGTCAGACTGGGTGCCTGTGACCCCGCAGCAGGTGCTCCGCGACGTCTTCGGGTTGGACGCGTTCCGGCCCGGTCAGCTCGAGGTGGTGGAAGCCCAGCTGGCCGGGCGGGACGTGCTCTCGGTGGCGCCGACCGGGTCCGGCAAGTCGATCAGCTACTGGGTGCCGGCGCTGGTCGCGGATGGCTTGACGGTGGTCGTCTCGCCCCTGATCGCGCTCATGAAGGACCAGGTCGACCGGCTCCGCGAGCTGCACGTCCGGGCCGCCTTCATCAACTCGTCTCTGTCGCGTCCCGACCAGCAGGAGGCGCTGCGGGTGGCCCGCCTGGGCGGCCTGCAGCTGCTCTACGTCGCTCCCGAGCGCCTCTCCCGTCCCGGCTTCCTGGAGCGTCTGGCGGAGGCCCAGGTCACCCGCTTCGTCGTCGATGAGGCGCACTGCATCTCCAGCTGGGGCCACGACTTCCGGCCCGATTACCGCATCCTCGATCGCGCCCTGGCCGCCTGCGGGCGGCCGCCGGTGGGCGCCTTCACCGCGACCGCGACGCCGCCGGTCCGCGAGGACATCGCCGCCAGCCTCGGGCTCCGCGACCCCTTCCTCTCGGTCACCGGCTTCAACCGGCCCAACCTCCGGCTGGAGGTCATCCGCACGCGCGGCCAGGCCGACAAGCTGGAACGGCTCCGGCAGCGACTCGACCCGGGCGGCGGGCGGGCGCTGGTCTACTGCGGGACGGTGGCCGGCTCCGAGGAATTGGCTGGGGCGATCAGCGGCTGGGGAATGCCGGCCGCGCCTTACAACGGGCGCCTGCCGGAAGCCACGCGCCGCCAGGCCCAGGAGGACTTCGCCGCCGGGCGGGTGAAGGTGGTGGTGGCCACCTCGGCCTTCGGGATGGGCATCGACCTGCCCGACATCCGCCAGGTCGTCCACTTCCAGTCGCCGGGCTCCCTGGAGGCCTACTACCAGGAGGCGGGCCGGGCCGGCCGCGACGGCGAGCCCGCACTCTGCCTGCTCCTGCACTCGGCGAGCGACAGGGACCTGCAGTCCTTCTTCATCGAGAAGGCCTTTCCCGAGCTGCGGGAGGTGCTGGAGGTTCACGCCGCCTACCGGCGCCTCGGTTTCTGGTCGGTCGATTCCGACGAGCTGCGACCCCTGCTGGGCGACAGCGCCTGGCGGGCGCTCGATGCTTGCCGGGCGCTGCTGGAGCGGTCCGGCGCCCTGCGCCCCGACGGGTCGGTCGGGGAGTTCGTCCCGGACTCGGCCGACTTCGCGGGCATGGCCGAGCAGAAGCGCCACGCCTATGCGCGGCTGGCCCAGATCACCGGCTATGCCACCGGCCGCGGCTGCCGCCACGCCCGGATCGCGGATTACTTCCGGGCCCGTCGGGGGTCGCCGTCGAGGGCGACGTTCTCCGTTCCGCATTGGCCGGCGCCTCGCGGTTCAGCGGCCGGATCGGCCTCGTCAACCTGGCCGCGATCCTGAACGGCCGCGGTAATCGCTGGACGCGCGAGCACGAATGGGTCGCGGAGGTGCCCGCCTACAACACCCTGCCGGGTTGGAGCGAGGAGCGCGTCAGGCGCCTTTTCAGCGAGCTGCTGGACTCGGGCCTGGTCGGCCAGACGCCCGGGCAGTACCCGATGGTCACGCTGACCGAGCTCGGCAAGGAGGTGCTGGCCGGCCGCCGGAACGTCGAGGTGACGCTGCCGCCCGAGCCGGTCCCGATGCTCGTGGCGGACGCGGCCGCCGCCGATCCCGACCTCTTCGAGCGTCTGCGGCGCTGGCGGGCCGAGGTCGCCCGCAGGGACGGCGTCCCCGCCTACGTCATCTTCCACGACCGGACCCTGACCGCCCTGGCGGCGCGGCGGCCGGTGACGCTGGCCGACCTGGAGACGGTGCCCGGGGTCGGCCCGGCCAAGCTGGCCAGGTACGGCCCGGACCTCCTCCAGGTGCTCGGCTAGGGCAGCCGGCTATAGCGGGGCCGGTTCGGGCTCCGGCTCCGGTTCCGGCGCGGGAGCCTCGTCCTCCTCCGGTGGCTCGTACGCCCACCAGCCGTCGTAGATACCCCCGCCGGAGCCGGCCGCCGCTTTCAGCGCGGCGCCCAGGGCGCTGATCCGCTCCGGCGTTGGGACGGCTCGTGTCACGGCCTCCAACACCCAGCGGCCGGGTGGGCTGGGGTCGACGTAGGTCAGGTAGCCCTCGCCCTCCAGGCGCCCCGCCACGCGCCGGGCCGCGCCCTCCCCTCCGAAGTACAGGTAACCCTCCACGATCGCCTCCTGGGAGAGGTCGAAGCCGACCTCCCGAAGGCGCTCGAAGATCTTCTCGTCGGTGATCTCGAGCTCGCGTTGGGGCCGGGGGGCGGCCTGGGCGGGCTGCCGGCGGGGACCACGGCCCGAGCCACGACCCTGGCGGGCGCCCGACTGAGACGGAGGCCGCGCAGATGGGGTGGCGGGTGCGGCGGCTTGTCCCTGGCCACCGCCTCCACCGCCTCCGCCGCGCCCGCCCCGCCCGCGCCGGCGCCGGCGGGAACGGCCGGCGCCCTCCGCTGGGCGTTGAGGGTTCGGTTGCTCCTGGCTCAAGTTGCGCCAAGAGCTTAGCGAGGCCGGGCCGAGGTGGCGGGTCAAGGGAGGAGCGAAACAGCCCCGCCCGCAAGGATGGCAGCGAATGCCGGCATCGGCGCCCATCCCGCCTCCAGGAAAGGCGCGATTGCCGGCAATGGCCGGAGAACCTGGATCGGATGGAGCGGGAGACGGGCTTCGAACCCGCTACCTCAACCTTGGCAAGGTTGCGCTCTACCGAGTGAGCTACTCCCGCATCCGAGCCGGACGTACATGCTACCCGAGGGTTGGGGCGGCAGGGGGGAGCGGGTGACGGGAATCGAACCCGTGTAAATAGCTTGGAAGGCTACCGCACTGCCATTGTGCTACACCCGCTCATGGTGGCCCGTGCGGGCTTCGAACCCGCGATCTCCGGCTTGAAAGGCCGGCGTCCTAGTCCACTAGACGAACGGGCCGCGCCGACTTGGCATTATCTCCAACCACCACGAAGCCGCGGCTAGACTGAGGGTTCGTTTTTCGGAGCCTGGCAGCCAGCTCAGATGCGGGGTTGCCGCGCGCAGTATCGTTTCGGAGCCGGGCGGCTAGCTCAGATGGGAGAGCGCTAGCTTGACATGCTAGAGGTCGGCGGTTCGATCCCGTCGCCGCCCACCAAGTTCGTATCCTTGAATTCGTGGCCCCAACCATCGGTCGGTCCATGCGCCGCCGCGAGGATCCCCAGCTCATCACCGGCCGCGGGCGCTACGCGGCCGACATCCACCCCGAGGGTCTCGTCCACCTGGCCTTCGTCCGCTCTTCTCAGCCCCACGCCAAGCTCCTCTCGATCGACGCCGAGGCTGCCCGCGCGCTGCCCGGCGTGGTCGCGGTTTGGACCGCGGCCGACCTGCCGGAGGGCGCCCGCTCGCTGCCCGACTGGCTGCCTCGCGGCGTGACGCCCAGGCCTCGGCCGATCCTCTCCCAGGGCGAGGTCAACTATGTAGGTGAGGCGATCGCTGCGATCGTAGCCGAGACCCCTTACCAGGCCGCCGACGCGGCGGAGGCGGTCTTCGCCGACCTGGCGCCGCTGCCTGCCGTCGGCACCCTGGAGGCTGCGCTCCGGTCCGGCGCCGCGCAGGTCCACGAGGGGACCGAGACCAACGCCGCCGGCGGCTACGAGCGCGCGGCGGGCGACATCGAGGCGGCCTTCACGGGCAGCCCGGTGACGGTCAAGGAGCGCTTCCGGGTCGCCCGGATCGCCGGCGCCGCCATGGAGCCGCGGGCGGTCACGGCGATGCCCAACGGCGATGGGCTCCGGATCTGGACCTCCACCCAGCACACCTATGGCGTGCGCGACCGCGTCTGCGACCTCCTGGGCCTGGAGAAGGCGGGGGTCGAAGTCCTGGCCGAGGACGTGGGCGGCGGCTTCGGCCCGAAGGCGCAGGTCTACCCGGAGGAGATCCTGACCGCCCTCGCTGCGCTCCGCCTGCAGCGCCCGGTCAGCTGGGTCGCGACGCGCAGCGAGGACACCGCCACCACCGTCCACGCCCACGGCACCATCTTCGAGGTGGAGCTGGCGGCGGAGTCCGACGGAAGGCTCCGGGGCCTGCGCGGCCAGGTCTGGCACGACGTCGGCGCCTACCCGGCCTCGGGGCCGGCCCAGCCGGGGTTGATGATCGCCCACCTTCTCTCCGCTTACCGCCTGCCCGCGCTCAAGGTGCAGGCGACACTGGTCCACACCAACACCGCCTCGACCGGCTTCGTCCGCGGCGGCGGCCGGCCGGTCGGCAACTTCGTGATCGAGCGGATGCTCGACCGCCTGGCGCGCAAGCTCGCCCTGGACCCGGCCGAGGTCCGCCGCCGCAACCTGGTCCCGGCCGACCAGATGCCCTTCGACACCGGCTACCCCGCCGGGAGGCAGAACGTCGTCTACGACTCCGGCGACTACCAGCGCCTGCTGGACCAGACCCTGACGGCGATCGGCTACGCGGAGGTTCGAGAGGCCCAGGCCAGCTCACAACCCACCGGCGGCCGCCTGCGCGGGGTCGGCATCGCCTGCTGCGTGGAGTCGAGCGGCTTCGGCAGCGAGACCGCCCGCGTCCGCCTTGACGCGGACGGCACCGCCACCGCCTTCATCGGTTCCACACCCCAGGGCCAGGGCCACCTGACCACGGCGGCACAGGTGCTCGCCGAGCGCCTGGGCTGGCCGCTCGATCGCGTCAGGGTCGTCGCCGGCGACACCCGCGCCGTCGACCACGGCGAGATGACAGCGGGAAGCCGGACCGCGGTCCAGGTCGGCAACGCCACCTCCCTGGCGGCGCGCACGGCCCGGCGCTGGCTGCTCGAGCGCGCCGGCGAGAGGCTGGAGGCGGACCCCGCCGACCTGGTGCTCGAGGAGGGCGTCGCGAGCGTCAAGGGTGCGCCCCAGAGCTCGGTCCAGGCCGCCGAGCTGGTGCCCGCGACCGGCCTCGACTTCGTGGAGCACTTCGAGCCGCCGCTGCCCAACGCCTATTCCAGCGGGTGCCACGCCGCGGTCGTCGACGTCGACCCCGAGACCGGCTCGGTGGACGTCGTCCGCTACGTGATCGCCCACGACACCGGCAAGCCCATCAACCCGCTCTTGGTGGAGGGGCAGATGCACGGCGGCTACGCACACGGCCTCGGCTACGCCCTCTTCGAGGAGGCGATCTACCAGCCCGACGGCGCCTTCCAGAGCACGAGCTTCCTCGACTACACCATCGTCAGCGCGGCGGAGGTGAGCTCCGAGCTCCAGGTGCTCCCGCTGGAAACCCCGTCCCGGGCCAACGAGGAGGGCTTCAAAGGCGCCGGCGAGAGCGGAACCGTCCCGGTGCCGGCGGCCATCGCCAACGCGGTCGAGGACGCCGTCCGCCAGCTGAGGCCCGACGCCGCCATCACCGAGCTGCCGATCACTCCGGCGCGGCTCTTCGAGGCCCTCGCCTGAGCGGCGAACTCCAGCCCGCACCGGCACCCACCGTCGACTGGCGCCGCAACCTGACGATCCTCTGGTTCGCCCAGTTCACGGCCATCTTCGGATTCTCCTTCGCCTTCCCCTTCCTGCCCCTCTACCTCAGCCGCGACCTGGGCGTCCACAACACCCACGACCTGGCCCTCTGGACCGGCGTCGTGGGCAGCTCGGCCGGCCTGGCCTCGGCGATCGTGAGCCCGGTCTGGGGCCTGCTGGCCGACCGCTACGGTCGCAAGTCGATGCTGATCCGGGCGATGGTCGGCGGCGGGGTCTCGGTGGCCGCCATCGCCGCCGCCCAGACGCCCCTGCAGCTGGTGATCCTCCGCCTCCTCCAGGGCGCGCTCTCCGGGACCGTGGCGGCGACCACGACCATCGTCGCCACCGGCACGCCGCGCGAGCACGTCGGCCGGGCGATGGGCCTGCTCAGCTCCGCGGTCGCCCTGGGCAGCGCCGTGGGACCGTTCGCGGGCGGCGTCGCGGCCAACTACATCGGGCTGCGCTACGTCTTCCTGGGAGGCGGCGCGCTGCTCCTGGTGGCGGTGGTGCCGGTCATCGTCGCGGTCCGCGAAGCACCGCTGCGGAGGCGCGTCGAGAGCGGCCGGTCCTCTTTGCTGGCGACGATCCGGGCCGCCGGGCCAGGCTCCCTGGTCGCGATCAGCGTCCTGCTGGTGGCCCAGTCGCTCCTGCAGATCAGCTGGAGCGGCGCCCAGCCGCTGGTCTCGCTCCGGGTCCTGCAGCTCTCGCCGGCCGGTGCGGCGGGAGCCACCGGCCTGGCCTTCGCCGCCGCCGGGGTGGCCAGCGCCCTGGCCGGGATCAGCTACTCGCGGCTGGCCGCCAGCTCCGGCTACCGGAGCCTGGCCGCGCTGGCCGCGGTCTCGGCCGCCGCCGCCATCGTCCTGATCGGGATCGCGCCGACGGTGGCGTTGGTGGTCGTCGCGACCTTCATCGCAGGACTGTTCATCGGCGCGGCCCTTCCCGCCATCACGGCGATGCTCGGCCTGGAGACGCCGGGGCCCGTCCAGGGCCGGGTCTTCGGGCTCAGCGCCAGCGCCACCGCGCTCGGCTTCGGCCTCGGCCCCCTCTTCGCTGGCACCATTGCGGGTGTGCTGAACGTCCCCGTGGCCCTGTACACGATGGCCGGGTTTGCGGTGGCCCTGATGGTGCTGCTGATCGTGGGCGGCCGGGAGCCGGCCAAATGACCCGTGCCGCGCTCGCCCTGTTGGCGGCCGGGCTGCTGCTGGGCGCCTGCGACAGCGGGGGCGGCGGCCCGCAGCCCGGGGCGGCGGCATCGGCTGGGCCCGTCTGCCAGAATCCCAACCGCACCGCCGTGAACCAGCTGACCGCCCCGCCCGCGCTGACGATCGACGTGAACAAGGCCTACTCGGCCAGGCTCGACACGGCCCGCGGCAGCTTCACCATCCAGCTCAACCCGCACGCGGCGCCGCAGACGGTCAACAACTTCGTCTACCTGGCGCAGCAGCACTATTACAACTGCCTCACCTTCCACCGGATCGTGCCCGGGTTCGTCGCCCAGGGCGGCGACCCCAACGGGGACGGCAGCGGTGGCCCTCCCTACAAGCTGCCCAACGAGACCAATCCCACGCCCTGGAAGGCGGGCTCGGTGGGGATGGCCTCGAACCGCGCCGGCGTCAGCGGCTCGCAGTTTTTCGTCGTGCTGGCGGACGGGCCGAACGCCCAGTCGCTGGCGACCAGCGGCGTCTACAACCAGTTCGGCACCATCAGCGATGGCTTCGACGTGGTCCTGAAGCTGCAGATGGGCGACCAGATCAACTCGGTCGTGATCAGCAGCAAGTGAGCTCCGTCCGGCCCCTCCTCCTGGCCCTGGCCTTCAGCGTGCTCGTCGCGGCCTGCGGCTATCCCGACCCGGGGACCGGCAGCGTCGCCGGCGGCCCGGTGGCAGGGACCGACACCTCGACACCGACGCCGTCGCCGTCGCCGTCGGCCAGCCCTTCGCCGGGCGCCGACGACTTCAACGCCGGCGCGGGCCTGCCGGTCGTGACGCTGCCGGACGGGCTCAAGTACATCGACCTCAAGGTCGGCGACGGCGCCCGGCCAGCCGGGACCGCGGGACGCCGGCGACCTTCCAGATCGGGGTCGGCCAGGTCATCCCCGGCTGGGACGAGGCGGTGCCGACCATGAAGGTCGGCGGGAAGCGAAAGCTGATCCTGCCACCGGCGCTCGGGTACGGCAAGGCGGGCCAACCGCCGACCATTCCCGCCAACTCGACCCTCGTCTTCGTCGTGGAGCTCCTGAGCACCGCTCCGACGCCCAGCCCCTCGCCGAGCCCGAGCCCTTGACTAACCGCCCTGGTAGCCGTTCGGGAAGGTGACCAGCAGGTAGAGGACGACGAAGAGGAACGCCCAGACGGCGTCCACGAAGTGCCAGTAGATGGCCCCGGCGGCGATACCCACGTGGTGGCGCTGCGAGAACTGGCCCTTGGAGAAGCGCCAGAGCAGGATGCAGAGGATGACCAGGCCACCCAGGACGTGCAGCCCGTGGAAGCCGGTCATGGTGAAGAAGGCGGTGGCGAAGGGATTGGCGCTGAAGGCCATCGCGTCTGACGGGTTCACCCAGGGCAGGAAGGAGATCCACTGCGGCGCCAGCTTCTCCACGAACTCGTAGGCCTGCCCGATCTCGAACCCGATGCCCAGGACGATGGTGAGCACCCACCAGTAGAAGAAGCGCCGTCGGTTGCCGGCCTGGATGCCGAGGTGCGCGACGTGGCAGGTGGCCCCCGAGCTGAACAGGATGATGCTGTTGAAGAAGGGGATCGGCCACCAGTTGACGGGGTGCGAGCCCGGCGGCGGCCAGGGCTGGTGGGAGCCGTAAAGGTAGAAGTAGCTGGCGAAGAGGGTCCCGAAGAACATCACCTCGGAGGCGAGGAAGATGTACATGCCCATCATCCCCGGCGAGAGCCGGGGGTAGACCGGGACTCGGTCGGGAACCTCGGTTACCGCTACGGCCATCTAGTGAGCGGGCCCGTGGCCGCCAGGGCCGCCGTCGCCCGGGTCGTCGGCGGGAAAGATCTTGACGTCCTCCTGCATCCAGCCGGCGATGGCGAACAGGAAGAAGACGATGCCGATCACGGCCAGCAGGATCCGAACGATGGGGTTGATGGGGATCGCCGCGAAGCCCAGGAAGAGGAGCCCGACGCAGACCAGGAAGGGCCAGCGGCTGGGCGGGAAGATATGGATCCCCAGCTCGTGGGCTCGCTCCTCGAAGTCGACCACCAGGATCTGGGCCCCCTCATCGATCGGCGGGAGGTCGTCCCACTGGTGGACGCGGCTGCGGGCCGGGTCCGTCAGCCGCCAGGTCCGGTAGGCTCGCGCCGCTGCTTTGGCGTTCGGCCAGAGGCGGAAGCCGCAGTTGCGGCAGAACCAGCCGAAGCGGGCGGTGAGGAGGCCGCAACGAGGGCAGTCGATCCCGACGGCGGGGTTGCCGGTGTCGACGTAGTCCGCGGCTTGGGCCATGCCTCCGACCGATTCTAACGGCCCCGCTGGGCCGGGTTCGAGGGGGAAGAGTCGACTTCTATAATTCGGGGCGGATGAGTCGCTCCACCTCTCGCCCCCTGCGACTGGTGCTCGCCTCCCTAGTCGCCGGCGCAGCGCTCTTCGTGGTGTCCACACCGGCCCTGGCCAACGGGCTGAGCTTGATCTTCCCCGACCCCGCCTCGCCGAACGGCCACAACATCTACGACCTCTACGTCTGGATCACCTACCCCGCGGCGGTGGTCTTCATCGGCGTCGAGGCGACGCTGCTGATCATCATCTTCCGCTTCCGGCGCAAGCACCCGGCCCAGGTCGGGGCCTCCTGGCACGGCAGCACCGCGCTGGAGATCACCTGGACGGTGATCCCCACCCTGCTGATCGCGGTGATCGCCTTCCTGGCCTTCCAGGAGCTGCAGCGGGACTTCTCGGTCGAGGCGGCCAACAACCACCCGGATCTGAACGTCGCCGTCCGCGGCGAGCAGTTCAGCTGGTCCTACACCTATGACCAGGGTTTCACGGTCAAGAACCAGATGGTGGTACCGGTCGGAAAGATGGTGCACCTGACTTTCGACAGCACCGATGTCATCCACTCCTGGTGGGTGCCGGCGCTGAACGGCAAGACCGACGCCGTCCCCGGCTACACCAACCAGAGCTGGATCAAGGTCGACCCCGGCGTGCTGGGAAGCTGCAGCGGCAACGACCGGCACCGGGATCAGGCCACCGGTGGCTGCGTCTTCCACGGCGAGTGCGCCGAGCTCTGCGGAGCCGGCCACTACTCGATGCAGATCGACGTGCTGGCCGTCAGCCAGCAGGAGTTCGACGCCTGGACCAAGAAGCAGCAGACGCCTCCCGCGACCCCCAAGCCCAGCCCCAGCCCGAGCCCGAGCGCCTCGCCCTCCGCCGGTCCCAGCCCCTCCCCCTCCGCCAAACCGAGCCCCTAGGTCGTAGATTTGGAGTCGAGATGGCGACAGTAGCCCAGCCCCAGGTGATCGACGAAGCCTACGAGCGCTCGCTCTGGAGCCCGATCACGGTCTGGCTGACGACCACCGATCACAAGCTGATCGGGATCATGTACATGTTCACCAGCTTCCTGGCCTTCCTGGTGGCCGGGATCTTCGCGCTGATCATGCGCGTCCAGCTCGCCCAGCCGAACCTGAACGTGGTCGATGCCGAGACCTACAACCAGCTCGTCTCCGCGCACGGGACGACGATGATCTTCTTCTTCGTCACCCTCTTCCTGACCGGGATGGCCAACTACATCGTCCCGATCATGGTCGGGGCCCGGGACATGGCCTTCCCGCGCGTCAACGCGCTCGGCTTCTGGCTGGTGCCGGTCTCGATCGGGCTCTACTACTCAGGCTTCTTCGCCGGTGGCGCGCTGAACGCCGGCTGGACCGGCTACCCGCCGCTGACCTCGAAGCACTTCAATCCGGGCCTGGGCGTCGACTTCTGGACGCTCTCCCTGATCGTCTGGGCCATCAGCGGGATCATGGCCTCGGTCAACTTCCTGACCACCATCCTGGCCCTCCGTGCGCCGGGCATGACGCTGCTCCGGCTGCCGCTCTTCGTCTGGGCCCAGATCTCGACCTCGCTGCTCTTGCTGATCGTCGGCGCCCCGCTGGCCGGGGCGATGATCCTGACCGAGATCGACCGCCAGTTCGGCACCAACTTCTTCACCTCGGCCGGGCGGCCCGTGCTCTATCAGCACCTGTTCTGGTTCTTCGGCCACCCCGAGGTCTACATCATGATCCTGCCCGGTTTCGGCATGATCTCGGAGATCATCCCGGTCTTCAGCCGGAAGCGGATCTTCGGCTACGAGTCGATGGTGCTGGCCATCTTCGGGATCGTCTTCCTCTCCATGGGCGTGTGGGCGCACCACATGTACACGGTGGGCCTGAACATCTACGTGGAGACCATGTTCATGGCGCTCACCGCCGCCATCGCGGTCCCCACCGGCATCAAGTTCTTCAACTGGATGGCGACCGCCTGGCAGGGCGCGATCGAGTTCACGACGCCGATGAAGTTCGCCTTCGGCTTCCTCGCCACCTTCGTCATCGGCGGCATCACCGGCGTCTACCTGTCAGCGGTGCCGGTCGACACGCAGCTGCACCAGTCCTACTACGTCGTCGCGCACCTGCACTACGTGCTCTTCGGTGGCAGCGTGTTCACGATCTTCGCCGGCATCTACTACTGGTTCCCGAAGTGGACCGGCCGGCTGCTCAACGAGCGGCTCGGCAATTGGAACTTCTGGACGATGCTGGTCGGCTTCAACGGCACCTTCCTGATCATGCACACGCTCGGCCTGGACGGCATGCCGCGCCGGATCGCGACCTACGCGCGCGAGGACTGGGCGGGCGTCAACTTCTTCATCACGGTGATGTCCTTCCTGCTCGCCTTCTCGGTGCTGCTCTTCGTGATCAACGTGCTCTACAGCCGCAAACACGGCGTCATCGCCGGCAACGATCCCTGGGACGGGAACACGCTGGAGTGGGCGACGACCTCGCCGCCCGAGCCCTACAACTTCGAACGGGTGCCCGAGGTGCGCAGCTTCATGCCCCTGCGCGACGCCAAGCTGGCCGCCGCGGGGTCACCCACCGCCTCGGACCACTAGGCCGTCTTCGGCGCGGACGCGCGCCAGCCAGCGGAACGCGATCTCGAGGACCGCGACCAGCGAGCTGAGCTTTCCGACCGCCATCAGCACGACGCCGGCCAGCACCTGGTCGGTGAGCGGGTCGAGGCCGACCAGCAGCCGCGGCGCGCCGACGTAGAACGGATAGAAGGGTGCCCGCGAGAACATCAGGATCACGCTGACCGTGTCGGCCGGAACGGTGCCGAAGAGGAGGTAGAGCACCTTGCCCGCGTCGCCCAAGCGCCAGGCGGCGCGTGCGGAGGTGGCGCCCACGACCGGCCACCAGTAGAGGGTCCCGGTCGCCATGAAGGTGAGGTGCTCGACGACGTGGACCGCCTCCGAGTGGAGGGTCAAGTCGTAGAGGGCGGGCAGGTGCCAGGCGCCCATCACGATGCCGAAGGCGACCTGGGCCGGGACCGGCTCGGTCAGTGGGCGGAGCCCGGGGATCCGGACCAGGGCGGCAACCATCGAGGGTGAGAGCCCGAGCAGCAGCAGTGGCGGGACGACCAGCCCGATCAGGACGTGCTGCAGCATGTGGACGCTCTGCAGGTAGTGGTCGGCCACGATGTCGAGCGGGGTCTCCAGAGCCAGCCAGATGGTCAGGACGCCGAGAACGAAGTAGAGGGTCTGGCGCCGCCCGAGGTCCTTTCGGCCCCGCGCCAGGGCGGCGTAGGCGAAGAAGAGGAGGCCCAGCCCGAGGTAGACGGTGGGGTCGAGGGGCCAGCTCAAGGCGCTGCCGGGCGGTGGAGTTCCGCCCCGGCCTTCAGGACTCCTTGGGGGTTCGGGCGCGCCGGCTGCGGGCGGGGCGGTCGGCGGCCGGCTCGGAGCCGCCTGCGCTGGGCTCGACCGGGACCACCGGCGGGTCCTCGTGGTGCCCGATGCCGGCGAACTCGCTCTCGCCGACCCGGTTCTGGGCGTCGCAGTAGACGACGTAGGCCCCCAGCAGGACCACCAGCAGGAAGGCGATGACCAGGGCGGCCGTCATGGCGCCGACCGCGATCGTTCCCTCGTTCACCAGGTACATTTCCGAGCCCTAATTATCGGGGAACGACCGACCCCCGGCCACCTATGTCCTCGCCGGCCGGACGTCCGGGTCTCTGCACCCACCCCAAGAACCACCACCCCCTGGGGAGCACCAACCACACGGCGACTGCCGGCAAACGCCGGTATCCCGGGATCTTAAAAGGCGTCAGTGCCGGCAAAGGCCGGTATCCCTGTGCGGCGCGCCTTCTCAGCAGCCTGTTGGAAGCCCATTCAATAAGCTGATTCTCATCAACCTCATCGACTTCGCGATCCTGATCGCGATCATCTTCGCGGCCGGCAACGGCCACCAGCGCGGGTTCTGGCTCTCCCTCTTCCAGTACCTCGGGCTCCTCGGCGGCGTCCTGCTCGGCGCGGCCCTGGCTCCGGCGGTCGCCGACCTCTTGGGGATCCAGGGCTCCGTGACGCGCCCCCTGACGGCCGCCCTGGTGCTGCTGGTCCTGGGCAGCATCGGCTCCAGCCTCGGCTATTGGCTGGGCGAGCCGATCCGCCTCCGGATCCTTGAGTTGTCATCCCGCAGCGAGCTGGACAACGTCCTCGGCGCCCTCTTCTCGATCGTCGCCGTGCTCGCCACCAGCTGGTTCCTGGGCCTCAGCTTCTCGCGGGGCCCGAGCCCGGCCGCCGCACGTCTCATCCAGCGCTCGACCATCCTCCGCTTCCTGGACGGGCTCGCCCCCCGGCCGCCCGGCTTCCTGGCCGGCGTGGAGCAGGTCCTTTCCGGGGTCTCCTTCCCGGCCACCTTCTCGGGCCTGGAGCCCATCCTCGGCGCGCCGCCGCCGCTGCCCACCCAGGTCGACAGGCCGGGCGTCCAGAAGGCGGCCAGCGAGACGGTCGAGGTCCAGAGCATCGGCGTCGGCTGCAACGGCATCATCACCGGCTCCGGCTTCCCGATCACGGCCAACCACGTCCTCACCAACGCCCACGTGGTCGCGGGCACCCGGAACAGCGTCGTCATCCTCCCCGACGGAAGCCGGCACGGCGCCACCGTCGTCCTCTTCGACCCCGACGTCGACGTCGCCATCCTCTACGTCCGGGGACTCAACCTCGCCCCATTCCCCACCGCCTCGGCGGACCGCGGCACGCAGGGCGCCGCCATCGGCTACCCGGGCGGGCAGAGCCTGACGGTCTCGCCGGCCGTCGTGGACGAGGTCATCAACGCCGAGGGCCGTGACATCTACAACCAGAACCTCGTCACCCGCCAGATCTTCGTCATCGACTCCACGACCGCCAACGGTGGGCCCGGGGTCCAGCCCGGGAACTCCGGCGGGCCGCTGGTCGACCTCAACGGCAACGTGCTGGGCGTCATCTTCGCGGCCTCGACCAGTGACGCCACCCGTGCCTACGCCCTCACCGACAACCAGGTCGCCGGCGACGAGCAGGCCGGGGGCGGCCGGACCAGCGCGGTCGACGTCGGGAATCGCTGCGCCGTCTGAGCGGTTCCGCCTCGAAGATGGACAGAGAACGCAGAGCCGAGCTGATCAAGCGCTACCGGGAGGGCCCGGCCGCCATCGAGCAGGCGGTCGCCGAATGCTCGGAAGCCGACCTCGACCGCTCGCTGGAGGGCTGGACGCCCCGCCAGGTCGTGCACCACACCGCCGACAGCGAGATGACCTCCGCGATCCGGCTGCGCAAGCTCCTGGCCGAGGAGCGGCCCGTCATCCCTGGCTATGACGAGGAGCTCTTCGCGCGCCGGCTCCATTACGGCGAGCGGCCCCTGCAGGGCTCCCTGACGGCCATCCGCGGCGCCCGCGAGAGCTCGGCCTCGCTCCTCGACCAGCTGAGCGAGGAGGAGTGGGCGCGGGAGGGCACGCACGCCGAGAGCGGGCCCTACTCGGTCCAGACCTGGCTCGAGATCTATGCGGCTCACTGCCACGACCACGCGGAACAGATCAGGCGAGCGCGGAGGCCTTGAACAACCAGTCGATCGAGCCCCGCAGGTAGGGCCGGGCGCGGACCAGCGCCGTGAAGTGGATCTCCTCGCCGTCGGTGTCCGCCGCCCACCACCACCAGCGCCTGTTCTCGGGCTCCAGCCAGTACCTCCAGGCACGCAGCGACCAGCGGTCCAGGGTGCAGGTCTGGACCGCGCGGTCGTCCACGCACTGGGCGCTGAACCAGAGCGGCAGCTGCTCCCCGATGAGCACCGCGGTCATCACCTCGCGTG
>VBHN01000122.1:10787-16678 GCA_005881155.1 Chloroflexota bacterium | reverse complement strand
TCTATACGACGATCAACCTCCCCCTCGGGGTTTGGCTCCTCCGATCCTTCCTGCTGGAGCTGCCCAACGAGCTCTTCGAGGCGGCGCGCGTGGACGGCGCCGGGTTCTGGCGAGAGCTGACCTCGATCGTGCTGCCGCTGATCACGCCCGGCCTGGCAGCGACCTGCCTGATCTGCCTGATCTTCGCCTGGAACGAGTTCTTCTACGCGGTCAACTTCACGTCCAGCGTCGCGGCCACGACGCCGATCTTCCTGGTCGGCTTCATCAGCGGCCGCGGCCTCTTCTACGCCAAGCTGGCAGCCGCGGCAACGCTCGCCAGCCTGCCGGTGCTGCTCGCGGGCTGGTTCGCGCAGAAGCAGCTCATCCGGGGGCTCACGATGGGCGCAGTCAAGTGAAGGCGGTCGTGATCGAGGAGCCGGGAAGGGTCGCCGTCAAAGAGGTGCCCGAGCCCGCGCCCGGCCCCACCGAGGCGATCATCGCCGTCGAGGCCTGCGGCATCTGCGGCACCGACATCCACGTCCTCGAGGGCGACCTCGCCATGACGGGTTATCCGATCATTCCCGGCCACGAGTTCTGCGGCGAGGTCGTGGCCACCGGCGCGGAGGTGGCCAACCTCCGCGCGGGTGACTTCGTCGCCGTGGACCCGTCGCTACCCTGCGGACGCTGCCGCTTCTGCCGCGACGGGCGGAGCAACCTTTGCGAGAACTGGAATGCGACCGGAGTGACCTGCGACGGCGCTTGCGCCGAGCTGGTCAGCGTTCCCGCCTCGAACGCCTTTCGATTGCCGGCCGACCTGCCCCGCCGTTGGGGAACCCTCGTGGAGCCGCTCTCCTGCGCGGTCCATGGCTTCGACCAGGTCGACCCGCGTCTGGCCAGCAGTTACCTGATCTACGGAGCAGGAACGATGGGCCTCCTCCTCGCCCAGCTGGCCAGACACGCGGGTCCGAGCCTCGTCGACATGGTCGACACCAACCCGGGCCGCTTCGCGCTCGCGAAGAAGCTGGCCGCCGACCGGATCGGCGCCTCCGCGGACGAACTCGACCGGCCGCAGGGCTGGGACGTGGTGATCGACGCCACCGGTGTCGTTCCCGCCATCGAGGACGGACTGGGCAGGGTCAGCCGGGGAGGCACCTTCCTGGTCTTCGGCGTCGCCAACCATGACGCGGTGGCGCGCTTCTCGCCCTTCCGCGTCTACAACGACGAGATCCGGATCATCGGGTCGATGGCAGTGCTGCGGAGCTTCGAGCGAGCGCTCGACCTCTTCGCACGCGGAGTGGTCGACAGCGAAGCAATGCTCACGCACAGCTTCTCACTGGACGAGTACGCGGCAGCCATCGAAACCTTCCGGAAGGGTTCCGGCCTAAAGATCCAGGTGTCAGCGGGGGCCGCCTAGCGCGGGCCGGCGAAAGGAACGAGGGGCCTGCTCGCCGACCCGTTCGGACTGTTGCCCACATTCCTGCTCGCGGCCGTGGTGATGGCGGCAGGCGTGGCCACCATGCGCTTCTGACCGGGCGCCGACCGCCGGCTCCAGGAGCGGGCCACCCGGCTTTCCGACCCGCCCCCCGTGGCCTCGCACCTCATCTCCGTCGACCCGACCTGAGCGCGGTGGCTTACTTCAGAGGGCGTGCATCGCGCCGCTCAGTCCGGGATAGAGCGTCAGGTAAGTTCCGAAAAGCTCGTCGTAAACGCTGCGCGTGCTGCGGTCGGGCTCGATCGTCTCCCTGACGCGTGTCAACTGGGAAGCCGCCTCGAGGTCCGGGTAGATGGCCGCCGCGACGCCGGCCAGCAGCGCTGCACCGTAGGCGGCTCCTTCCTCGACCCCCATCAGCGCGACCGGCCGGTTGTAGACGTCGGCCTGCAGCTGCGCCCAGAGCCGGCTCCGCGCGCCGCCTCCGGTGGCGCGAATCGCCTCCACCGGCGCGAGCTCGGCGATGATCTCGAGAGACTCCCGGAGGCTGAAGACGACGCCCTCCATGACCGCCCTTGTCAGCTCGGCGGCGCCGTGGCTCGCGGTGAGTCCGACGAAGGCGCCGCGTGCCCGGGGATCGAGCAGGGGTGACCGCTCGCCGTACAGGTAGGGTAGAAAGAGCAGGCCGCCAGAGCCAGGAGCCGCGGTGGCCGCCAGTTCCGCCAGCTGTTCGGGTGTGGACGGCGGGTTGAATAGCCCGCGCCACCATTCCAGTGCCGCGCCGGCCGCCAGCGTCACGCCCATCAGGTGATAACCACCCGGCACCGCGTGGCAGAAGGCGTGGACCCGTCCCGCCCCGTCCGGCGTGAACGCGTCGCTGGGAGCGAAGACCACGCCGCTGGTACCGATCGAAGACACGCCCACGCCAGGCGCGACCACGCCGACACCGATGGCCGCGGCTGCGTTGTCACCCGCCCCCGCGGCGACTGGGACGTGAGGTCCGAGGCCGAGCTCCTCGGCCAGCGATCGCCCCACCTGGCCGGTTTGTCCTGAACTCTCCACCACTGCCGGCAGCCACTCCCGCGGGACCTCCAACCGGTCGAGCAGCTCCTGCGACCAAGCGCGGCTGCGGAGGTCGAGCAAGAGGGTGCCGGAGGCGTCCGACGGGTCGGTGGCCAGCTCGCCGGTGAGCCGGTAGCGGATGTAGTCCTTGGGCAGGAGGACGCGCGCCACCCGCCGGTAGGCGTCAGGCTCCTCCTCTCGCAGCCAGAGCAGCTTGGGCGCCTGGAACCCGGTCAAGGCCGGGTTGCCGCAGACCTCGAGGAGCCGATTCGCGCCAACCTTCGCGGTGATCTCCCGGCACTGAGCCTCCGTTCGTTGGTCGTTCCAGAGGATCGCGGGACGAATCGACTTCCCGCCGCCGTCCAGGAAGACCGCCCCGTGCATCTGGCCGGTCAGGCCGATGCCGTCCACCCGGCCTTCGACCGCGCCGGCAACCTCGCTCAGGGCGTCCCGGGCCGCGTTCCACCAGTCATCCGGCTCTTGCTCGGTCCAGCCGGGTCGTGGCATGGTCAGTGCGTAGCGGCGGCCGGCTGAGGCAACGATCGCTCCCTCCCGGTTTACGGCCAGGACCCGAACGCCGGTGGTGCCGACGTCGAGGCCGACCAGGACGCCCACAGGTCCGAGTCTATTCCGAGCCCGATCCAGCGCCCCGGCGGCCTGAACGCCAGGGAACCGATGAGCGGCCGCTCCAAGTCGTAGTTGGCAACGACGGCCGTGGTTGCTATGGTGCCGTCGTTCCGGCGGGGTTTTTTTCCGTTTCAAGGGGAGGGAGAGGCGAATGCCCAGATGGCGCGCTCTGACCTGTGCGTCGATCGGTTTTCTGACTTTTTTCGCCGGGTCGCCGGCGCACGCCTACGCGTCGACCTCGGTCAGCCACGACCAACTGATGCAGGCCAAGGGTGCCGACTTCGGCGGCCCCAACGCGGCGCCCGACCTGATCAGCGAATCGGACACCCCGGTCACCGGCGATGGCCCGGTCGGGGGAGGCGTCGGCAACGCCGGCCAGCCGCACCACGGCATCCAGGTCAACGACCCGGCCCTCGACAACATCCAGGACTTTCCGGGCTCCGCTCCGAACGCTCGCCCGTACGAGCTGTCCATCCAGAGCGAGACCTCGGCGGCCAGCTTCGGCAACAACGTGCTGGTGGGCTACAACAGCTCGGCCAACCAGCCGCTGGTGCTGAATCCGAACGGGACTCGCTCCTTCGTCCACCGCTTCCTCTCCGGCTACTCGGTCTCCCATGACGCCGGCCGGAGCTGGGCCAGCGGCTTCATCGCCCCGGAGCCTGGCAGCCCCTTCACCTCCGGCGATCCGTCGGTGGGCGTCGACCGGGCGGGCAGCTTCTACTACGCCAGCCTGTCGGCCACGAAAACCGGCCAGTCGGACATCATCGTCGGCAAGTCGACCGACGGTGGCGACAGCTTCCACCCGGCGGTCGAGGTCGCCAAGGACCCCGGCTCCGACAAGGAGTGGCTGGCGGTGGGCCGCGATGTCGCGTTGGCCGGCCAGGACAACCTCTACGTGACCTGGACCAGCTTCAACAGCACGGGCTCGACCTTGGTCTTCTCGAAGTCAACCGACGGCGGCCAGACCTGGTCTGCCGCCCGAACGCTGTTCGCGCCTGTGGACACCGGGGTGATGTCGTCCTTCATCCAGTTCTCCAACCCGGTCGTGGACCAGTCCAGCGGCCGCCTCTACATCCCCTTCATGCACTTCAGCAACGGTGACGTGGACACCTTCCGCGTGCTCGTCTCCGATGATTCCGGCCTCACCTTCCGGTTCCTCGCGTTCAACGTCCCTGGCGCCGTCGACCCGTTCGCCTTCCCGCTCGTGCAGCCCGGGACGATCACCGACTGCGGGGTGAACGGCGGAGCCCGCCTGGCCCTGACCCAGGGCGCCGACGACGGATTCGGCGCTTCGACAGGACTGCCTTCCTTCGTCCACGAGACCCGCCTGGTCGCGCAGCCGATGGCGGCCGCCCAGAACGGACGCTTCTTCATCGCCTTCAACGCCTCCACCAGCCCGTTCTTCGGCGACCCGAGCTCCGGCTCCGAGATCAAGCTCCTCTATTCGCCTAACGGTGGCGGCAGCTGGCAGCTGAGCACCGTTGCGGGGGCGAGCGCGGCCGAGCCGCGCCACGTCCACCCGGCGGTTGCCGTGAGCCGCGACGGCGGCCAGGTCACGGTCGCCTATTACGCGCAAGGCGCCAACACCAAGCTGCGGACCGAGCTCAAAACCGCCCAGGTCGGAGCCGGTGGCGTCTCCTTCGGAGATGGGACGACCCATCTCTCGACCTGGTTCGACCTCATCCCGAGCAACATCCCGGTGGCCCAGGGACCGGGCATCCCGGCGCACTTCACGACCAACTACGACCGCACCATCCGCCCCTGTTACGACATCGGCGAGTACATGGCGGCAACCAACCTCGGTGACGGGGTGATCGCCGCCTGGGGCGACAACCGCAACCCCTGGACCTCGCCTCCCGACTCGCCGGCCGCGGGCACCCACCCGCAGCCGGACGTGTTCGCCAAGACGGCCAACAGCGACTAGAAGCGCTTCCCGCTGGGGCGAAGCAAGGTGACGGGACGCCGGCGGTCCGGCGTCCCGTCCCGCGCGCGATGATTGGCTCGGGGGTGACATGAACGAGAACCTGAGCCTGGGCCGCATCGCCGGCGTCCACGTGGGTCTGAACTGGAGCCTCCTGGTCGTCGCCGGCCTGATCGCCTGGAGCCTCGCGACCGGTATCCTGCCCCCGGCCGCGCCCGGCTATTCCCCCGGCGCTTACTGGACGGCGGGGCTGCTGGCGGCCGTCGTCTATCTCGCCTCCCTGCTCGCCCACGAGCTCGCCCACTCCATCGCCGCCAGGCGGCGTGGTGTTCGAGTCGAGGGGATCACGCTCTGGCTCTTCGGGGGCGTGTCACGGTTTGGCAGCGAAACCAGCTCACCAGGCGGGCAAGCCTGGATCACCTTCGTCGGCCCGCTCACGAGCCTGGTGCTGGGAGCGATCTTCTACTTCGTTTCGGTCGCCTTGGGGGGAGGGGGCCACCGGGGCCTGGTACCCGCGACGCTCTCCTGGCTGGGCTACATCAACATCCTGCTCGGCATCTTCAACCTGGTGCCCGCCTTTCCACTGGACGGTGGCCGGCTCCTGCACTCTCTGATCTGGCTGCGAACCGGTGACCGGGTGCGCGCCACCAGCATTGCCGCCCGGATCGGCATGGTCTTCGCCTACCTGTTGATCGCCTACGGCCTGGCCACCTTCTTTCTCGCAGGCAACCTGTTCGGTGGCGTCTGGTCGGTGTTCCTGGGCTGGTTCCTGCTCAGCGCCGCCCGCTCGGAGCAGGTCGGGGCGTTGATCCGCCAGGCGCTCTCCGGGATCAGCGTCGCCGAGGTCATGACGCCCGATCCGATCCAGGCTCC
>VBHN01000122.1:7149-10780 GCA_005881155.1 Chloroflexota bacterium | reverse complement strand
CAGCCTCAGCGGGCTGCTGACCATGACGGCCCTGAAGAAGGTTGCGCCGGAGGCCCGTAAAGCGATCTTGGTGAAGGAGATCATCTGTCCGCTCGACCAGGTCTCCACGGCCGGCCCGGCCGACCCGATCACCAACCTGCTCGGCCTCCCGGCGGGCTGCAGCGAGGGTCGGACGCTGGTCGTCGACGGCGGCCGGCTGGTGGGGATCATCTCCCCGAGCGACATCAACCGGCTGCTGCGGAGGTCACTCTCAGGTCGCGCCCAGACGTCAGCGGGCTGACGCCCGGCGCAGGCTCGCGCCGACCATCACCACGACGATGATCGGCACCAGCCACCAGGCTGGGATCCCCTGCAGATTCAGGAGCGCGGTCAAGACGAGGCCGACCCCGACCGCGGCCGCCACCGTCCAGTCGTCGCCCACGATGAACCGATACCAGAAGCGGCCGAAGGCCACCATCCAGGACCAGAGGAGCCTCATGCCACCCTCCTCGAACCGAACCCGAGCGCATGCGTGCGCTCGATCCCCATGTAGGTCAGGGCAGTCACCGAGTAGACGGCGAGCAGCCCGAGGATGGCGAGGTCACCCGCCGGCCAGGTCACGCCCAGGCCTTCGATGGCCCAGAAGGTTCCAAAGCTGGTGAGCAGCGTTCCCACCACCAGCTGCAGGAGGCTCCGAGGGATCCGCGAGACCAGGGGATGGGCCGCCGCACCGATGGCGCCGACGACCACCACCGCCCCGACGCCGCCGATCACGGCCGGCCCGAGCTGGTTGGCGCCGGCGCCGAAGGTGACGACGATGAAGGCCACCTCCAGGCCCTCCAACAGGACGCCCTTGAAGGCCAGCACGAAGGCGGTCCAATCCAGGCCGGGACCGGTCCACTCCGCTCCCTCCTCCGCCTCCTCGCCCTGGATCCCGGCCAGGCCCCGGGTCGCCACCCTGACGATGCCCTTGCGGTACCACTGCAGGCCGAAGACCAGCAGCAGGGCGCCGACCAGCAGCCGCAGGGGGCCGATTGGAATCGCGCTCGGCGCCAGGCCGAAGACCACGACGACGGCCGCCAACACCAGGAAGCCGGCGCCGGTGCCGACGAGGGTGGCCCGCCAGCCCCGGGTGACGCCGACCCCCACCACGATCGTCACCATCTCGATCGCCTCGACGGCTGAGGCGAGGAAGGTTGTGACCAGGACGAATCCAATGCCCGTCACGATCGGCCCTCCGCCATTGTCGCCGACGCGATCACCTCTCTGGACCTTCCGGCGCCGACCGGCAGCGCCGGGGCGACCGGCCCCCGACCAGCCCCGGTCGCGACCACCGCCGCCGCGATCGAGTCCAGTTCGGCGTCGCTGAGGAGGAGGCCGGCGGCGCCGATCCAGCCCTGGACCTGCTCCGGCGAACGCGCCCCGACGATGGCGCCGGTCACTCCCGGCCAGGCCAGCGTATCGGTCGCAGCCAATCTGCCAGCGCCAGGTTTCGAGCCAGCCGGGGCGCGGTGAACTCGGGGTTTCGGCGGCGCCAGTCGTCCTCGGCCAGGGCCGCGACCCGGTCGGCCGTGAAGCTCCCGCTGAGAAGTCCAGACTGCATCGGGCTGTAGACGATCACGCCCGTGTGGTGAGCCTCCGCCCAGGGGATGACGCTCCCGCCTGCGGAGCGGTTGATCAGCGAGAAGGGCGGCTGCAGCGAGTCCACGTGGTGCACGGCTTCGCTCCGACCGAGGAGTTGAACGTCGAAGTTCGACACTCCGATGGCGCGCACCTTGCCCTCTTCGAGCAGGCGGACCATCTCGGCCCAGGACTCCTCGACCGGCACGCCGGTCTCGTCGGGCCAATGGAACTGGTAGAGGTCGATCCGCTCCACGCCCAGCCTGCTCAGCGACGCCTCGACCTCCGCGCGGATCGAGGCCGGCTGGAGGTTGCGCAGGGGCTCGCGCATCCGGTCGGCGTACCAACGCATGCCGCCCTTGGTGAAGACCAGCGGCCGCTCTGCTGCCGGCAGCTCGCGCAGAGCCTGGCCGACGACCTCCTCCGAGTGGCCGTAACCATAGACGGCGGCGGTGTCGACCCAGTTGATCCCGCTCCGCACCGCGTGCTGGATCGCCTCGATCGACGCACGGTCATCCTGGGGACCCCAGCCGTACGCCCACCCGCCGCCCCCGATGGCCCAAGCTCCGAGCCCCACCGGGGTGATCTCCATGTCCGTTCTGCCCAACCGGCGGGTCGGCAGCTCTGCGTTGCTGGCCATCTTTCGCTGACTCCTTTTACAAACGAGCCGTTTCGTTTAGATGCGACCTATAATCCAACAGCGTGGGCGGCGAGGTCATTCCACAGGTTCGAAGCCGCGGCCGGCCGCGAAGCGAACGGGCCCGGGCGGCGGTGCTCGCCGGCGCCGAGGAGCTCCTGGAGGCGCGGGGGCTGGGGGCGGTGAGCGTCGACGCCATCGCGCTCCGTGCCGGAGTCAGCAAAGCCACCATCTATCGGTGGTGGGGATCGAAGGAGGAGATCGCCCTGGAGGCGTTCTACCTCACCCTGGGTGGTCCCGCCGCGATTGCCGCCGATTCGGGGTCCCTGGCCGGCGACATGCAGGCGGCGATCTTGGCGCGGGTGCGGCTCCTGAGTGACAGACCGTCGGTGGCGCGCACCATGGCCGGGCTGGTCGCCCAGGCGCAGGAGGACCCGGAGTTCGCCGCTACTTACGGGCGCCGGGTCGTCGAGCCGCTGCGGGAACAGGCCCGCGCCGCCTTCGGGCGCGCCGTCGAACGGGGCGAGATCCGGCCCGGCACCAACGTGGAGGCGGCGATCGACCTGCTCTTCGGCGGCATCTATCACCGCGTGTGGCAGTCGCAAGGCCGGCTCGACGAGCAGTTCGCCCGCGCCCTCGTCGAGATCGTGATGAACGGCATCACGGTTCGCCCGCCGTCCAGTGCGGCCTGAGGACCTGAAAAGCGCAGGTGGTTCAAGCCGGCCCTCTCCGCGAGGCCATGACGAGCCGAACCAAGAAGACGGTGAGGAGCCCGATGACCACGGCGGTGCCCGCCACGTAGATCCACGGATAGCGCCCCAGGATCCGGGCCGCCGCCGGTCCGAAGCGCGCTCCCAGGAAGAGGAAGGTGCCGGCCCAGATTCCCGTCGACACCGCGACCGCCGGGGCGAACAGCCGGTAAGGGAAGCCAAGGGTTCCCGCCACGACCGTGATCGGGATTCGGAAGCCAGGGATGTGGCGTCCGAAGACGACCGCCAGGATCCCCCAGCGCCGGAACCAGCGGCCGGCCTGCTCGAGGCGTGCCGAGTCGATGTGAAAGACGCGCGCGATCGGATGCTCGATCAACCGCGGCCCCCAACGGCGCGAGATCAGGTAGAGATTCGAGGAGCCCGCCACGACGGTGGCGATGATCCCCAGCCAGACGGCGATCAAGCCACCGACGGAACCCTTGAAGAGGTTGCCGAGGTAGAGCACGTACACGTCGCCGGGAACGGGAAGCGGAATTCCGCTCTCCTCGACGTACAGGAGGACGAAACTCCCGGGCGCGCCGTAGCGCCGGGCCAGCGAGCCGAAGCCTTCGCGGAGGCCGTTCAGGTTCTCCGGCAGGAGATCCGCCTCGACCGCTCCGTAGATGACGAAGACGGCCAGTACCAG
>VBHN01000122.1:0-7101 GCA_005881155.1 Chloroflexota bacterium | reverse complement strand
AGGCCCAGCAACCCGACGTAGCCTGGCAACGCATCGCGCTTGCGCGCCGGCAGGCGGACCTGCGAGTATTCGCAACGGCCCCGGTGAGTTCGAACGGCGCAAGCCAGACGGATTCGCTGGGGTCACTTCTTTTGCGGCGACGACCGGGGTGAGCCGGTCAGCCCGGAGCCGATTGGAAGGGTGAGGACGGAATCGGAATTCCAGTACTCATGAGCCTTCTGTTCGGATACCACCTGCCCAACTTCACCTTCCCCGGCGTACCCCGGGAAGGTCTTTTCGACCGGGTCGTGGAGCAGGCCCGGGCAGCGGAGGCGGCGGGCTTCGACCTGGTCACGGTGATGGATCACTTCTACCAGATCCCTGGCGTCGGGCCCGAAGAGAACGCCATGCTCGAAAGCCATTCGGCGCTTGCCGCCATTGCCGCGAGAACCAGCCGCGTCAAGCTCGCAACGCTCGTCACCGGGGTCACCTACCGGAACCCGGCCCTGCTCGCCAAGACGGTGACCACGCTCGACGTGATCTCCAAGGGCAGGGCGATCCTGGGCCTCGGCGCGGCCTGGAACGAGGCGGAGCACATCGGCTATGGCTTCGAGTTCCCGCCGATCCGAGAGCGGATGGACCGCCTGGACGAGGCGCTGACGATCTGCCGCCTGATGTTCACCGAGGAGCGGCCCAGCTTCGACGGCAAGCACTACCGCATCGAGAGGGCGCTCAACAGCCCTCGGCCGATCCAGGCCGGCGGCCCGAAAATCCTGGTCGGCGGAGGCGGTGAGCAGCGGACGCTGCGGATCGCCGCCCGTCACGCGGACCTCACCCATTGGTTTGGCAACCTCGAGGTCGTCAAGCACAAGCTGGAGGTCTTCGAGCGGCACTGTGAAGCGGTGGACCGGGACCCGGCGACGGTCGTCAAGACCGTCGGCGCCGGGCTCGCTCTGGCGGCCACCGAGAAGGATGCCCGTGCCCTGCTGGAAAAGGTGCCCGCCGAGCGGCGGGCGATGATGCGGGCGGCGACTCCGGAGCAGGGCGCCGAGATCCTCCGGCGCTTCATCGACGCCGGGTTCACCGGGTTCACCTTCAACAACCCCACCCTCCCCAACCCGGAGTCGCTGGCCGTCGCCGGCGAGTTGATCAAGCTTCTTCGCTGAGCCCAGCGTCAGGCGCACGGAGCCGTGTTGAGGCGCCTTGGCGCGAACCTAATCCCGCGGCGCGGCCAGGGTCGCGTCCAGCATTCGAACCAAGACCCAGCGTGGCAGGAGCCGGCCGAGGCCGTCGCGGATGCCGGCGAGCAGCGGGTTCTCGATCTGCACCGAACGACTACCCTGGCGCGACATCGCGACGACTCGATTGGCGCGCCGTAAACGCCTTCGCTCATATAACTCGAAGGCGCCGGCGAGGTCGGGCGCTCTCCGGAGACTGTCTCCCAGCGCGACCGCGTCCTCCAGCGCCTGGCAGGCGCCTTGGCCCGCGTTGGGAGACATCGGGTGCGCGGCGTCGCCGAGCAACGTCACGCGTCCCGCGCTCCACTGGCGCACCGGGGGCCGGTCGTACATGTCATTGCGCAGGATCGCCCGACCATCCGTGGCGGCGATCAGGGACGGAACCGGTTCCACCCAGTGCTCGAAGCGCTCCAATAAGTCCTGTTTGTGACCCCCGGGGCCCGCCTTTTCGCCCTTGGGCTCCTTGGTCACGCCTGCCCAATAGATGCGCTCGTCGGCGAGGAAGAAGGCCAAGAACTCGGAGCCATTACCGAACCAGTTGACGCCATGCCCGGGACGCAGCGCGATTCCCTCAGCGCCCAGGGTCCCTCGCCAGATGGTCGACCCCAAAAAGGTCGGATCGCCGTCCCCGAGCAGTTGGCGGCGCACGGCCGAGCGAAGTCCATCGGCGCCGACCAGCAGGTCTCCGGTGGCCAGCGTCCCGTCTCGCAATGTGATCGCGACCTGGGCAGCGTCATCCTGGAAGCGCCTGATGTCGGCGCCGAGGCGTAGCCCGTCCCGGCCGAAGCTATCAGCGAGCGCTGCTTGAAGGTCGGCGCGGTGAACGAAGACCACGTCCGAACCGTGTCGCTTGGAGATCTCCGCTATCGGAAGCTCCATGAGCCGGGCGCCGCGCCAGCTTCGGATCGAGACGCCCTCGACCTTCAGCGCCTTGATGCCAACGCCGAGGGCTTCTAGGGCGCGGACGCCATTGGGCCAGATCATGAGTCCTGCTCCGATCTCGCGCAGCTCGTTCGACCGCTCGAAGATCTCGACCTCGTGGCCCGTCTTGCGCAAGGCGACGCCGGCCGCCAGGCCGCCGATACCCGCCCCGGCTACCAGCGCCTTCACGCCTTCAGCTCAGCCAAGACGTCTCCTTCATACTCTTTGGCGGCCGTGGCTGAGCAGCGCCGGCGATTGATCGGCAACCGGTGGACGCTGGTTGGGGCCATCGTCTATTTGCTGGAGTGGGTGGCGATCGCCGGGTTTCATGCCGGCAACACACCCACCTCCTTCCTGAAGCCCGACGCGGTCGTGGCGACTTACGCGTCACATGCCTGGGGAGTTGCTGCCTCGGCGAGCTGGTACAGCTTGGTCCTGCTCGGGCGCATCCTGTTCACGGCCGGGATTCGGGACTCGCTCAAACGCAGCGGTGCCGAGACACTCCTCGCCGACTTCGCGGTCGCTGCGATGGCTGTCAGCGTGATGCTCGAGATCGCGTCCTACGCCCTCGCCGGGGCCGCCGCACAGCTCGCCCGTGCTGGGGCCGAACCTGCGGCCATTGTCGGAGTGGACGCCGCGGGAGCCTGGGTCAACATCATGATCTTCGCGCCGCTCGGGGTCTCGGTCCTGGCGGCGGCCGCAGCGCAGCTGCGCTCGGGTCTGTTGCCTACCTGGCTTTGCTGGCTCGGCCTGGCGAGCGGCCTGGTCGGCTCCGTACTGGGGGTGGTCGTCGGACCCGCATTGCTGGCTGGGCCTGGACCTTTGAGCCAGGTGCAGCTCCTCAGTTTTGCCACCCTCGGCTTTTGGGTCTGGATGCTCGCGACCGGTATCCTGCTCTTCCGCCGAACCTCACCTACCGATTGACGACCAGCTGGAGGGATACTTAGCCGGCTTTGGACACCGGCGAAGTCGTCGACCACTTCAATGCCGCCTTCAACGCCCACGATCTCGATGCCGTGATGGCGCTGATGACCGAGGACGTGGTCTTCGAGAGCACGCTGCCCACACCAGACGGACGCCGTTACGAGGGCCAGGCCGAGGTTCGTGCGTATTGGGAAGAGTTCTTCGCAAGCTCGCCGCCCGATTCCTTCAGGGGCGAGGAGACGATCGTGACCGGCGACCGAGCGGTGGTCAGGTGGGTGTTCGACTGGGGAACCGGTCACGTGCGCGGCGTTGACGTGATGAGAGTTCGCGACGGAAAGGTCGCGGAGAAGCTCTCCTACGTCAAGGGCTGAGATCGCAGCGGTGTCCGCATGACCGCCCGCCCGCGCCCCTGACGCCGGCACCCTCTGGCCCATGCGGCTGAAAACCGATGTTGTCGACAGCCACCGTTGAGGTCGCGACTCCGGAGGCGGTCCTGGCGCTCGCGGGCGATCGGCCCTTGCGCCCGATCTGGCTGAACGAGCTGGGTGGCCTGACCGTCGAGATCGGGGCGGGAGATGACAGGTGTTTCGTGAAGTGGGCACCGGCCGGCAGCGGCCTCGACCTGGCGCTGGAAACAGCCCGTCTGGCCTGGGCCGGAACCTTCACGCCGGTGCCCCGCGTGCTGGACGTAGGCGCCGACGAGGCCGGCACCTGGATCCTGACCGCCGGCCTCCCCGGGGATACGGCGGTGAGCGAAAGGTGGAAGGCAGATCCCAAGACCGCGGTCCAGGCCGTCGGGCGCGGCCTGCGTGCATTGCACGACACTTTGCCGGTCGGAGACTGCCCGTTTTCGTGGTCTGTTGAGGACCGCCTTGCTGAGGTCCATCGGCTTGCCGAGGACGGCAAGCTCGTTCCCGCTCGCTGGCACCCGATGCATCAGGCATTGAGCGTGGCCGAGGCGCTCGAGCTGCTCGCCATCGTCCCGGCAGTCGACCAGTTGGTCGTCTGCCATGGGGACGCCTGCGCGCCGAACACTCTGCTGACCGCCGACGGTCATTGGTCCGCGCACGTCGACCTTGGCGCGCTTGGCCTTGGCGATCACTGGGCCGACCTGGCCATTGCCACCTGGAGCACGCAGTGGAACTACGGCCCGGGATGGGAGGGAGACCTGCTGGAAGCCTACGGAGTTGCCGCGGATCCCTATCGGATGAGCTACTACCGGCTGCTCTGGGACCTGGGCCCATAGCCGTGGAGTTCTGATGAGCAAGAAGGGTGCCGGCGTGCTGATCAGGGAAGCGGTGACTGCATGGCCCGGCGTGGAGTCCGTCCCGCACCGGTTCGGCGGAACTGAATATCGCTTCGGTCGCAAGGAGATGGGTCACGTCCACGGCGATCGGCTCGCGGACCTGCCTCTGCCTCGAAAGCTCCGCGACGAGATGATCGACGCGGGTCGCGCTCAACCTCACCACGTGCTGCCCGAGACCGGCTGGGTCAGCTGCTGGATGACCGGCCCCGAAGACGCTGCCGGCGTGATCGAGCTCTTCAAGATCCAGTACGACCGCTATGTCGCCGCCGCAAAGTCGCGGTCCAGCCATTGACGCGTATGGTCGACGGTCCTCAGGAAGCCTCCAGGAAGCCGAGCTCGAGCAGGCTGCGCACCGCCTGGAGCGCGCTCTGCCGATATCTGCCCAACTCGGCGCTGGGGAGGCCCGACTCGTTAGCGGCGGTCGTAGCGGCCTCGGCGACGGTCTTCTCGCCGTCAAGGTGAGCGAGAAACTGGGCCACCGGTAAGTCGAGGGTGCCCTGGAAGCCGAGGCCGGTGGTCAGTATCAGCCGCACCTCGACCTGCTCCCAGCGGCCGGTTGATCCCTGCACCAGCGTCGTCTCCAGGCGATGCCCGGCGGCGAGTCGCAGAGGTGTGGCGAGCAAAGCCTTGTCGCCGCCGGCCCCGCGCAAGAGATCTTCGGCGCTGAAGACCCGCAGCACCTGGTCGCCCGCCGGGCCAAGGCCCACCCGCAGCTTGTCGGAGCGGACCCAGTTGTCGCCGTCCGCGCGGCGCCGGAGGATGACCGCGCCGAAGCCGATCTGGTCGATCCCCTGCTCGCGGTAGTAAGCGGTCCAGCGGTCGAGTGCCGCCGGAAAGCCGGCCACGTCGGCCATCCGGAACGGCTGGTTCCACTTGGCGGCGTGCGTAAGTGGATCCTCGGTCGAGTAATGCAGGAACCAGGCGTCGCAGGGCGCGCCGGCCACCCATTCGGCGACGATCTCGTCCCAGGGCCGGTCCTTCGGCTGGGCCCAGCTGATCAGCATCTGGGCGAAACCGCCTTCGGCGAGGTGGAGACCGGTCTCACCGACGAGACGCCGGCAAAGGCTGTCCGCGGGCAGCCCGCTGTCTCGGAAGAGGAATTGGTTGTCAGGCGAGATCACGTACGGCGGGTTGCAGAGGAGCAGGTCGAACTCCAGACCGGCGATGGGTTCGAAGAAGCTTCCCAGCCGGCACTCGACGTTGTCGACGCCGTTGATGGCGGCATTCAGCCTGGTGAACTCCAGAGCTCGCGGGTTGAGGTCGGTCGCGATCACCCGCTCGCAATGCCGCGCCATCAGCAGCGCCTGGATTCCGCAGCCGCAGCCGAGGTCGAGGCCGAGCCGAGCCGGCCGCCGGATGGCGAGGTCGGCGAGCACGCCCGCCGGGTTGGTGACACCGGTCACGTGGTCGGGGCTCTCGGACTGACTGCCCGGGTCGCAGGCTATGAAGATGTCGCCGTGGGGCACCAGCCGCACCTTCGCCCTCAGCACGCCGCCCTTGACTGTGGCCAGCCCGAATTCCTCCAACGCCACCGCGGGGAGCTCCGGCAGGGCCCTGTCCCAAAGCACCTGGTCGACGTCGAGGTTGAGGTGGAAAAGTCGCGCGGCGATCGCCGAGGCCGAATCGCCGGCGAGCCGGCGCTCGAACACGATGCCGTCCTCCTCGCGGTTCGTCGAGTAGCGCTCGGTCTGGAGGAGGGCGGCCACTGCGGGCGCGGTGTAGCCGGCCTTCACGAGCGCCTGGCGGACTGCTCTGATCCGGTTTTCGACCCTCAACGCAGGCGGCAAGAATTGCATAGAAGCAGGCAACGAAGTTAGGCTTGCACGCCTCCTCGCGCCGTCCTATCCTTGCGGACCACCACCGGCGTCTACGCGAGAGGAGGAGGAGGAGGAGCATGGACGGAGGCCAACGCGCTTCGCGGCGCGGCATGCTGCGCCTGGGAGCGCTAGCCATCGGAGGGCTGGCCGGGGCCATCGGTCTCGGAGCCGCCCTGGAACGGGCGCAAGGTGTCGCCCGCCCTCTCGGCGGATCACTCAAGGGCGCTGTTTCCCTGGAGCTTCGGGGCATCGACTGGAGCATGCGGTCGCCCCAGCTGCGGCCTGGGGAGCTGCCCCGGCGGGGAGACTCGGTGACCCTTTCTGGAGCCCTGGCCAGGGCCGCCGGTGGCGGGCCGATCGGCACCTTCTTCGGCACCTCGGCACACCTCGACACACCTGGCCATGGATCCTTTGCCCAGACCCAGATGCAGTTCCACAGCTTTGCGCTGCCGGAAGGCAACTTGTTCGGCATGGGCGCAGCGGGCCAGGACGGCCAGGGTCAGTTCGCGATCACCGGCGGCACCGGGCGGTTCGCCGGGGCGAGCGGCTCCTACAGGGCGGTTCAGAACCCGGCCGAGGTCGGCGGCGACGGGTCGGCACAGTTTCAGATGACCATCCGGCTGGCAGGAGAGGAGGGTTCACATGGCGTATGACGCGTTTCTCAAGTTCGAACCCGCGGTCGCTGGAGAGTCGACCGCGGTAGGGCACCAGAATGAGATCGACATCGTCTCCTGGAGCTTCGGGGAGACGAGGGCGGCGGCGGCCGGTGGCGGAGGCCAACATGCCGGTCGGGTCTCCATGACCGACTTCCACTTCACCAAGCGGGTCGACAAGGCGTCACCCGCGCTGTTCCTGGCCGTCGCATCCGGCACCCACTACAAGACGGCCACCCTGAGCGTGCGCAATGGAGCTTTCC
>VBHN01000121.1:5997-15873 GCA_005881155.1 Chloroflexota bacterium | reverse complement strand
GGCGGCCAACCAGTTCGCCGCCGGGCGCCCGGTCGCCGCCATCGTCGGCCAGGACGCCTTCGCCGCCATGGCCTTCTTCCAGCTCGCGCTGGTCTGCCTCTTCGCTCCCGCCCTGGCCGCCGGCGCGATCAGTGGGGAGCGCGAGCGGCAGACGCTGGACGTGCTCCTGGTCAGCCGGGTGTCGGCCTTCGGGATCGTCTGGGGAAAGCTGGTCGCCTCGATGGCCTACATCCTGCTGCTGATCCTGACCGCCCTGCCGCTCGTCCTCTCCCAGGTCCTGACCATCAGCACGGCTGTCTGCCTGGGCGCCATCGCGCTCTTCTTCAGCGCCCTTTTCCAGCGCAGCCTGGCGGCGACGGTCTCCAGCTATGCGGCCGCCTTCGTCCTCATGGTCGGCACCGCCGTGGTCAGCTTCCTGGTCAGCCTGACGCAGACCTTCGGGCGCATCAGCACCAGCGCCGCGCCCCTGCAGACGGCTGCCGAGTGGTACTTCAACCCCTTCTTCGCGCTGGCGACCGTGCTCTTCCCGACCTCGGTCGTCCACACCACCCTGAGGGGATTCCTGCAACTGCTCTTCTTCGGCGTGCCGGCCAGCGGGGTGGTCGCCGTCGGAGGGCCGGGGGTCGACCCCTGGGAGGTCTGCGTCTTCGTGGAAGCCCTGATCGCGGTGGCCTCCGTGGCGGGCGCGGTCGCCCTGGTCCGAGGCCGGCGCGCGGTCCGGCCGGGCCGGACGCCGGAGCGCATCGAGCCGGTGCAGCCGGCCGAGGCGCAGTAGGGTAGACCGTCAGAGTGGAACGCGTCGACGGCCTGCTGAACCGAGCCCGCGGCATCCTGGTCGGCGCTCGGGCCCTGACCTGGGCAGCCCGCGGCCTCGCCATTGCGGCGGCCGCCGGTTTCGCGATCGAGGTCCTGATCCGCTTCTACCCGATCGACCCCGTGCTCCCAGAGCTGGCCGGCTGCGCCCTGCTGGGGCTGGTCGTCGCCTCCGGCGGCTGGGTCCGCGCCTGGCCCTCGCGGCTGCAGGTCGCCCGCCTCGCCGACGTCCGGCTCGGCGGCCGGGAGCGGCTCTCGACCGCGGTCGAGTTCGCGGCCGCCGAGGGCTTCCTGGTCTGGCGGCAGCGCGCCGACGCGGGCGCCTGGGCCGCCGAGGCCGACGCCGCCGCGGTCAGCGACCCGGGCTGGCCGGTTCGTTCGGCGGCGCTGGCGCTGGCTGCCGGCGGGGCCCTCCTACTGCTGGCCCTGGCCCCCAACCCGGCGCTCCACAACCTTCGCGTCCAGCGGGCCACACAGGCGGCCCAGGACCAGTCCTCGGCGCAGATCGGCCAGCTTGTGAAGCAGGCTGAGAAGAGCCCCAACGGCTCCGACCCCCAGCAGCAGAAGCTGGTCCAGGACCTGAAGAACGCCCAGCAGGCGGTCAAGAAGGCGCCCGACCCGCAGTCCGCGGTGGCGGCTTTGAGCCAGGCCCAGAGCGACATCCGCTCGCTCCAGGATCCGAACCTGGCCAAGAAGGAGCAGGCGGCGTCGGCAGCGGGCCAGCAGCTGCAGGCCAATGCCGCCACGGCCAAGGCCGGGCAGGCGCTCTCCAGCGGCGACAACCAGGCCGCCGCCTCGCAGCTGAACCAGCTCGCGGCCAGCCTGCCCCAGATGAGCAGGGCCGAGCAGCAGCAGACGGCGAACAGCCTGGCCCAGGCGGCGGCGGCGTCGGCCGCCGGCAACCCGAAGCTCTCGCAGGCGCTCCAGCGGGCGTCCGACGCCCTCCGCCAGGGCGACACAGCCGCCGCTCAGCAGGCTCTCCAGCAAGCCGCGCAGGCGGAACAGGAGCAGGCCGCCTCGGAGAACTTCAACGGCGACTCCAACCAGGCGATCAACAACCTGCAGCAGACCAAGTCGCAGCTCGAGCAGCAGGCTCAGGCCGCCCAGCAGCAGGGGCAGGGGCAATCGGGCCAGGGCCAGCAGGCCGGGCAGGGCCAGCAGGCCGGCCAGGGCCAGCAGGCCGGGCAGGGCCAGCAGCCCGGGCAGGGCCAGCAGGCGGGTCAGGGCCAGGGCCAAGGCCAGGGGCAAGGTCAGGGCCAGGGCTAGGGTCAAGGACAGGGCCAGAGCCAGGGCCAGGCCGGCCAGGGAAGCGGCAGCGGCCAGGGGTCGGGGAGCAGCTCCGGGAGCGCCGCCGCGAAGTCGACCGAGAAGGTCTACGTGCCGGGCAGCAGCACCGGCAGCGGAACACCCCAGGGCAGCGCGGGGGACCCGACCACCGGCACCGACAGCAACCTGGTGCCTTACTCCGACTACCTGGCCCAATACGCGGCGACGGCCCAAAGCGAGGTCGACCGCGAGCTGATCCCGGCCGACGACCACCAGCTGGTCCGCGAATACTTCCAGATTCTCGGCTCCTAGTGGCCACCGCGCGAGAGGAGCAGAAGGCTCCCGCCGAGATCACTCCCGAGCGCTTCTCGGAGATCACGCTCGCCATCGAGGCCGAGCTGAGCCGGTTCATGGTCGGGCAGGCCGACCTGATCCGCCTCACCCTGATCGCGCTGATCGGCGGCGGTCACGTGCTCCTGGAAGGCGTCCCGGGCCTGGGCAAGACGGTCCTCGTCCGCTCGCTGGCCAGCGTGCTCGACCTCGACTTCGCGCGGGTCCAGTTCACCCCCGACCTGATGCCGGCGGACATCACCGGCACCCACATCGTCACCGAGGATGACGGCGGCCACCGGCGCTTCGAGTTTCAGCCCGGGCCGCTGTTCACCAACCTGCTCCTGGCCGACGAGATCAACCGGGCCACGCCCAAGACCCAGAGCGCCCTGCTGGAGGCGATGGGCGAGCGCCAGGTGACGGTGGGGGATCGGACGCGCAAGCTGGCCGAGCCCTTCTTCGTCCTCGCCACCCAGAACCCGATCGAGCTGGAGGGGACCTACCCCCTGCCGGAGGCCCAGCTCGACCGCTTCTTCTTCAAGCTGCTGGTGCCCTTCCCGGACGCGGCCGAGCTGGCCGAGATCGCCAAGCGGACCACGGGGAGCACCACCATCGAGCTCTCCCCGGTCGCCGGGCGAAGCGAGCTCGCCGCCATGAGGGAGCTCTCCCGCGAGGTCCCCATCGCCAGCCACGTCATGGACCTGGCGGTGGCCCTGATCCTCGCGACCCACCCGGACAAGGCCGGCGCGCCCGACGAGGTCAAGCGCTACGTCCGCTGGGGCGCCAGCCCGCGTGGTCTCCAGTCGCTGGTCCTGGCCGCGCGGATCCGGGCCCTTCTCGACGGCCGCTTCAACGTCGCCCTCGAGGATCTCTCCGCGGTGGCGCCGGCGGCGCTCCGACACCGCATCTTCCTGAACTTCGAGGCTGACGCCGCCGGGGTCGCGTCGGACGCCGTCGTCCAAGCGGTGATCAGCGCGGCGACCGAAGGTGCTAAGCCCCGCTGAGCTGAGCCTGCTCAGCCGGCTTGACCTCGCCTACCGAAGGCCGGTCAGCGGCCTCTACGCGGGCGAGCGGCGCTCGCCCCGGGCCGCCCGCTCGCCCGAGTTCGCCGACTTCCGGCCCTACGTCGCCGGCGACGACTTCCGCCAGATCGACTGGCGTGCCTATGCGCGGCTGGAACGCCTGATGCTGCGGCTCTACGTCGCCGAGGAGGAGTCCTCGCTCAACCTCGTCCTCGACGCCAGCGCCTCGATGACGGTCGGCTCGCCGCCGAAGTGGCCGGCGGCGCGGCGGCTGGCGTCGGCCCTGGCTTTCCTCGGACTCTCGAGCATGGACCGGGTGGCCGTCGGGGTGCTCGGAAACCGGCAGCTGCGGACGCCCCACCTGCGCGGCAACACCGCGCTGGCGCGGATCTGGACCTTCCTCGAGGACGTGGAGCCGCGGGGCGTGGCCGAGCCCTCGATGCTGACCGACCTCGACTGGCCGCGGCCGGGGATGACGGTGGTCATCTCCGACTTCTTCACCGAGACCTCCTGGGCCCCGGCCGTGGCCGGCCTCCGCCGGCGCCGGCAGGAGCCCCTGCTCTGGCAGCTGCTGGCCCCCGACGAGGAGAACCCCTCGCTGGCCGGCGACTGGAAGCTCATCGAGGCGGAGTCCGAGCAGGAGCGGGAGCTGACCATCACCCCGGCGCTGGTCGGCGAGTACCTGGCCAACCTGGCCGCCCACCGGGCCGGCATCCGGCGCGCAGCCGAGGGCGCCGGTGGGAGGATGCTGGCCAGCCTCAGCTCGCAGCCGCTGGAGGAGCAGATGCTGACCGGCATGACCGCCGGAGTCATCAGGCGATGAGCCTGCTGGCGCCGGTCGGGCTGGTCGCTCTGCTCGCCGTCCCGGCCATCCTGCTGCTCTATTTCCTCAAGGTCCGGCGGCCTGAGGTCAGGGTCTCGACGCTCATGTTCTGGCGGCCGTTCGTCGCCGACCGCCAGGCCAACGCACCCTGGCAGCGGCTCCGCGCGAGCCTGCTGCTGGCGCTCCAGCTGCTGGCGGCGCTGGCCCTCGCGCTGGCGCTGGTCCGGCCCGGCGTCAGCGGCGCCATCGGGATCGGCGGCACCACGGTCGTGATGCTGGACGCCTCCGCCAGCATGCAGGCGACCGACATCGGACCGAGCCGCTTCGAGGCGGCCGTGGCGCGCGCCCGCGACAAGGCCCACCAGCTCGGTCCGGGACAGGAGATGGCGGTGATCCTGATCGGCCAGCACGCCGAGCTGCTGTCCCCGCCGAGCAGCGACCCGGCCGTGCTCGACTCCGCGCTGAACCGGGCCCGACCGACCGGCTCCGAGGTGGACCTTGGCGAGGCCTTCTCGCTCGCCAACGCCGTCGTCGCCGGCCGGCCCGGCGCTTCGATCGTGCTCCTCGGCGACGGGCACGCTCGCGCCCCGGCTTCTCCGCCCAGGGTCGGCGCCCGCTTCTTCTACGAGCCGGTGGGCGCGACCGGCGAGAACGCGGGCATCGAGACCATCACCCGGACGGCCCCCGGGACCGTCTTCGTCCGGCTGGCCAACTACGGCCGCGGCGACCGTGACCTGAAGCTGGAGATGCTCGCCGACGGCAGGCTCGCCGACGTGCTCCCGGTCCACGTGGCGGGCAACTCGACCAGCGACGTCACCTGGACGGGGATGGCGCCGGGGACCCAGGTCGTGGAGGCGCTGATCACGCCCGGCGACGCGCTGGCGATCGACAACGCGGCCTTCCTGGTGACCGGCTCGCCGCCTGCTCGCAAGGTGCTGCTGGTCACCGAGGAGAACGGGTTCCTGCAGCGCGCTCTGAAGCTGCGGCCGGGCATCGACCTGACCATCCAGAAAAAGGCGGACTACAAGCCGGGCACCAACTACGACCTCTACGTCTTCGACGGCTGGGTGCCGGCCGGGAAGCTGCCGGACCCGGCCCTGGTGGTGGCTCCCCTCGACGGCAACGGGCCGATCCCGCTCGGGAACCAGCTCAACCCCGGGCTGGTGCTGCCGGTGGACCCGAGCGATCCGATCACCCAGGACGTGGTGCTGAAGGACGTCCACGTCCTGACGGCAGCGCGCGCGACGGTGCCATCGGGCTGGCGGACGGCGATCGCCGCCGTCGACGACCCGCTGCTGCTGATCCACGAGGGCGAGCCCCGAATCGCGGAGCTGACCTTCGACGTCCACCACTCCGACCTGCCGCTGCGGGCCGCCTTCCCGATCCTGGTCCAGAACCTGCTCGCCTACCTGCTGCCGGGCGGCTTCGAGAACCAGGTTTATCCGACCGGCCGGGTGGTGACCCTGGCGACCGAGCCGACCGCCCGTTCGCTGGAGGTGCAGACGCCGTCGGGGAAGGTCGTGAAGCTGGCGCCGCCCTTCCCGGCGGCTCCTTTCACGGACACCCAGACACCGGGCGTCTACACGGTCCGCCAGCAGTTGAGCTCGGGCGTCCGCAGCAGCCAGTTCGTGGTCCAGTTCGAGGACCCGGACCTGTCCCGGGTCGGCGTCGGCAGCGCGCCCTTCGTGGAGCTGACCGCGAGCGCCAACGCGGCCCCACCGCGGGGAACGCTCGAGCTCTGGCCGTGGCTGGCCGCGTTGGCCGTTGCGCTCCTGGCCACCGAATGGTTCGTCTTCCACCGGGGGCCGTGAGCTGACCTTGCCTGGCCTGAGCGTCCTGAAACCGGAGTGGCTGCTGCTCCTCTTCCTGCTGCCACTCCTCTACCTGGTCTGGCGGCGCTGGCCGCCGCCCCTGGCGCGCCGGAGGGGACGCGTCTCGCTCGTCCTGCGGATCGGACTGGTCACGCTGCTGGCCCTGGCGCTGGCCGGCGTCCGGGTCACCATCCAGCCTCACCAGCGGGCGATCGTGGCCGTCGTCGACCTGAGCGCCAGCACCCGCCACAGCCTGGACCAGGAGGGCAACTCGGTCCGCTCCCTGGCCACGGGCAAAGGCGCCGACGACCTCTTCGGAGTCGTCACCTTCGGGCACGACGCTGCGGTCGAGATGCCGCCGACGCGCAACCCGGTCTTCGACGTGTTCGAGACCCAGCCCGACCCCACCTATTCCGACCTCGGCAGTGCCCTGCGCCTGGCCGCGGGGATCATCCCGGACGGCTACGCCCGGCAGCTGGTGCTGATCTCCGACGGCCGCCAGAACCTGGGTGACGCGGCCGCTACCATCGCCGCTTTGCGCGCCGAGGGCGTGCGCGTCGACGTGCTGCCGGTCGGTGCGGCGCCGACCGCGGAGGTGCTGGTCGCGAGTGTGGACGCGCCGGCCGAGATGCGCGTGGGCGAGCACGGCACCGCCAGCGCCAGGGTGAGCTCGACGGGCCCCGCCAAGGGACAGATCGTCTTCTCGGCCGATGGGAAGGAGCTGGAGGTGCGCACCGTCGACATCCCCGGCGGGATCTCCACCTACACCTTCAACCTGCCCGACTTCGACACCGGCCTCCACAAGGTGCGGGTCGAGCTGGCGGGCGTGCAGCCCGACACCTACGGCGACAACAACCTGGGCGAGGCGGCCATCCGCGTCCTCGGCCGGCCGGCGGTGCTGGTGCTGGAAGGCACGGCGGGCGGCGGCGACAACGTCGTCTCGGCTCTCTCGGCGGCCTCGGTGAAGGTCGACCGCCGGCTGGCCTCGCAGGCTCCCGTCGACACCGCGGTGCTCGGCCAGTACGATTCGGTGGTCGTGGTCGACGCGCCGGCCGACGCCTTTCCGCCCGGCGCGCTGGACGCGATCGAGGCAACCGTCCGCGACCTCGGGCATGGCCTGGTCACGATCGGCGGCAGCAGCTCCTACGGTCCCGGCGGCTGGCAGAACACCGGCCTGGAGCGGGCGCTGCCGGTGCGCATGGATCTCCCTCCCCGCAAGGAGAAGCCGCGGGTGGCGGTGGTGCTGATGCTGGAGACGACCGAGGTCGGCAGCCTGGACCCGATCGTGACCACCGGCGCGGCCGAGGCGGTCATCGACACCCTCGGACCGGACGACCAGGTGGCCGTGACCGACAACCGCTCCGGGTTCATCATCCCCATGCAGCACGTCACGGACAAGAAAGCGCTGGACGCGCAGCTGGAGAAGGCCGCGCTCGGCGACGGGCCTTACCTGAACTACATCCGGGCTGCCGGGGACGCCCTGAACAGCGCGGAGAGCGCCTACCAGAACCTGGTCCAGGGCCTCCGGGCGCAGGGGATCACGACCTCCGCGGTCGGCATCAACACCCACTCCGATCCCGGCTTCATGTCGAACATGCAGGACATCGCCCGTTGGGGTGGCGGCCGCTTCTACGAGGCCGACAACACTCAGCAGGTGCCCCAGCTGTTCCTGAAGGAGAGCCAGGTCGCGCTCCGCCCCTGGTACGAGCAGGCGCCCTTCTTCCCCAAGGTGACGGCGGCGGGCGACCTGCTGGCCGGCGTTCCGCTGACGGCCTTCCCCCAGCTCGGCGGCTACGTGGTGACGACGGCCAAGCCCGGCGCCGAGGTCTACTTCACGAGCCCCAAGGACGACCCGGTGTTGTCCGCCTGGCAGTACGGCCTGGGCCGCTCGGTCGCCTGGACCAGCGACGCCAAGGGCCAGTGGACGAGCGGCTTCCTGCGCTCCGACGTGTCCGCCAAGCTCTTCGCCCAGATCGTCTCCTGGACCCTGCCGACGGGCACCGGCGAGCAGCTGCAGACGCAGGCGAAGGTGGCCGGCGACAGCCTGGAGGTGACCGTCACCGGCCCCGATACGGTGAGCGGGGCGAGCGCCTCCGCGGGTGTGCTGGCGCCCGACCTCAAGAGCTCGACGGTCAACCTGCCGGCGATCTCGCCCGGGCACTGGCAAGGGCACCTGCCGGTGGGGGCGGTCGGCACCTACCTGCTGCATGTGGTGCTGCAGAAGAACGGGTCCTCCATCGGCAAGTCGGACGTGGCCGTCGTCGTCCCCTACTCGCCTGAGTACCTCAACCTGGGCCGCGACGACGCCGCCCTCCAGGAATTCGCCAAGGTGGGGGGGAAGCTGCTCTCGCGGCCGGCCGAGGCCTGGTCGCTGCCGGCGCTCCCGGTGCCGACCAGCAGCGACGTGTTCTGGCTCCTGCTGGCGGTGGTGGCACTGCTCTGGCCGCTCGACATCGCGCTCCGGCGGCTGACCATGACGCGGGCCCAGGCTCTGGCCGCGGCGCGTTCGCTGGCCGCCTTGCGACGCCCGGCCGAGATCGAGCTGGAGGCTCCGCCGGAGCTGGCGCGGCTCCGCCGGCGGGTTGCGCCCTACCGCCACCGCAGCGCCGCCGCGCCGCCGCCGCCCGTGATCGCGCCCGCGGCGGCCGGGAAGAAGGAGGCGGGCTCGGCCCCGGAAGAGGAGGACGCCGAGGCCCTCTCGGCGCGCCTGTTGGAAGCAAGGAGGAAACGGCGTGGATCGGGCGACTGACTTCGAACTGCCCTCCAGCGAGGGCGAATCCTGGCGCCTCGCCGAGCACCTGGCCCGCGGCCCGGTGGTGCTGGTCTTCTACCGCGGCGACTGGTGACCCTACTGCAACGGGCAGTTGGCCTCGTACGCTCGAATGTGGGACCGGTTCAGAGAAACAGGCGTCGACCTCGCGGCGATCGTCGTCGACTCCGTCGAGCAGAACCGGTCGATGGTCGATAAGCTGCTGCTCCCGTTCCCGATCCTCAGCGATCCCGAGAGCCGGGTGATCGGTGAGTGGGGGGTGCTGAACGAAGCCGAGGCCAGGATCGCGAAGCCCGCGATCTTCGGCATCCGCCCGGACTGGTCGATCGGCTACCGGTACGTCGGCGAGGACTTCGCCGACCGCCCCGACGACGACGAGCTCTTCGCGGGTTTGAAGGAGGTGACGCCCGGTGGCCAGAGGTGACCCTGCGTTCCCGCTCGAGAACCTGGTGCCCTACCTGCGGGGCGCCATGTTCGGGGTGACGGCGATGAGCCGCCGGCACGCCAAGCACGACCCCGACCTGCGCGCGAACGCCGACCGCTACGTGGCGATGACGGCGCGCTACCAGGAGGCTGCGAAGGCCACCTTCAAACTGCGCCGGGATCGAGCCCAAGGGTAGAATCCGGGGTCGCGGCGGCGCCTACGTAGCTCAGGCGGCAGAGCACTTCCTTGGTAAGGAAGAGGTCCCGAGTTCGAATCTCGGCGTAGGCTCCAAACACCCGGGTCCGCCCGCCGAAAGCTAGGCAAGCAAGCGTCCGATCGCGGCATTCACCAGGCGCGCGGCCGCGTCCGCGTCGCGGCCGCCCGCGGCCAGGGTCTCGTAGGTCTCGAAGGACGTCAGGGCCGTCAGCAGGTCGGCCTTGCCGGTCAAGTCGGCGGGGGTGGGGGAGAGCCGCTGCAGCAGGACCGTGATCGCCTGCCGGCGGCGCTGGTTGCGATCCTCGTGGTCGCTGAAGTCGGGGTCGAGCGCGCTCAAAGCCCGCAGGCGCCGGATGACCAGGCGCTCTGATTCCCAGAGCCGCATGAAGACCTGGACCAGG
>VBHN01000121.1:0-5960 GCA_005881155.1 Chloroflexota bacterium | reverse complement strand
TGGAGCCGAACCGGTAGTAGACCGTCATTCGCGCCACGTCCGCCCGTTCGGCGACGGCGTCGATCGTGAAGGTGACCGGAGGGTCGGCGGCGAGCAGCGAGCGGGCCGCCTCGAGGATGCGGCCACGTGTCTCGCCGGCCGCGGCCAGGCGCTTCTGGGAGCGGTAGGCACGCGGGCTCATGGAATCAAACCCTACCTCATATTGGTTAGACTATCTATACAAATTAGCCGTTGGATGGAGGTGGTTGGCTTTGTCTCCTACGCGCGTTACCCGGATCGTCGCCCGCGTCATCGCCGTGGTCCAGGTCACCCTCGGGATCCTGGTCTGGACGGGCCATTGGGATCAGCTGATCCCGATCCACATCGCGGTCGGGGTGCTGCTGGTGGTCGACCTCTGGGCCGCCGTGGTGCTAGGCCTCCGCGCCGGCGCGCCGGTAGCCCTGGCGGTGCTGGCCCTGGTCTGGAGCGTCGGCATGCCGGTCTTCGGCTTGCTGCAGGCGAACCTCCTGCCCGGGAGCGCCCACGTCGCGGTCCAGGTGCTGCACCTGGCGGTCGGGCTGGCCGCGGTCGGGCTGGTCGAGGGTCTCGCCCGCAGCAGCCGCCGCCCCGAAGCGGTCGCGTCTTGACTGTTCGGCCCTTTCGCTTCGGCCTGAATGAGGCTCCCGGGCCCGACACCGTGGCCCGGGCTCGGCGCCACGAGAAGCTCGGCTTCGACGTGCTGCTGGCGCCCGACCGACCCCAGCTTGCGTCCCCACTGCCGGTGCTGGCCGCCGCAGCGGCTGCAACGGAGCGGATTGGCCTCGGAACCTACGTGCTGGCCGCCACCCTCCATGAGCCCCAATCGCTCTTGAGGGAGCTGAAGGCGGTGCTGGCGGTGGCCGGCGACCGGTTCCAGCCGGGCTTCGGGGCCGGTCTCGACGCGGGCTCGGCGGAGGACAAGAGGAGCCGGCTCCAGTCGCTCTTGGAGGTTGTTCGAGGCGAGCTCCCCGCGGTCCGAATCCTGGTCGCCGCCTCAGGTCGCGGCGCGCTGGGCCTGGCTGCGCGCTACGCGCAAACGGCGGCTTTCAGCCTCCCTCCCCAGGCGGACGAGGCGGAGATCCTGCGGCGTGTCGAGATGCTCGGTGGCGCGGCCGGCGCGATCGAGCTGAACTACAGCCTCACCGCCGTCGGGGAAGCCCCGGCTCCCTGGCTGGCGCGGCAGGGAGTTGACGTCCAGGCGCTCCGAGCCGCCCGGGCACCCTCGGTTCTCTGGGGAGACACGGACGCGATGTGCGAACAGCTCGAACGGCGGCGCGAGCGGTTGGGAATCTCCTACTGGACCGTCCCCTCGGCCTTCGCCGAGACCCTTGCGCCGGTCGTCTCCCGGCTCAGCGGGAGCTGAGCGCCCGGAGCCGCCGGGAGAAATGCGGCGCCGGCCAGGTGATAGACGACACATTCACGGACGCCCGAGTCGGAGTAATCTGGCGCCGCGGTCGAGTCGACCGCCTCCAAGAAGGGAAGGGTTCTTTCGGTTCCGAGGGGGGAAACGGAATGAAGCAGGGCTACGTCGAAGCCGCCATCTTCGTAGTGGCGGCAGCCGGAGCGTTCGGGCTGGCCTGGTACTTTGCGCTGACGGTCGGTCTGCACCCGCTGATCGTGCCGCCGGTGGAGTTCAGGCAGAAAGACTGGATGGTCGCCGTCGGGGCCTTCGCCTTCGTGGTCCTGGTCGACGCGGTCGTCTTCTCGCTGATCGCCCTCAAGCACCGACGGGAGCGCCAGGCGCTGCAGCCGGACCGCGGTCCGAGCCTGATGAGGTGAGCCGGATGACCAACCTCTCTCGACTCACGCTGCCGTCGGTGCTCCAGGTCCAGAGGCTGCCGCTGCGGGTGGTGATCGTCACCGCGCTGCTCTCCTATGCGCTCCAGATCGGGGCGATCGTCCAGGCTCAGCCGCTCTACGTGATCGTGGGGCTGACCCTGTTCCCCTGGATCATGGTCTTCGCCTTCGAGTACATCTGGAAGTACGAGCACTACGGCTTCTACGCCTTCATGCTCGCCTTCGTCTTCCTTCAGCTCGGCCACCTCGGCGAGCACACCGTCCAGATCATCCAGCTGAACCTGACCCACGGTAACCTCGCCAAGTCACACGGGATCTTCGGCCAGCTCGACCTGGAGACGGTGCACGTGGTCTGGGACTCGTCGGTCTGGGTGGGTCTGGCGATCTGTCTCTACAAGTTCTCGCGCAACCGCTGGCTCTACGTGGCCTTCATCTTCGCCAGCCTGCACGAGGTCGAGCACCTCTACCTCTATTACGTCTACAACTTCGACCGGGCCTTCTACTTCAGCGGCGGCCTGGCCGGGGTCATGGGTTACGGCGGCGTCATCGGCTCGCCTCTCTACCGCCCCTACCTGCACTTCTTCTACAACTTCCTGGTCGTCACCCCGCTTCTGATCGCGTTCATCCGCCAGACCACCCATGCCTACGACCAGTACCTGGCGCGGGCGCTTCCGCACCTGAGCGAGACGGAGCTGGTCGCGACCACCAACCGGCTCCAGCGCGTCATCGCCCGCCCCGGAGACGTGCTCGTCACCGAGGACGAGCCCTCGGACCGCTTCTACATCATCACCGAGGGCGAGGTCGAGCTGGTCATCAAGACGCCGGAAGGGTGGGAGCGGACGGTCGACAGGCTCGGGCCCAGCCGCTTCTTCGGCGAGCTCGGCATCCTGACCGGCAAGAACCCCGCCACCGCCCGAGCGACCAAGCACACCGAGCTGATCGCCCTCGACGCGCACAGCTTCACCGAGCTGATGAAGAGGGACGCCGTGGTGCGCTCCGACGTGGAGGCCGACATGAAGCGCCTGCACGAGCTCAAGTACGCGACGGCGGCGCCGCCCATCCCGGCGGGCGGCTGAAGCGGGCGCTTCCATGTCGACCTCCGAGCGACCCACGGTCGTGATCGTCGGCGCCGGCTTTGCAGGGCTGAACTGCGCGAAGGCACTGGCGGGAGCGCCGGTGCGGACGCTCCTCGTCGACCGCAACAACTACCACCTCTTCGCGCCCCTCCTCTACCAGGTCGCAACCTCGGCCGTCGACAGCTCGGACATCGCCCACCCGGTGCGGGGTGTCCTGCGTCGAATTCGCAACGCGGAGGTGCGTCTTGGAGACGTGCAGGCCGTCGACCTGCAGCGGCGCCTCCTGCGCACCGATCGCGGCACCCTCGCCTACGACTACCTGGTCCTGGCCGCCGGCAGCGCCACCACCTACTTCGGGAACGAGACGGTGGCCGAGCGATCCTTCGCGATGAAGACCCTGCAGGATGTGCTCCTGCTGCGGAACCGCATTCTCTCCCGGTTTGAGGCGGCCGACTGGGCGGCCGACGAGCAGACGCGCAAGGAGCTGCTGACCTTCGCCATCGTCGGCGGCGGTCCGGCCGGTGTGGAGTGCGCGGGCGCGCTCGCCGAGCTGATCGGCAAAGTCCTGAGGCAGGATTTCAAGGAGCTCGACATGCGCTCGACCGAGATCCTGCTGCTGCAGGCCGGCCCGGCCCTGCTGGAGCCCTTTGAACCACCGCTTCGGGCGGCGGCGCTCCGAAAGCTCGAGCGGATGGGCGTCAAGGTCCTCCTCGACGCGCGGGTCAAAGAGGTCCGCGACGGCGAGATCGAGCTCGCCGATGGCAAGGTGCTGCCGGTGGGGACGGTGATCTGGACGGCCGGCGTCGAGGGGGGCCTCGGCGCCGAGGGCCTGACCGAGCTGACCGCGGGTCCGCGCAAGACGATCCGAGTGGACCCGACCCTGCAGGTGGCGGGCCACCCCGAGGTCTTCGTGGTCGGCGACCTGGCGGCCATCCCCAACGGCGAGCGGCTGCTGCCGCAGCTGGCGCCGGTGGCGATCCAGAGCGGCCGTCACGCCGCGCGCAACCTCGAGGCGCTGGTCCGCGGTCGCCCGCTGCAGGCCTTCCGCTACCGCGACAAGGGGATCATGGCGACAGTCGGGCGCAACACCGCGGTGGTCCAGTCCGGACCGCTGCGGCTGAAGGGCCGCCTCGGCTGGTTCGCCTGGCTGTGGCTGCACCTGGTCTCGATCGTGAGCTTCCGGAGCCGCCTCAGCGTGCTCCTCAACTGGTCGTGGAGCTACTTCCTCTGGGAGCGTCCGGCGAGGCTCCTGATCGGGGCGGCCGACCGCCGGCTGGAGAGGCTCTCCCAGGTGCCCTACCTGCACCGAGCTCTTCCCGACCTTTCCGAGATGGACGTGATCGCGATCTGGAACAAGCTCCGCTGGGAGTGGCTGCGGCCGGGCGAGGTCGTGGTTCGCGAGGAGGAGCCGGCGGCCTCCTTCTACGTTCTGACCTCGGGTGAGGTCGAGGTGACCTTCCAGGCGGCCGGGGGCGGAATGCAGCGCGTCGCCCGGATCGCGCCCGGAGGTTTCTTTGGCGAGGTCGGCTGCCTCACCGGCCGCAGTGAGGGGACGATCCGCGCCACCATGCCGAGCGAGCTGATCGCCCTGGACCGAAAGGGATTCGTCGACCTGATGTCACATTCACCGGTCATCCGTCGCGACGTGGAGGCACAGATGCGGCGCATGCACGAGCTGAAGTATTCGGTGGGGGCGGTTGCCGCAGGCGACGTCCCGGGAGGAGGCTGAGATGAACGAGACGCCCGACAACCACGAGAAGAGCCCGGAAGAAGAGGCCGCCGCACGCAAGGCCTGGGAGAAGTCCCTGACGGCGGGTTCGCTGCCGACCTGGTGGAAGCCCGAGGACGGCAGCCGGCCGGCTGCTCCGCAGCCGCCGGCGTCAGCTCCACCAGGGGCGCCGCCCGCACCGATGGCAGCGCCGGCTCCGCCTCCGGCGGGCCCCCCGGCTCCGTCAGCAGGCGATCCGGCTGCCACCGTACAGATGCCACGGCCCGTCGGCGGACCAGCCGTGCCTGCCCCGGCGCCTCCGCTCGCCGATCCTGACCAGCGCACCATGGTCCTCGGGACCTTCCCGGCGGCGCCGCTCAAGGCGCAGCTGATGGTCAGGACCGGGCCGGACGCCGGGACCACGTTCACCCTGGGGCCGGAGATCGCCTACCTGGGCAGGGCCCGGGACAACCAGCTCGTCGTCAACGACCCGGCCACCTCGCGCCGCCACGCGCGTTTCGAAGTGCGGGACCGCCGCTTCATCCTGGTCGATCTCGGCAGCGCCAACGGCTGCGCCATCGACGGCGTCCGGGTGGTCCTCGAGCAGCCACTCACGAGCGGCTGCACGATCGCTATCGGTCAGAACCAGATCGAGGTCGCGATCGGCTAGCCCGTCCGGGCCGCGGAATCAGAGCAGGTGGAAGAAGAGCGCCGCCGTCAGCAGGCTGGCGAGGCCGTTGAGGACGACTCCCGGGATGCCCAGGGCCAGTCGTGACTGGGTCAGCGCCCGCAGGGAGTAGGCGAGGCCCAGGAACGGCAGGATGATGAAGTAGAAGCCGAAGAAGGGCACCACCAGGCAGGCGATCCCAAACAGGATCGCGCGCAGCGCCGGGTCCCGGAGGCTGATCCCGCTGAACGATGACCGCTTGGGCAGGGCGGCGGCGGGATTGACGCCGGCGGCCGCCAGGGCGTTGGCCTGGGCGGCGGGCAGGGGAGCTCCGGTCGCCTGTGACGCCCGGCCGGCGGCGGCTGCCAGGTGTGAGCGCTGTGGGTCGAGGTGCATCCGCAGGGCGGCCCAGACGTACCACGCCGAGTAGGCCTGCGTCTCCTTGTCCGCCGTCACCATCCGCATGGCGACGTCGGGCGCGTTGGCGGCGTTCTGGGCCGTGGCCACGGCCAGCGCGGGGTCGGCGCCCTGGCGAAGGACGTCGACCGCGGTCTCGGTTGCGATCCTGGCCCTGTGCTCGTCCGGGTACTGCTGGGTCGCCCAGGCGAACCACTCGGCGTAGCTGCGCCGGAGGTCAGGCTGGGGAGGGGGCGCCGGCTGGGCAGCCGGGGCGGGCAGCCAGGACGGGCCGGCA
>VBHN01000120.1:5671-14354 GCA_005881155.1 Chloroflexota bacterium | reverse complement strand
GTCTCGAAGCCGGACTGGTGCGCAGCGGTGTGACGGCGCTGCACCGGGCGGCCCGCGGGCGGCACGCACTCGTGCTGGCCTACCACAACGTGGTGCCGGACGATTGCCCGCCATTCGGCGATCGCTCCCTCCACCTCCCGCGCAGCCGGTTCGTCGGGCAGATCGAGCGGCTGCTCTCCACTCATGCCGTCGTGCCCCTGGCGCAGCTGCTGGGACCGGCCCCGCCCGGGGGGCGCCCTCGTGCCGCCATCACGTTCGACGATGGGTATCGAGGTGCGGTTCGCATCGCCGTGGAGGAGCTCGCCAGGCGCGGCGTCGCCGCGACGCTGTTCGTCGTCCCCGGCTTCGTCGGCAAGGGCCCCTTCTGGTGGGACGCGGTCGCCGCGGGGGACCGAGGCGTGGACCCCGCCGTGCGAGAGCGCGCCCTCGGCGAGCTCTCCGGCAAGGATGCGGAGGTGCGCGGCTGGGCTGAGCGAGCGGGGCTCCGCCCCGGCACCGTGCCGGAGTGGGCGTTGGTGGCCTCGGAGCAGGACCTCCGCGACGCCACGGGGCACCCCGGCATCACGCTCGGCTCGCACACGTGGACGCATCCCAACCTGGCGCGTCTCACCGCGCCCGAGCTCCGTGAAGAGCTGGGCCGCCCGCTCGCGTGGTTGCGCGAGCGCTACTCCAGCGTGATCCCCTGGGTCAGTTATCCGTACGGTCTCGCGGGCCCGGCCGTCGAGGCCGCCGCCCGGGAGGCGGGCTACGCCGCCGCATTGGCGCTCGGCGGCGCGTGGTTCCCTCCCACTGGCGTGAACCCGTGGGCCGTGCCGCGCGTCAATATTCCCTCCGGATTGTCGGAGAACGGCTTCGTCATGCGGACCTCCGGGCTGTGATGCGACGCCTCAGGATTCTGCACGTCGTGCACAAGCTGGACTACGGGGGCCTGGAGCGGCTCGTCGCCGCTCTGGTGCAGCGCCTCGCCCCCGATCGCTATGAGAGCCACATCCTGACCCTGAGCGAGTTCGGCCGGTTCGCGGAGGACCTCGTGCCGTACGCGCGCCTCCATCAGCACCGGTCCCTGCCCCACCTCTCCATGCTCTGGCCGCGCGGCTTGATCCGGACGCTGCGCGCGCTCGCCCCCGACGTCGTGCACACCCACAGCGGCGTCTGGTACAAGGCGTCGCTGGCGGCGCGGCGCGCGGGCGTGCCCCGCCTCGTGCATACCGACCACGGCCGACCGTACCCGGACTCATTCCGAGGCCGGCTGATCGACGGGCTTGCCGCCCGACGGACGGATGTGATCGTGGCCGTCTCCGATGCGCTGCGACGCCAGATGGTCGAGACGCTCGTCCCACGGCCCCCCCGCATCCGGGTCGTGGTCAATGGGATCGACACCCGTCGCTTCCGGCCGCGGTCCGTCAACGGGTCGCTGCGCGCCGAGCTGGGGCTCCCGGCCGGGGCGCCCGTCATCGGCAGCATCGGCCGGCTCGATCCGATCAAGGGCTACGACGTGATGCTCCAGGCGTTCGCGTTGCTGCGGGTCGGCTGGAACGACGACCAGGGGGCGCCTCCCACGCTGCTGCTGGTGGGCGACGGTCCCGACCACGCCCGCCTGGCCGCGCTGATCGAGCGGCACGGGTTGCGCGACGCCGCCCGTCTCGTGGGGTGGCGCAAGGACGTCGAGCAGGTGTACCCCGTATTCGACGTGTTCACCCTGTCGTCATGGAGCGAGGGAACGTCGTTGGGACTGCTGGAGGCGATGAGCTGCGGGGTCTGCCCCGTGGTGACCGCCGTTGGGGGGTCACCTGCCGCGCTGGGTGACCGCTTGCAGCATCGCTTGGTGCCGCCGGGAGACGCGACGGCCCTGGCGGCCGCATGGCGCGACGCCCTCCGCGACTGCGACCGGCGGGCCGTCGACGCCGCCGCGGCGCGAGAACGCGTCGCAGGAGCGTTCGACCTGGATGCCCTGGTGCGCGAGTACGAGCGGATCTATCGCGGCGACTCGTGACGCGGCGCCGGTAGTCGGCGCTCGATCTCCTCGAACAACCGGTGGGCCTGCGCCCGGCGGCTGAGGCGCTCGGGCAAGCGAGGGCGTTTGGGGCGGGCGCCGCTGGCGTACGCGTCGTAGCGCGCGCGAATCGCCGCGGCGATGGCGTCCACGTCGTGCGGCGGGACCACGTCCGCGCCGATCTCCTGCAGCAGCAGGGCGGTGGCGCTTCCGGGATTGGCCAGAGCCAGCAGCCACGCGTCGAATCGTATGTAGTCGTAGATCTTGGCGGGGATCGACGTGTCGGTGTCCGGGGCACGGCTCACGAGGGGCAGACTCACGAGCATCGTGGCGCGTGCCAGGAACCGGAGTGCGTCGGCGTGGGGACGCGCGGGATGCACGACGACATACGCCCCGATCCGTTCCTCCGCGGCCGTCGCGAGCAGTGCCGCGTGGGCACCTGCCTCGACCCCCATGAACTCGAGGCACAGTTGGTCGGGCCCGACGCCACGCTCGGAAATCGTCGCCGCCACCGCGCGGAACAGCGGCCGGGGGTCGCGGTCGAGGTAGATGGAGCCGGCGTAGCCGATGACGAAGCAGCGCCCGTGCTGGGAAGGGGGGACGGGTTCATCGTCGTACCCATTCAAGATGGCAATGACGCGCTCGCGGGCCGAGGGATACGCGACCTGCATGGCGCGGCGTGATTGCTTGGTGTTCGCCACGATGAGCGCCGCGGCCTCCACCACGCGCCGCTCATGGCGGCGAGCCCATTGCAGCAGCAGCGGACTGGCGATCTCCTCCTGAATGCGCGGCGTCAGGCTCCAGGGATCCCGCATGTCGACAATCAGGGGTACGCCGGTGCGACGCCGCAGCATGCGTCCAGCCTCGTGCACCATATGGGGCGGGCCACAGGTGATGACGCTGCGGTAATGCGCGGCGCGCAGCAGCTGGTGCGCCACCTCGGCGGCCCGTCGCGCCCAGGTACGAGACCGCACATGAGCGCGCCAGGCGTGAAACGCTCGCAGCGCGTCGCGCGCGCTGTGAAACGGCGACCGTAATTCGGTCACGCCGATGGATGGCGGTCGCCCGGGCGACGGCGCGTGCGGCACGAGCCTCTCGCCCGTGCGGCTCCGCGTCAACAGCCGGCGCCGCCAGGAGACCGCCGCTCGGACGAGCCGATCGAGGGGCAGCGGCCTATCCGGCACGCCGTACACACGCACGCTGGCGGGCAGTTCGGCCAACGCCGTCTCGTCGCAGGCCGCCAGATCGCCGGGATCGAGTGTGACGACATCCAGGGCCCACCCGGCCTCGGCAGCGAGCTTCGCGAGCTGTTGCCAGCGACGCGCCCCGACTTCGTGGCTCGGCGGAAAGTGGTAGCTGATGAGCAGCAGTCGGCGCTCGCCGTCGGGCGCGGGCCTGCTCTTGGGCCGGTGCGAGTGGGCATTCTGGGTACCGGCCGAGGTCATCGGCACGCCACCAGGTGGCTTTCCAGGTACACGCGGTGCCAGATCGAGAAGCACAGCAAGGCCCACAGGATACCCTCGCGGTTGTGGCGACGCGCGAAGTGGTCGTCGAGCAGCGCCCGCACCACCGCCGGATCGAAATAGCCGAGTCGCGTCAGGCGGTCCGGCGCGAGCTCGTCCTCGATCACTTCGCGCAGCTCATGCCGCAGCCATTCGGCGGTCGGACCCACGAACCCCCGCTTCGGCGCCCGCAGATGCTCCCTCGGGAGGCGGCCGCGCAGCGCGCGCTTGAGGAGCCGCTTGTTCCGCCAGAGGCCGATCTTGACGGCGTCCGGCAGTGGGAACACCCGCTCGACGAGCACGTGGTCCACGAACGGGACCCGGATCTCGAGCGAGTGCGCCATCGCCATGCGGTCGCTCAGCGCCAGCACATCGTCCGCGAGGAAGGTCTTGTAGTCGAGATACAGACCCGCCTCGAGCCCCGCGGGCGCGCCGTGGCGCTGATGGAGCTCGCGGAAGCGGGCGCCGGCCCTGCCGGCCTGCATGCCCTCGTGCAACGCCGCGACGTACAGCGCACGCCGCTCTCCATCGGTGCAGCGCGTTACGTACCCCAGGAACCGGTCGGGTGCCGAGCCGTTCCCCGGCCGCAGAAAGCGCTTGACTCGGTCGACGGAGAGCGACGCGCCGGGGGGCTCGCGCAGCAGGTTCGCGAGCCCGCTCAGCCCGCGCTGCACGGCATGCGGCAGCCGCGCGTATCGTTCGCCGGCGAGCAGACCGATGTGCCGGCGGTAGCCCGCGAACAGCTCGTCGCCGCCGATCCCGGTGAGCGCGACCTTGTACGAGGCCCCGACCGCCTGCGACAAGAGCCAGGTCGGCACGGCGGACTGGTCGGCATGGGGCTCGTCGAGGGCGTGCGTGATCGGCTCGAGCAGGTCGCGCACGTCGGGGTGGATGTCCACCTCCGTCAGCTTGACGCCGTAGCGGGCCGCCAGTCGGCGCGCGAGGTCGGTTTCATTCGCGCTCGCGGCCCCCGAGCCGTAGTACCGCGCGGTGAAGGCGTGCGGTGCGTCGCTCGCCAGCGCCCAGCTGGCGACCACCGCCGACGAATCGAGCCCGCCGCTCAGGAACGCCGCCACCGGCACGTCGCTCACGAGGTGCGCGCGCACCGACTCGTCGAGCCACTCCCTCACGCGCGCGTCCGCGTCGCGCGGCGCACCCACGCGCTCCCGGGGGAGGTCCCAGTATTGCCTGGTCGACACGCCGCGCTGGGCGTGCCACAACGCGGTGTGGCCCGGCTCGAGCTTCGTGACGCCCGCGAACGGCGTGGCGGGGGCGGGAATGTACCCGAGCTGGAAATACATGTCGAGCGCATCCCAGTCGAGCGTGCGGTCGGCCAGGCCCGCCGCGTGGAGCGCCTTCAGCTCGGAAGCGAACGCGACGCCCCAGGGCGCGGTCGCGACGTACAGCGGCTTGATCCCGAAGCGGTCGCGGGCGAGCAGCAGTGTCCGCGCCTTCGCGTCCCAGATGGCAAACGCAAACATGCCCCGCAGTCGTGAGACGCACTCGGGGCCCTCCTCCTCGTACAGGTGCAGGATGGTTTCCGTGTCCCCCTGGGTCGCGAACGCATGCCCGCGGGCGACCAGTCCCCGCCGCAACTCTTGGTAGTTGTAGATCTCGCCGTTGAACACGATCACGGCCGACCGATCCTCGTTGAAGATCGGCTGGTGCCCGCCTGCGAGGTCGATGATGCTGAGGCGACGCATGCCCAGGCCGACGGGACCGTCCAGGTGGATGCCCTCGTCGTCGGGGCCCCGGTGCCGGATCGCATCGCACATCTGCCGGATCGCGGCGGGGGAGACCGGATGGGCCGGGTCTGAGTGGACGATGCCGACGATGCCGCACATGAGCGCCGGCGTCTGGAGCAAGAGGGAGGCCGCGCGGGCACGTCCGCTCCGCGCCACACGACTGTAGACCACGCCCACCCAGGCGTTGCGCGCGCGCAGCAGTATCGGACAGGTCCTCATGCCGGGTGACACAGGCACGGAGCTTGTTCTACTGGGGGCCGTGACATCGCGAGAGAGGCTGGCCGTGCTGCACGTCATCGCTCCCGGGGACGTGGGCGGCGCGGAGCGGGTCGTACACACCTTGGCGACGGGACAGCACCGCGCGGGTCATCGGGTCGCCGTGGCCACCGTGTTGGGAAACGGAGCCGACCGCCAGCTCTTCCTGGCGCCTCTCGACCAGGCGGGCGTCGAGACGATGACCCTGCGAATCTCCCCGCGCGCCTACGGCCGGGAGCGGGCCGCGATCGTCGAACTGTGCCGCCGGCTCCGGCCGGATGTCGTGCACACCCACGGCTATCATGTCGACGTCGTTGACGCCGGCGCCGCCCGTCGCGCGGGCGTCCCCACGGTGACGACGGTCCACGGATTCACGGGCGGCGATTTCAAGAACTGGATCTACGAACGCTTGCAGCGGCGTGCCTTCCGCCGTTTCGACGCGGTGGTCGCCGTGTCCCGCCCGCTGGCCCGCGACCTGGAGCGGACGGGCGTGCCCTCCGCGCGGCTGCACATCGTCCCCAACGCCTGGCCGGCGCACGACCCCCCTCCCTTCGGCCGGAACCAGGCGCGCGAGCAGCTCGAGGTTCCCGAGGGACGATTCCACGTCGGATGGGTTGGTCGGCTGACGCGGGAAAAAGGCCTGGACGTGCTGCTGGCGGCGTTGAGACTGCTCGAGGACGTGCCTCTGGTCGTCTCGGTCGTAGGCGACGGGCGCCAGCGGTCACACCTCCAGGGCGAGGCCGCCCGTCTGGGCGTGGGAGACCGAGTGCGCTGGCTGGGCACCGTCGCCGAGGCGGGGCGGCTGTTCGCCGCGTTCGACGTGTTCGCGCTCAGCTCCCGTACCGAGGGCACGCCGATCGTGTTGTTCGAGGCGATGGCGGCGGAGGCGCCCATCGTCGCCACCGCGGTCGGCGGTGTGCCGGACGTCGTCACCCCCCGAGAAGCGCTGCTGGTGGCAGCCGAGGATCCCGCCGGGCTGGCGCAGGCCATTCGATCCGTCTTCACGAACCCGGCGGCGGCGGGGGACCGCGCCCGCCGGGCGCGTGCGCGGTTGGCGAGCGAGTTTGCCCCTGCGCCCTGGCTCGAGCGATACGAAGCCATCTATCGGAGTCTCGGATGATCTCAGCCTGCGTCTGGTCGCTCGGCGTCGCCGTCGCCTTCGGCATGTATACCTATCTGGGGTACCCCATGCTGCTGGGGCTGGTCGGGCTGTTTCGACGCGGCCGGCCGCCCGTCGCGTCCGCGGGCGATTGGCCGGCGATCAGCATCGTGCTCCCGGTCTACAACGAGGAAGCCGTGATTCGCGAGACCCTCGAGAACCTGCTTCGCCTCGACTACCCGGCGGATCGCCGACAAATCCTCGTTGCTGCGGCTGCCGAGCCGCGGAGGGAAGACGGCTGCGGAGAACGCGGCACTATGGCTGCTGCGCGGTGACATCATCGTCACCACCGATGCCTCGGCGCGGCCGGCCCCGGGGGCGCTCAAGCCGCTGATCGCGAGCTTCGCCGACCCTGCCGTGGGGGTGGCCTCCGGCCACTACGTGAGCGTGGCGCATATGGACGGACACGCCAACCAGGCCGAATCCTGGTACGTGGGCTACGACATGTGGGTCCGCCGCCTCGAGACGCGCGTCGCGGGGATCCCGGGGGCGGCCGGGTGTTTCCACGCCGTGCGGGCGCCGCTCCATCTGCGTGTCCTGCCGGAGGAGATCAGTCGGGACTTCGCGGCGGCCCTGCTCGCGCGCGAGCAGGGCTTGCGGGCGGTCTCCGTCGAGAGCGCCATCTGCACGGTGCCGCGCGTGCCCTCGTTGCGGCGGGAATACCGCCGTAAGGTCCGCACGATCGTCCGGGGCTGGCACACGCTCGCCTTCAAGCGGTCGCTCCTGAATCCATTCCGCCACGGACTATTTTCATGCATCCTCGCGAGCCACAAGGTCTGCCGCTGGATCGTCCCGCACGTCGCGTTGCCGGCGCTCGTCGCACTGGTGTGTCTTGCACCCACCGTCTGGTGGGCACGCTGGTGCGTGGGACTTACGGCCGCGGCGGGCCTGTGCACCGCGCTCGCCTGGTGGTGGCCGGAGCACCGGCGCCTGCCGAAAGTCGTCGCCCTGCCCGCCTATCTGGTCGTAGGCAACGTCGCGGCCCTGCACGCGTCGATCCGGGCCGCCAGGGGTGAGCGCACCCCCTTGTGGGAGCCGACCCGTCGTGAGGTGGAACGGGCGGCGTAGGCCTCGTCGGGGCCGGACCCTCAGGACCGGGCGCTTGCCGCGCCCGCCTCGAGCGACGCTGCGGTCTCGAGCGACTGCGCCGCCTCCGAGATCGTGACGGAGCGCAGCGCGGTCACGCGGGCGAGGCCCTCGACGTACGTCGCGATCGCACGATACATCCGTTCCACGCCGGCTCCATCGGGGGCGAACGGGCTCAAGCCGGGGCTCAGGCTCGGGCTGTGAAAGAACGCATGCAGATGTCGGACGCCCGTCTGGATCAGGCGGCGTGACAGCGTCAGCATGTCGGAGACCGAATCGGTTTCCGGGCTGAGCGAGATGCGCTTGACCACCCCGAGGCGTGACGCGATCCCCCAGAGGTGCAGCGGCCGCAGCGCGCGAACCGACAGCCCTCGGTGGATACCCCCCCAGAAGCTGAACGGGGCGCGGCTGTACCCCGTGGACATGGGGAGCTCCAGGAGTGGTCCGTCCGGCTGGGGGATGCGGACATCGTTTCCTCCCCCGAGGTGGTAGGGGTCGAGCGGCGCCCCGACGAACGTCGGCCCGTCGTCGAACGATTCCCAACTCACGAACGGGGTGACGCTGCTGTCGATCCTGTAGCCGCATCGGATCAGGGCGGTGACGGTCTCCGGACCGAGCCCGTAGCGACCGGCGCGGAACGCGAGCGGTCGAGCGCCGAACGCCTCGCGTAGCGTCGCGGTGAGGCGTTCGAGCTTCGCGAGCTGCAGCGCCGCCGGAAGGTTCTTCAGCATGGTGTTGCGAGGGACGAAGGCGTCGTCGAGCGGCGGGGTGTTCCAGGGATGCAGGTGGGCGCCGAGCTCCGCACCCCCGGCATGCAGGTCCCGCAGGATGGCCGCGGCCCAGGTGTGGATCGCGACCTGATAGGTCGTGAAGTACGTGGCTCGCACGCCGAGCCCCTGAAACAGCGCATCGAGGCGCGGCAGCTCCCGGATGTTCTCGACCG
>VBHN01000120.1:0-5649 GCA_005881155.1 Chloroflexota bacterium | reverse complement strand
AGTCGGGCGCGCATCCGACCCGCCCAATCGAGGCCGCGCAGCCACCGCCCGCGCCAGCCCGGCCGAAACACCACCAGCTCCCTGGTCACGGCCGTCGATGACGTCCACTGCCGCTTGTACGCCTCCTCGCCCCGCAGGAAATCGAAGCGCCGATACCCGCCCTCGATCGCGCGGCGGATCATCTTCACCATGAGCGCGACGCCCACGCTCTGGTCTTCCCAGCGCGGATCGCGCCCGCTCTGATAGAAATACACCGTGTCGCGGTCGGCGAAGCCGTACCACGCCGCTGCAGGCACGCCGTCGAGATCCAGCGTGGACAGCCAGAGCTGCCCGCGCGATGCCAACTGCTCTGCGAACGCGCGGTGTAGACGATCGATCCGAGGATCGTTGAAGACGCCGGCGGCGGTCCAGCGTTTGTCGTGCAGCGCGACCAGGTGGCGCCAACCTTCGTCCAGTCGCCCGGCGCCGTAGTCGGTCAGCGTCACGGCATGCTCGCGGTGCAAGACGCGCTCGCGACGCCGCAGCACCTGACGTCGGTTGGCGCTCAACGATCCCAGGTACTCGTCCCAGCTCGCCGGCAGCTCGAGGTACGGGCAGGGCCACAAGGAATTCCAGCGAATCCCGTAGCCGGCCCGCTCGAGCGCCTGTGCAAGCCGCGTCGCATTCGGCGCGTCGGGCGCCAGGCTGCCCAACACGAGCACATCCCAGGGCAGCGCCGCCAGCGGCGCGATCACCGCGTCGAAGTCCACCTGCGGCAGGGCGAGGACATCCAGATGGTCGGGGCAGCCGAGATCGCCGATCGCCCACGTCAATGCGGCGACCCGCTGGCGCCGAAACACCACGCTCCTTAGGGCCAAGGGAAGAATGACCTCGATGCCTTCCGCCGCGCTGCGCAGCACCAGCGTCCGGCTCGCGTCCAGTTCCTCCACGGGAGCGGAGGCGAGCCACGCCCGATGCCACGCCCAGCTTGCGAAAGGAGAAGCGGCGAGGGAGCGCTCGCGCAGGCCCTCCCACAGCGACGCCTCATCGGTGAGCGCGTCGCGCAGGGGCACGCACTCCGCGGTCGCGCCACGGCTCAACGTCGGCGTGCCCACGTGGCTTGCGCGACCCTGCTGCGCCCGCGTCGTGTCTGGAAATGTGCCCACCTCACCCCTCCCGCTCGGCCTGGACGTGGACCATGATGCACGGGCCGGGCCGCCGGACCCACGGGCACATCGGGCGGCGCGTCCTGTGGCCCGCACGCAACAGCAGCGCCCGTAGCGCGCTCGTCGTCATGCCGCCTCGTCGCCGCCCGTCAGGTTCGCAGGGCTCGGAACTGCGCCCACAGCGCCTGGACGCGGCTACGGTGAGCGAGATAGAGGATCGCCGCGTACGCCAACACACCCCCGAGCACATGTGCGCTCAGACGCGCGCCCACCGGCCACGCGCCCGGAGTCACCCAGCGCAGCGACAGCACGACGGCGGTCATCACCGCCGTGGCCCCGAAGGCGGGCCACAGCGAACGGAGGTACTGCCACGCGGACAAGCCGGTGAGGCGGAGCGCGCTGACGAGGAACAACGGCATCACGAACACCGGATGCCCGAGGGCCCAGGCCGCGGCCACGCCTGCCGTACCCCAATGCGTGCCGAGATAAAACAGGCAGGGAAGGATCGCGCTGGCGACGAGAGTGAGCTGCATGTTCCGTTTGGCGCGTCCGGTGGACACGATGACTTGCGGCAGCAGTGCGCTGACGGACCGCAGCGCGGCGGAGAGCGCCAAGAGTCGCAAGGGAAGGACCGCCGCCCCCCAGCGCTCACCTAGGGCGACGACCACGAATTCGTCGGCCACCACGGCGAGGCCGACGGCCGCGGGAAACGTAATCAAGGCGAGCCCTTCGGTGAGATTACGGAGATAGCGCTGCAGGGCGGGACGGTCGTCTTGCACGGCCGAGAACACCGCCGGCGTGACGCTGCCGACCAGCGCCGTCACGCGGTCCACGGGAATGCTGGCGATCGTCCAGCCCACGGTGTAGGTGCCGAGCGCGGCCTTGCCGAGCACGCGACCGACGACGGTGAAGTCGGCGTTATCGTACACGTACCAGGCGACGCTCGCCACGACCACATGCCAGCCGAAGGTCACCGTCGGTGCGATGGTGGCGAACCGGTTCGGCCAGGCGACGCGGTGCGGCCTGGAGGCGCAGGCGACGATCGTACTGGTGGCGCGCCCCGCGAGCGAGCCGAGGACCAGGGCCCAGTACCGCAGGCCAAGGACGGCGAACCCGAGCGTCGACACGGTCGTCACGACCGCCTCGGCCCCATCGGCCCAGGCGAGGCGGCGGAAGTCGAGATCGCGACGCAGCAGGGCTCGCGGGACGAGCTGGGTCGCCGTCAGGAGGAACGCCAGGCTCGAGATGACGACGATCCAGCGAACGGCTGGCTCGCCGAAGAAGGCCGCGACGGGCCCGGCGAGCGCCGCGGAGAGTGTCACGAAGGTCGCGCCGACGAGGACCGCGAATCCGCCGAGCCTGGCGATCTGGTCCGTGTCGAGATTGCGGCCCTGCACGATCGCCAGGCCCAACCCGAATTCGTTCACGAGCGCCAGGAAGCCGGTGTAGATCGTCGCCATGCCGACCACGCCGTAGTCGCTGGGCGCGAGCAGTCGGGCCACCACAAGAGTGGACGCCCAACTGAGAATCTGCGCGCCCCATCGGACGGCCCCGGTCCAAGCGAGTCCGTGGATCAGGGAGCGGTCAAGGTCACGCGGTGGCTGCGGCGGCGCCAAGCTAGCGGGCGACGACATCCGGAGTCGGTCCCGCGGGGGGCGCGACCCAGTCGCCGCTGTTGCGTAGCCAGTACGTGTAATACAGGCTTGCCTGACGGATCACGTAGCCGTAGTCGCGTATGCCGGCGCGATGTAGCCAGCCGGCGAGACGCAGCACTCCTTTGTTCAGCACGTCCCGAGGAAAGCGCTCGGCTCGCAGCATCTCGGCCGCGCGACGCGCCTGCGCGCGCTTGAAGGACGCCCGTAGGGCCCGGTCCCGCCCCATCGTCCACTGATAATGCAGTCGCTCCGGGGTCGGCAGCGGGCAGGGCACATGACCCGGGTACGTCTGCCACGGCACCGCGGTCACCACCGGCGGGAACCGGTCGAGCCACTTCGCATAGAAGGCGTGGTACAGGCACCGATCGATCGGTACCGTGAGCACCGCCTCCAGGAAGTCGCTGTCGAAAAACGGCAGCTGCAGCTCGAGCTGATGCAGGTCGATATCCTCGAAATGCCGCGTCAGGTGCCGCCGCTGGTCGTTGAGCAGCAGGAAGATGTGGAGTGCGCGGCCCGGATCGGCGCAGTGGGTATCCGCGAGTTCCTCGCGCACGCCGCGCTTCAGAATGCCGTCGAGGGCGGCGGCGATTGGGGGTTGCAGCAACCTCCGAAGTACGGCGGCGCGCTGTTGCTCCAGGTATGCGGCGATCGCCCCCTCTCGGTCCCCGGCTCGTTGGCGGTCGATCATGGTGCGGGTGAGGTACACGTGGCCAAGGGCGACGCTGCCCCCGTCGCCCGACCAGACGCGTCGCGGGTGGCGCGGCGCCGGTTCGAGTGCGAGCTCGCGGAGCGCGTTCGCCAGCAGCGCGTGGTAGGGCGGCTCGGGCTCGGGCAGCGTGGGTCGCTCGTGATGCACGGCGCCGGCCGCCCGGGCGAACGCCGCGCCCAAGGCACGATCCTGCGTTCGCGGCATGCTGAAGTTGAACGAGTGCACCGCGGCGCGCTGGTCCCGCAGTGCCGCCACGATGCAGCGCGAATCCAACCCTCCGGACAAGAAGGCTACGGCCGCCGTGTCGCCTCGCAGCCGACAGGCAACGGCCGCCTGGAATCGCTCGTACACGAGCGACAGCAGCTCCGGCTCCGGCCGGCTCGACGGCGGGATCTCGTCCCACCGCCAATAGCACGAGCCCTGGGCCAGCGACGGCGAGACACGCAGAACTTCCGCGGCCCGCAGTACCCGGATGCCTGCGTAGGGAGTGCGGTCCGCCAGGGGAACGCCCAAGTTCGCCATTTCGGTTACGGCACGGAGGTCCATCCGCTTGGGCACGTCGGGGTGCTGCTCGAGGATCCGAAGCGCGGTGGCGAACAGCACCCGGTCGTCGTCGATCCAGTAGTACAGGGGGCGGAGGCCGAGCTTGTCGGTGACGAGGGTGAGCAAGCATGGCTCGCGGCTGTAGTGCACCGCGCAGAAGACGCCGCGCGTTCGGCGAAGGGCGCTCCAGTCTCCATCGTCCCACTCGCGCTGCAGCCGGGCCAGGTCGTCGGATCGTGTAGCGGCAGTCGCACCGTCCGCGGGTCGCAGCAGGGGCTCACCGGCGAGCAGCGCGACTGAGGCGCCGTCCCGCACGAGAAAGGCCGGGGTGTCGAAGATGTGGAGATCGACCTTCGCGAGGAAAACCCGCTCGTCCCTGAACTCTTGCGCCGGCTCATGCGCCTGGCGCGACAGGGCGCGTCGCAACGCGTCGCACGCGGCATCACTGATGGGGGCGCGGGCGTGACGGCTGAATATGCCGGCGAAAATGGTCACAGGACTGCTCCATGGGCGTTAGCGGGCCACGCACCACGGGCGTTGCCGGCCGCTTGGCGCGATTTCCGGCCGCGACCACGTGCAAGAGCCGCGCTCGCCTGGTCGACACCGGCGCCGCAAGGCGATTGTTGCGCTCGCGCCACGATTGCGAGCGGTGTTCGCGTCTGGACGGGGGATTTGCGGGCTATCGGGTGGCCACGGAACAACGCGAGTGCAACGGCCGCCGCTGACTCGTGCGGGCGTCGGTACGACTACCTCTCACGCCCGCTGGGTGCGCACCCAGCGGGCCAAACGGATCATGCCGGGCACCTTCTTGACCTGTTCTTGAATCCCATGCGTGGCCCAATAGGCGTAGCGACCGGCCAAGGACGGCGCGAATAGGAGAAGCTCGTGGTGCGGAAGGAACTGCCGCGCCCAATCGGCCTTGTAGCCGGCGTTCCCGGCCATCAAGTCGAGGGCCTCCATGCCGTGCTCGATTCCGTATCGTATCACGCGCGCCGTGAGCAGTTGCCCGGGCCCGTACTTGGCGAACGTCTGATCGTACGCCGTCTTCAAGCCGAACATGATACGTCCGCAGACACGGAGCAGTTGGGCCGCGACCGGGTTGCCCCGCACCGTGAGGACAGGAATGCACACCCCCGCCTTTTCGTGTTCCACCAGGCGATCGTACAACCGACGAACTTGAGGTCGCTGGACGATCGCGCTTCNNGCTTCCGGCTTGACCCTTCCATCCGTTCGCTTCGAGCCGATAGAACACCTCCAGCGCCTGGCGCAGCCTGCTCCCGCTGGTGAGGACTTCGAAGCGGACGTCGCCGAGTTCTGCCAGCCGGCGCTCGCGTCGCCGCAGGTTGGCCGTGAACTTTCGCGTCAGGCCGTAGTCCCAGGGCGCCGCGCGAGAGAGCGGACGCCACGGCGTCAGGAACGTCGGCCGCAGGACGACCCGCCAACCCCGCTCGCGGGCGACGGAAAGGGCGGCGGGGAGCGTCGGAGAGTCTTCCGGGAGATGTTGCAGTCGAACCAGATCCCAGCGCCGCGCGTCGCACAGCACGCGCCACATCTGCTCCTGCACGTCCCGGCGCCCCTCCCACGACAGGATATCGAA
>VBHN01000119.1 GCA_005881155.1 Chloroflexota bacterium | reverse complement strand
TGCCCATCAACGCCTCCGAGGACCGCGTGGTCGGTTCGATCGACCTCGAATCGGCCCTGAAGCACGGACACCGGCGGTTCGAGCCGGGCGTGCTGGCCGAGGCCAACCGCAACATCCTCTACGTCGACGAGGTCAACCTCCTCGACGACCACATCGTGGACGTCCTCCTCGACGCGGCTGCCATGGGCGTCAACGTCGTCGAGCGGGAGGGCGTCTCACTCGTCCACCCCAGCCGCTTCATCCTGGTCGGGACGATGAACCCGGAGGAGGGCGAGCTGCGCCCGCAGCTCCTCGATCGCTTCGGGCTCTGCGTCGACGTGGAGGGCATCGTCGATCCCGAGCTCCGGGTCTCGATCGTTGAGCGGGAAGCCGCCTACCGCGCCCACGACAGCGAATTCCTGGACGAATTCAAGGGCTCCGACGCCAGGCTCTCGGGACGGATCACGGACGCGCGGGAGGCGGTCGGCGGGATCGACCTCACGCCCTCCCAAGCCCGGCTCATCTCCCGGATCTGCCTCGAGTCCGGCGTCCAGGGCCACCGGGCAGACCTGGTCGTGGCCCGCGCGGCAGCCTCGCTGGCCGCCTACCGGGGCCACCCGCAGGCCACCCGCGACGATATCTTCGACGCCGCTGAGCTGGCCCTGGCGCACCGTGCCCGCAACCCGGTGAAGCGCGAGCAGGGCCAGGGCGAGGAGGAGCAGCAGGAGGAACCCGCCTCCAGCGAGGAGCAGGGAAGGCCGGAGTCGGCCGATGAGCAGCAGCAGTCGACCGCCAGCGAGCAGCAGGGCTCCGCCCAGGAGAACGAGGACAGCGGCCGGACCAGCGAGGACGAGTCGAGCGGCTCCGTCGAGGGCACCAGCGCCGGCGGCGGAGTGGGGACCGAGTCCACGCCGGAAACAGCCGACACCTTCGACGTGAAGAAGATCGAGCTGCCCCGGCACCGCCGGCCGCGCAAGCTGGGCGGCAAGCGCGCCACCGCCCAGTCTGCAAACCGGCGCGGCCGTTACACGACCGCTCGGACAGCGGAGAAGGTCACCGACCTCGCGGTCGACGCCACCATCCGCGCCGCCGCGCCCTTCCAGGCTCGCCGCGGCCGGAAGAGCGGCGAGCGCATGATGCTCGAGCGCTCCGACCTCCGCGAGAAGGTGAGGGAGCGCAAGACCGGCAACCTGATCGTGTTCGTCGTCGACGCCTCCGCCTCCATGGATGCCGAGCAGCGGATGGCGGCGACCAAGGGCGCGATCCTCTCCCTCCTGCAGGACGCCTATGTGAGGCGTGACCGCGTCGCGGTCGTCATCTTCAAGAACCGCAGCGCCGAGGTGGTGCTGCGGCCGACCTCGTCGGTATCTCTCGCCCGCAGGCGCCTCGAGCGCCTGTCGGTCGGCGGCACCACGCCGCTGACCCATGGGCTGCTGGCCGGCCTCGGCGTCATCAAGACCGAGGTGCTGCGCGACGCGACGGTGAGGCCCCTGCTGGTCCTGATCAGTGACGGCCGCGGCAACATCTCGATGTTCAAGGAGGAGCCGCTGGTGGAGGCTCAGAAGGTTGCGGCGATGATCCAGGCCGAGAAGATCGACTGCCTGGTCATCGACTCCGCCCGCGACTTCAGCCACCTGCCGTCCATCCAGCACCTGGCTCGGGTGGCTCCGATGTACCAGACCTACGCCATCAACGCCTGCGCCGACCTGGCCGGCCGGATGGGCGCCCGCTACTACGGCTTGTTCGACCTCTCGCGCGACGAGATTGCGTCGGTGGTTGAGAGGCAGCTCAATAGGGGATAGCTAGACTCTTCCAACTGTGTCAGTAGAGCGGTACTCGTACCCCTTCAGCGCCATCGTCGGCCAGGACCGGATGAAGACGGCCCTGGTGCTCAACGCCATCAACCCGGCGATCGGCGGGGTGCTGATCCGCGGCGAGAAGGGCACCGGCAAGTCGACCGCCGTGCGTGCCCTGGCCCGCCTGCTGCCCGAGCAGGAGGTGGTCGCGGGCTGCCGGTTCGGGGACAACCCGAACGACCGCGAGTCGCTCTGCCTCGACTGCCAGGCGCGGCTTCAGTCCGGTGAGACGCTGGCCGCGACGACGCGGCGGATGCGTGTCGTGGAGCTCCCCATCAACGCCTCCGAGGACCGCGTGGTGGGGACCATCGACCTGGAGGCGGCGCTGAAGGAGGGATCGCGCCGGTTCGAGCCTGGGGTGCTGGCCGAGGCCAACCGCAACATCCTCTACGTCGACGAGGTCAACCTCCTCGACGACCACATCGTCGACGTGCTGCTCGACGCGGCCGCGATGGGCGTGAACATCGTCGAGCGGGAGGGCGTCTCGGTGATGCACCCGGCGCGCTTCATCCTGGTCGGCACGATGAACCCGGAGGAGGGTGAGCTCCGCCCGCAGCTGCTCGACCGCTTCGGCCTCTGCGTCGACGTCGAGGGGATCCGCGACCTCGAGCAGCGCGTCGCCATCGTCGAGAAGCGCGCGGCCTGGGAGGATGACCCGGGCCAGTTCTTCTCCGACCACAAGGACGCCGAGGAGGACATTCGCGACCGGATCGCGGAGGGCATCGCGACCTTCCCCGAGGTCAGCATCCCGCGCGGCGTCCTGCAGCTGATCGCCGAGCTTTCGATCGCCCTCGAGGTCGACGGCCACCGGGCGGACCTGGTCTGCTCGCGAGCGGCGCAGGCGGAGGCCGCCTACGAGGAGGTGCCGGAGGTCGGCACCGAGCACGTGGCGCGGGTCGCCGACATGGTCTACGCGCACCGGGTCCGTTCGCTGCCCTTCGGCAAGGGCGGCCCCAACATCGGCGATGTGATCACGCGGGTGCTCGGCCGCAACTAGCCAGGCGGAAAAACAAAGCCGGTGTGTCGCCACACCGGCTCTGCTGCGCGGGGGAGAGCGGGTCTAGTAGGTGGTGGTCCGGCCCCGACCGAAACCGATCGCCTTCAGGAGCACGAGCAGGATCACGGCGCCGACGAAGGCAACGATGATCTGCATGATGATGTTGGTCGCCTGGATCCCGACCAAGCTGGCCACGAAGCCGCCCAGGAAGGCGCCGATGATGCCCACCACGATGTCCATCAGGACGCCGAACCCGTGGCCGCTGACCACCTTTCCGGCCAGGAAGCCGGCGATCAGACCTACCAGCAACCAGATGATGATGTGCACTTGCTGAAAACCTCCGAAGAAATTGCGCCTAAAGAACCCTGCGCCGGCCTCTACCCAGCCCGACCAGGCGGAGCAGCATCAGGAGGACGACCGCGCCGATGAACGCGACGATGATCTGGGCAACCAGGGTGGTCGCCGAGAGCCCGACCAGGCCGGCCAGGAAGCCGCCCAGGAAGGCGCCGACGATGCCGACCAGGATGTCCACGATGATTCCGAAGCCGTGTCCGGTCATGACTTTCGCGGCCAGGAACCCGGCCACCAGGCCGACGAGGATCCAGACAAGCAGGTTAGTGGTATCTATGTACATGGATCAGAACAAATTACCTCCTATGCGCTATAACGTATCACTACTGCGATAGCTCTGCAATGAGCTTCGAGCAGCGGGCAAAACGCAGATCCGCGAGTAGAATCCCGCCTCGTAATGGCAAGCCCGGCGCTGGTGCCGCAGCGGGCGGCCGGGATGCTGGCTCGGCTGGAGTCGAACGTCCAGCGCGTCATCGTCGGCAAGTCCGCCACCGTCCGGCTCGCCGCGGCCGGCCTGGTGGCCGGCGGGCACGTCCTCCTGCAGGACCTTCCGGGCACCGGCAAGACCATGCTCGCCCGCTCCATCGCGGCCTCCATCGGCGGCGAGTTCCGGCGCGTCCAGTGCACGCCTGACCTGCTGCCCGCCGACATCACCGGGGCCAGCGTCTTCAATCAACGGGAAGGCAGCTTCCACTTCGTGCCCGGCCCCGTCTTCGCCAATGTCCTGCTCGCCGACGAGGTCAACCGGGCCACGCCGCGAACCCAGGCCGCGCTGCTGGAGGCGATGGCCGAGGCCCAGGTCACCGTCGAGGGCGTGACGCATCCCCTGCCCAGCCCCTTCTACGTCATCGCCACCCAGAACCCTCACGAGTTCCACGGCACCTACCCGCTGCCGGAGGCCCAGCTCGACCGCTTCCTGGTCGCCTGCGAGATGGGTCCGCCCAGCGCCGAGGAGGCCGAGGAGATCCTCGCCAGCCGCCAGCACGGCGACCCGATCACGGAGCTCGACTCCGTGCTCAGCGCCGCGGAGGTGGTCGAGCTCCAGCAGGCCTGCCTCCAGGTCGTGGTGGCGGGCGCGATCCGGACCTACATCGTCTCCCTGCTGGCCGCGGTGCGTTCGCGGCCGGAGGTCGCGCTCCCGGCCAGCATGCGGGCCGGCCTCTACCTGCAGCGGGCGGCCCAGGCGCTCGCCCTCTTCGACGAGCGAGACTTCGTGCTGCCCGACGACGTCAAGACGCTGGTCCTGCCGGTGCTCGCCCACCGCCTGGGCATGCGCGGCAGAACCTCCGCCGGCGAGGTCCTGGCCGAGGTCGTCGCCGAGGTCCCCCTGCCGCCCCTGCGGTCCCGCTAGGAACCAGGCTTGCGCCCCGCCTGGCGGCTCCTGGGCGCGCTGGCGCTGGGCGCCGTCGTCTACTTCTACGGCGCCACCAGCGAGGTTGCCTGGCTGTTCCTGTTCGGCTTCCTGGTCTGGTGCGCGGCGGCGGCCATGTTCCTCTACGCGCGCTGGAACGCGCGCGGCCTGACCGGGGGCCTGCGACTCCTGGACGTCATTCCGTCGCCCCTGTCGCCGATCTCCGAGATCCCCGAGCGGGACTTCCGCGACGCCCCCCTGCCCGCCCCCGTCTTTGAGGGCGACGTGGCGCGGCTGGAGCTGCGGCTGGACAGTGCCGACGGTCGCGCCCGCGGACCGGCCCGCTTCACGGCCGCTGTGGGGGAGATCGCACTCGAGGCAGGGACCGGCCTGGTCCCGCCCGGTGGCTGGAGTGCCGTGCGCGAGCTGGGACCGGTCGCCAGGGGCCCGCTGGCGGCCCAGCGGCTGGCGATCGAGTCGAGCGATCCCCTGGGCGTCTTTCGGACCCGGCGCGTGCTGCCCGAAGAGGGCCTCGCGCTCGCCTTGCCTCTGTTCACGTCGCTCACCGACAACCGGCACGTCCGCGAGGTCGAATCGCAGCTGACGGTGGTTCGCGCCGGCCACGGCACCGACCTCTACGGGGTCCGCGAATTCCGATCCGGCGACGCCCTGCGGCGGATCCACTGGAGGACCAGCGCCCGGCGCGGCCAGCTGGTCGTCCGCGAGTTCGAGCCGCCGGGGCTGAGGGTGCTGGCGCTGCTCCTCGACCCGGCGCCCGCCAGCTCCGCTGTCGCCGACCAGCTCGCCCGCCTGGCGGCCTCGGAGGCCTGGGACTGTTACCGAGCCGGAGGCCGGGTCCTGGCCTGGTCGCCCGGTCTCGAGCCGCTGGCGCCCTGGCAGGCGCGCTCGGTCTGGGCGGTCCTGGAATGGCTGGCGCGCTGGCCCCAGCTGCCGGCCGAAGAGTCGGAGGTGCCGCGCGCGATGGACGCGATCGCCTTCACGGACCGACCCGACGGCCCGGCCGTGCAGGCGCTGAGGCAGCTGCAGGACCGGGGCGCCGCTGCCCGTGCCTGGCTGGTCGGGTCGGAACCGGACCTCGACGGCGTCCCCTTCACGCGGGCCGGTCTCGGCTGGCCGCTGCCGGAATGAGACGCTTGCGGCTGCCCGCCTCTCCGGTCGAGGACTCCGGCCACGCCCGCGCCTTCGCCCTGGCCGCTTTCGGGGTGGCCTGCCTGGCGATCGCCCTCTACGGCCAGTCCTACCTGGTCCCGCCGGTCGCCTTCGCGGTCGCGGTCGCCGGGCACCGCTTCAGCTACGCCTGGCGCCGCCGGAAGCGCTCGCGGCTCATGCAGGCGGCCCTGGCGGGGCTGATGTTCCTGGCGCTGGCCTACTTCGTGTTCGACTCGGTGCTGGGCATTTTCGGCGCCAACCTGCCCCAGGCGAACCTGGTCATGCTCCTGGTCGCGGTCACCAGCTTCGACCTGACCACCCGTCGCAATCTCTACTCGAGCCTCTGGATGACGTTGGCGCTGGTCTACCTGGCGGCCGTCTTCGCCTGGGACCTCCAGTTCGGCGTCTTCGTCGTCCTCTGGGTCGCCTGCCTGCTCGGCTTCTGGGCGGCCTCCAACCTGCGGCGGCTGGGCTCGCCGGGGTTCGAGCTCCCGCGCCGGCCCGTCGCCCTCGCCCTCGCCGCCGGGCTGGTGGTCGGCGGCGGCCTCTTCTGGCTGCTGCCCCAGCCCAGCGCCTCGCCCAGCGGCCCGCTGGTGATCTCCCTGCCCTCCAACCTCCAGTTCGGCGGGCTGGAGCAGCCGGCGGTCCCGCTGGTCCAGTTCGCGACCGATCCCTCGGGCAAGAGCGACAACGTCGATCTCCGCTTCCGGGGCCGGCTCGGCGACCAGATCGTGATGTACGTGCGGACGGGCGCTCCCGCTTACTGGCGAGGGCTGACCTTCGACCGCTACCGCAATGGCAGCTGGGTGGTCAGCCAGCCGGCCGCATTCCGGTTCCGGACCTTCCACGCCTACGTCGACAGCCACGAGCTGGGCAGCACGGCGGTGGGCCCGCAGCTGGGCGATTTCGTGCAGACCGTGCGGATCGTCCGCTCGATCCCGGGCGTCATCTACGCCGCGGCGCCGGTCGAGAGCCTCTACTACCCGGCCGCCGAGGTCCGGGAGGACCAGTTCGGGGACTTCTACGCGCCGGCGCCTCACAAGGCGGGCACGACCTACTCGGTCGTCTCGCACCTGCCGGACTACCGGCCGGCCTCGCTCCGCGTGCTGACGCCCGAGCTTCCCGACCCTGTCGACGGGACCTACAAGGACGCCGGCAACCTCTCCCTCCGCGCTCGCCAGCTGGCCCGTTCCTACCTCGACGGGTTCGACCCGCTCAGCGGGCGCTATGACGCGGTCATCGCCCTGGCCAAGCACCTCCAGGCGGACTACCGCTACACGCTCGCCACGCCCCCGGCGCCGGCCGGCGTGGACCCGGTCGACTACTTCCTCTTCGACGCCAAGTACGGCTACTGCGAGATGTTCGCGACCGCGGCCGCGCTGATGCTGCGCAGCCAGGGCATCCC
>VBHN01000118.1:404-7855 GCA_005881155.1 Chloroflexota bacterium | reverse complement strand
AGCTCCGCGGCCAGGATCCGCGCCTCGGCGGCCGAGCCCGACCGGGTCAGGTCGCCGGCGATCAGGAAGAGGTCGGCACGCTCGCCGAGGTGCTCGAGGTCCGGCCGTAAGGTGCCGGCCGAGTCGGGCCCGAAGTGGACGTCGGCGGCGGCGGCGACCCGGATCAGGCGACCGTCTCCGTCCGCCCGTCCTCGGCGGGCCGGATCACAGCCACCTCGTTGACGATCCGCGTGCTCGGGAATAGCTCCGCGGCGATGGCGGCCACCGTCTCTCGGCGCTCGGGCGTCGCCACCCGGCCGCGGAGCACCAGGGCGTCGTCCTCGAAGGAGGCCTCGATGTTGAGCTCGTTCGCGCGCGGGTCCTCGGCCAGCCGCTCGCGCAGGTGAGCGAGCATCTGGCGGGCGCCGCCCTGGGCGGCGGGCGGGCCGTCCGCTGCCCGGTCTTCATAGATGGAGTCGAACAGGCTGCGGATCATGCCGTGGGGCACCACCATGTCGTCGGCCTCCGCGTGCAGGAGCAGGGCGAGCACGCGGCGCGGCCCGATCCTCGCTCGCCGTAGCAGGTAGTCCCAGTCCAGCTCCGTACCGGCGATGATGCCGAGCGCGTCATGCCAGTAGCCGGGCGTGTCCTGGTCGGAGGCGATCGCCTTCATCACGACCAGGTCTTCGGGTGGTACGACCCGCAGGGAGAGGCCGCGGTAGGCCACCGGCCGGATCCGCGCCAGCATCTCCTCGTCGAGGTAGATGCCGCCCTTGGCGGTGAAGATCAGGTCGACCAGGACACGGTCCTTGACGCTCTTGCGAAGCCAGTTGTGCTGGCTCGGCTTGGGCTCGAAGCCGGCCTCCGCAAGCAGGGCCTGCGCCGGTTCCGCGTCCTGGGGGCGGATGAAGATGTCGACGTCCAGCGTGGAGCGCGGGCGGCCGAAGACGGCCGAGGCGATACCTCCCATCAGGCCGTACTCGATGCCGGCGCTCTCGAGGCTGCCGGTGGCCTCTCCCAGGACCCGCAGGAAGGTGGCCTCGCCGACCTCGACCCGCTCCACCTCCTCCCCCGGATAGGTACTCATGGGTATCAGAAAACCGTAGCTGCACCATATCAAATCAGCTGCCAACCGAACGGTTGGAAATGCATTCCAGATGACGGCGTCGCGACCCCGAGTTGCTGGCGGAACGTCGGCGGCTTCGACTGCAATTCAGGGTCGAGTGTCAATGAGCGCGACCTTCGGCGCCGTCAAACGCCTCTGCAGCTTCGCCCACACCTCGAGGCGCTTCTTCTGGTCGGCCGCCCTGGCCTGCCTGCTGATCGTGGCGGCGTTCCTGGCCATCATCACCCTCGGCCTGGGCGGCGAGAAACTGATCACGTGGATGGACGACATCGGTGAGGCCGTCGGCGCAGCCGTCGCTGCGCTGGCCTGCGCCGTCGCCGCCTGCCGGACCCAGGGCAGGGTTCGGTCGGCCTGGGCCCTGATCGGCGCCTCCGCCCTTTCCTGGGCGGCCGGCGAGACCGCCTGGTCGGTCTATGAGGTCGGGATGGGCATCAACGTCCCCTTTCCCTCCGCCGCGGACATCGGATTCCTGGCCGCCATCCCCTTCGGCGTCGCCGGCCTGCTCGTCTTCGCCGGCTCGGTGGCGACCCGTGCCGAGCGTGCCCGTCTGCTCTCGGACGGGCTGCTGATCGCCTTCAGCCTGCTCTTCGTCAGCTGGGAGCTGGTCCTGAAGCCGATCTTCGACGACAGCTCGCTGTCGGCGGCGGCGCGGGTGATCAGCCTCGCCTATCCGATCGGCGACGTGCTGATGTTCGCCATCGTCGTGACCATGCTCAGCCGGGCTCGCGAAAACCGCGCCGCCCTGGTCCTGGTCGGCGCCGGCGTCGCCTGCCTCTGCGTGTCCGACACCGCCTTCACCTACCTGACCGCCGCCGGCACCTACAACGGCAGCCAGCTCGACACCGGCTGGCTGGCCGGTTACCTGCTCATCGGCCTGGGCTCGCTACGCGCGCGCTCGCAGGTCGTCTCCGCACCCGGGGCTCAGCCCGTCGGTGTCGCCCGCATGCTGGTGCCCTACTTCGCCTTCGGCATCGCGATCGCGCTGGGGACGGTGATGCTCCTCAGCGGCCGCGGGCTGGACAGTGTCGCCTTCGCGATCGCGATCTTCATCGCCAGCTTCGGCCTGGTCAGCCAGTTCCTGGTCCAGTTCGAGAACCTGAAGCTGCTGCGCGCGACCCGGGAGGGCCAGCGGGTGCTCAACCAGGTCATCGGGAACGCACCGGTGGCGCTCTTCTCGATCGACTCCGGCGGGCATCTCACGCTGGCGACCGGAAAAGCCCTGCACCGCTTCGGCCAGCGGGCGGAGCAGCTCGTTGGCAAGCCGGTCAAGGACTTGCTGGCCGCGCAGCCGGCCTTTCTTGCTGCCATCGACGAGGCCCTCGAGGGCAGGGCGGGCCAACTGGTCGCGAACTTCGACGGCGGGGACCTCGACATCCGGCTCCTGCCCGTGCTCGAGCACGGCCGGGTGACCTCCGTCAGCGGGATCGCGGTCGACGTCTCAGAGCGGCGCCAGGCCGAAGAGGCGCGCCGCGAGAGCGAGGCCAAGTCCCGGTTCCTGGCGACCATGAGCCACGAGCTGCGCACGCCGCTCAACTCGGTGCTCGGCTTTGCCGAGCTCCTCCTCGGCCAGCGGCGCGGGACGCTCAACGAGGCGCAGCAGCGCTACGTGGAGAACATCTCGGCCAGCGGCAAGCACCTCCTGCACCTGATCAACGAGGTGCTGGACCTTTCCCGGGTCGCGGCCGGAGAGGTGGAGGTCGATCTGCAGCCGATCGCCGCGACCGACGCCATCGCCGACGCGGTGGCCAAGATCCGGCCCCTGGCCGACAAGAAGGACCTCCGCCTGCGCACCACCGGGGGCTCCGGCGTGGTCCTGGTGGCCGACCCGATGCGCTTCCAGCAGGTGGTCCTGAACCTCCTCTCCAACGCGGTCAAGTTCACCCCCGACGGCGGCCGCGTGGAGATCTCCATCCGGCGCGAGGCGCACCAGGTCGAGATCCGGGTCCTGGACTCCGGCATCGGGATCGCCGCGGAGAACCTGGAGAAGATCTTCGACGAGTACTCGCAGGTCGACGACAGCCGCAGCCGCAACCACGAGGGCACCGGCCTGGGCCTGGCGGTGAGCCGCCGCCTGACCACCCTCATGGCGGGGACCTTGACCGTCAAGAGCACCCTCGGGAAGGGCTCGGTCTTCAGCCTCCGCCTGCCGGCGGCCCAACGCGCCGCGAGCGAGGCGCCGGCCGGCGAAGTCGGGACCGGCCCGCGCCCGGAGCTCCTGCCAGCCCAGGTGGCCGGCGAACCCGCTAGCTGACCAGGCGGCGAACCAAGGCCGCCTGCTCCTGCAGATGCCGGGGAGCGAGGAAGCGCTCCGTGACCCGCTCCCTGGCGGCCTCGCCCAGCTTCTCCGCCGCGGCGGGATCGCAGAGCACGCCGCCGACGGCCCGCCCAAACTCGTCGAGGTCGCGGGGATCGTCGACCAGCACGCCGCTGCGACCATCCTCGATCTGGTCCCCGATGCCTCCGACGCGGCTCGCGACCACCGGCTTCCCCTTCCACATCGCCTCGGCGACGGTGAGGCCGAAGCCCTCCGCAAGGCTCTTCTGGACGACGACCCGCGCCTGCCGCTGGAGGGCGTTGACGATGACTCCGTTCTCCTCCTCGTCGTCCATCGGGAGCTGGGCCACGTGCACCCGCCGCTGCAGGTCGGGCGGGAGCTTCCGCCAGCGCGTCTCGAGCTGGGCCAGGATCTCGGGCTGCTCGGGGTCGTCCGTGACCGAGGTGACGGCGGGACCGGCCAGCACCAGCTGGCCGTCGCTGTTCGGCGCCACCTGGCGGGCGAAGGCCTCCAGGACGCCCACCGGGTCCTTCAGGGGATCCCAGCGCGAGACCTGGACCACCAGCGGATCGCCGGCGGAAGGCAGCACGTCCTGGAGCAGCTTCGCCTGCCTTTCGACCTTCGAGTTGGATCCGTCCTGGCGCACGAAAGAGGCGGCATGGCCATCGTGGCCCGGCGCCAGGAGGCCGCCGGCGCGGAGGATCGCCTGCACCATCTCGGCGTCCAGGTCCTGGTTCTTGGGTGTGAAAGCGTCGATCGCCGGGGCGATGATCACGGTCCGGTCTTCCGGCAGGCCCTCCCAGGCGTAAGCCTGGCGCGAGAAGACGATCGCGTCGGCTGAGGCGACATAGGGCCGGAGGAAGTCCCAGGCGTGGCGGGCGCGGTCGTTGGGCTCGTCGACCCCGATGTGGCAGCGCCAGATGACCCGGCAGCCGTGGCGGGCGAGGGCCGGCGCCAGCCCTGCCGTCTGCGGGTCGTGGAGGATGACGACGTCGCCCGCCTCTACGAGCTGCCGAACCGAGTCGGCATTGCCCGCCAGCGTCCGCTCGTACACCGCCTGTTCCTCCCCGCTGATGTCGTCGCCGTCGGCGGCGACCCCGTGGAGCAAGCTGTGGAGGCGCTTGGTCACGTTGAAGAAGGGCGCCTCGGCCTCGATCACGGCCCAGCGGGCGTCGATCCCGGCGCCCCGTTCGTACGGGATCAAGGCGGCCAGGAGCTCCGCGACCCCGCCTCCCCGTGCTGTCGAATTGAGGTTCCAGACGACCTGCCCCCGGACCGCCTCGGCGAGCCCTTCCAGGGCCTGCCTGAACTCCTGCCAGCGGCTGCCGCCGACCAGCGGGCGGTAGCGGTCGAGCGGCGCCGGCTCGACCGCCACCGTGCTCAGCTCACGCGGCATCGGCGCTGACCTCGAGCTCCGCCGAGCCGGCGCCCGGACGCGGCCACTGGTAGCTCTGCAGGAGGCCGAGCTTGGCAGCGTCGACGGTCTTCCAGTCGTCCAAGAGCACGCCTCCGGTGTCCCCCGAATCGGGGTTCCACGCCCAGTACTCGTAGCCGAGCCCGCGCTCCTTCAGGAAGGCGACCAGCCGCCTCTGCCAGGTGCCCTCAGGGTCGCTCCCGACGGAGCGGCCGCCGAACTCGCCGACCAGGACCGGCGCGATCCGCTCCGCCGCCAGGTAGCCCCAATGCCGCTCCCAGACAGCGGCCAGGTTGCGAGGGAAGTCGGAGGCCTGGAACCAGGGCTGCGGGTAGACCTGGGGTCCGTAATCGTGGGCGGAGTAGACGAGCTTCTCGGGGTCCGAAAGCCGGACCGGCGCCGACCGCGCCCCGGCGAGGTTCCCACCCCACCAGTAGGAGTCGGAGCCCTGGCGCTCGATGCCCTCGACCACGATCAGCCAGTCGGGGTTGGCCGCCAGGATCGCGTTGCCGGCGCGCTCGGCGGCCAGCCGCCAGTCGGTCTTCGCGTTGCCGTCGCCCCAGCTCGCGGGACCGTGTGGCTCGTTGTGGAGGTCAGCGCCGACCACCGCGGGCTGCCCCCGGTAGCGGTGCGCGAGCATGACCCAGTCATCGATCCAGCGAGCCTCGCTGACGCGGTCGGTGTACCAGAGCTCGCTCTGGGCGTCGGCGGAGGGCCGGTGCCGATCCAGCACCACCCGCAGCCCACGCGCGGCGGCGCCCGCCAGGACGCGGTCCAACAGCTCGAGGCCGCTCAGCCCCTTGAGATCGGGGTTCTTGGTCAGGTCCATCGAATTGGGGACGCTGCCGGCGTCGAAGAGCTGGTTGCTGAAGGGGAGGCGGAGGCTGTTGAACCCTGCGCCGACGACCTGGTCGAGCATCTCCTGCCAGGCGCGGCTCCAGAGCCCGTGGGGCGCGAAGTTCGGCGTCTCCAGACCGAACCAGTTGACCCCTGTGAGGCGCACCTCCCGGCCCAGGCGGTCGACCAGCTTCGCCTGCCTGGCTCGCAGAGGTCCCAGGGCCGAACCGCCGCTCGACCGCGATCGCGGGGGAGCGGCCTGGGAGCCGGGCCCGCAAGCCGCCGCGACCCCGACCGCCGCCAGCCCGGCCAGGAAGGTGCGTCGGGTCAGGCGCCGGCTATTCGAAGCGGGCACCGTGCCGGGCCAGGATGGCCCTGCCGCTCGCGTCGTGCTGGGTCGTGCTCCGCACCATCACCAGCGAGCGCCCCTTTCGGAGCTGCTCCTCGTAGTCAGCGGGCGAAGCCTCGGCGGCGTGGAGGCCGAGCACGGTGCCGAGCATGCCGCCGACCACGGAGCCGACCGGCACACCGATCAGCGCCGCGCCGAGCAGACCGGCGCCCACCACCGGCCCCACCCCCGGCAGCACGAAGGCCGACGCAGCGGCCAGCAGCCCGGTGAGGCCGGCCGCGCCCACCGCGCTGCCCGCCGCCGCGCTGCCGAAAACGGTTCGGGGAGCGTGCTCGGCGACCTGGTGCGGCGCGAGGAAGCCCACCTCGGCGTCGCTGTAACCTGCCTGCTCGAGGTCGACGACCGCTTCCTCGGCATCCTCGCGGGATTCGAAGACCCCCATCAAAGGCGCGCTGTTGGGCTCAGTCATAGTGATATTCAGCCTATAAGGTTCGCCCGCCATTGGTGGGAGCCGGTGCGAGCGGCGAGTTTGGACGCGCGCGCGAATGGGCATCCGTGACCCTCAAGTGGCGATGATGCATGGCGGCGGCGGCCCCCCGATGTGGATGTGGGGCGGGCGCCGGCGCAAGCCGGACAGCGGGCCTGCCAACAGCGGCATCACGGGCGACCCCGGGCTTGAAGAGCCGCCTGAGCAGGAGGGCCCGAAGGACCTTCGCGGGCGCTGGCTCAACTTCAAGCAGTCGGTCACCGGAACCCTGGCGGCGCTGCCGCAGGTGACCCGCCTGGTCTGGGAGGCCAGCCCCGGCACCACCCTCGCCCTGCTGGGCGCGACAATCCTGGCCGGCCTGACCCCGGCCGCCTCCGCCTACACCTCCAAGCTGCTGGTCAACGCGGTCGTGGCGGGCATCCAGATCCACGTCCAACACCTGCCGGATCGCCTGCCGCCCTTCACGGCCGGGCCCCTCCAAACGCCGGCTTTCAGCACGGTCAACGGCATCGTCTTCCTGGCCGTCCTCCAGCTCGCGATCTTCGCCTTCACCTCCCTGCTCTCGACGGTCCGGAACATCGCCCAGCAGCTGCTCCAGAACTCGGTCACGGTGACCATCCAGCTGATGGTGATGGAGAAGGCGGCCGGCCTCGACCTCGCCTTCTACGAGGATCCCAAGTCCTACGACCTGCTCCGGCGCGCCCAGAACGACTCCGTGAACCGGCCGGTGATGATGATCTCGACCGCCTTCGGCCTCCTCCAGACCCTGCTCACCTTCGTGACCATGATCGCGCTGCTGCTGGCGGTGAGCCCGCTGCTGGCCTTGATCGCGCTGCTCTCCCCCATCCCCGCCTTCATCGCCGACACCCGCTACGGCTGGCGCGGCTACAACATCGCCCGCTGGGGGTCCCGGCTGCTGCGGCGGATGAACTACCTGGTGCAGCTGGTGACCACGGACAGCTACGCCAAAGAGGTCAAGCTGTT
>VBHN01000118.1:0-377 GCA_005881155.1 Chloroflexota bacterium | reverse complement strand
GGCCCGTCGCTACTCGGTCGGCTTCCTCTGGGGGACGCTGAGCACCGCGGCGACCTCGGTCACCTACCTCTACGTCGCCCTCCAGGCGATCGTCGGCCGGCTGACGCTGGGTGACCTGACCCTTTACACGACCGCCGCGCAGTCGGTCCAGGGCTCCATCCAGGGCATCCTCGGTGGCTTCTCGAGCATGTACGAGCACAACCTCTACCTGAGCAACCTGTTCGAGCTCATGGACACCAAGACGGTGCTGCCGGCGCCGGTGGAACCGATCCCGGTGCCGGTGCCGCTTCGGGGCGAGATCAGCTTCGAGCACGTCAGCTTCGCCTATCCCGGCGCCGAGTCGGAGGCGCTGACCGACCTCAGCTTCACGGTCCGGC
>VBHN01000117.1 GCA_005881155.1 Chloroflexota bacterium | reverse complement strand
CTTGACGACGTCCTTGTAATCGTCGGGCTGCAGGTAGCGGAAGGCGAGGTCCTCGAGCTCCCACTTCACCTGCCAGATGCCCAGCCGGTGGGCCAGCGGCGCGTAGATGTCGAGCGTCTCCCGGGAGATCCGGACCCGTTTCGGCTCCGGCAGGTACTCCAGGGTGCGCATGTTGTGGAGCCGGTCGGCGAGCTTGATGAGGACGACGCGGATGTCCTCCGCCATCGCCAGCAGCATCTTGCGGATGTTCTCGGCCTGGACCTGCTGCTCGGAGCGCAGCGAGATCCGGCCCAGCTTGGTGACGCCCTCGACCAGCTTGGCGACCTCGGAGCCGAACTCGGCAGTCAGCTCCTGGGCCGTGAGCTGGGTGTCCTCGACGGTGTCGTGGAGCAGGGCGGCGACGATGGTCGCGGCGTCCAGGTGGAGCTCGGCCAGGATGCTGGCGACCTCCAGTGGGTGGTTGACGTAGTCCTCGCCCGAGAGGCGGCGCTGGCCGGTGTGGGCCGCGGCCGCCCGCTGGTAGGCTCGCGAAACCAGCTCCCGGTCCTCGGGGGCCAGGTGCTCGGCGATCTTGAGCAGTTCTGAGACCGACACTTGGGTATTGGAAGCTTACCCACGCAGGGGTCGCTTCCCTCCCTCTTCCAGGAAGTTCAAACGAACTCGCTGGAAACGCATATGAAATTCGTTAGGCCGTTAGTAGAATGGCAGCCGCCATGAGGGGCCGAGGGCTCAGCCTTCAGCTTGGCCTCTTCGCGGGAGCCGGGCTGGCCATCCTCGCGGGGGCCAGCTTCAACATCCAGGGATATCGGGGCGAGACCGCCCTGCTGGCCATGCTGGCCGGCTTCTTCGCCTGGGGTGCGGGCCTGCTCTGGCGGCGCTGGCAGATCGCGATCAGCCTGGGGCTGGCCGGCATCGCCCTGACCGCGGTCGAGGTCCACTTCGCTCCCGCCGCCTTCTTCGGGATCAACACCGCCGGGCTGCTCTGCCTGGGCCTGGGCGGCGTCCTGAGCGCTGTCGCCTACGAAGAGGTGACCGAGGAGATGCGGCTGCGCCTGCACGACCTGGAGTCCCTCAACCAGGAGCTCCAGGACCAGCACCGGATGTTCCTGGCGGCGACCGAGGACCCCGCCCTCAACTACGCGGACCTGGAGGCGCTCTCGGCCACCACCATGCGCCAGGTCGGCGCCAGCTTCTGTGTCTACTACCTGGGCACCTCCGACGGCCGGCAGTACGTTCCCCAGCTTCCCGGCGCCGGCTTTGGCGCCGGCCGGCCCCAGCCTCTGCTGCCTCGCAAGGAGGGCGGCGACCCGCTGACCAACCCCCTGGAGGAGAACCAGGAGTTCTACGCCGAGGACCGCGACCGCCTCTCGGCCGTCGCCCGCCTCTTCACTCCCGGCGTCAAGCTCGTCAACGTCCTGGTCGAGCCGATGCTGATGGGCAGCCGGCTGGGCGGCTTCCTGGTCCTGGGCAACAAGGAGGGGGGCTTCGACCCCGACGACCGGCGCCTGGCGCAGACGCTCGCCATCCGGGCCGCCATCCACTTCGGCAGCCAGCACGTCGTCACCCAGTCCCAGGAGGAGCTGGCCCGCTATGCGCTCCTCAACGAGATCGCGCGCGAAGCCTCCGGCCTGCCCTTCGAGCAGGTCATGACGATGGTCGTCGAGCGCGCCCGCGAGCTGGTGCCCTACGACTCGGCCCGGGTCGTGATCTTCGAGGCCAACGACACCTACCACATCCTGGGCGGCTCCCGGGTCGCCTCCGACCTGGCCAAGAGCCCCCTCGCCGAGGTGAAGAACGACGGCAAGGTGGTGCTCCGCCGCCTGCTCACCCAGGGTGACGGCCTCTTCAGCGGGCTCGACCCCGGCGGCGAGACGGCCCAGGCCGCCGAGGCCCTGGCGCCGATCACCGGCCGCGAGGGCGTGTTCGGCGCCCTCTGCCTGGGCCGCAAGGGCGGCATGGGGTTCGGCGAGAAGGACATCCCGGCCCTCCAGGAGCTGGGCGCGATCGCCGGCGTGGCGGTCGAGAACTCACGGATCCTGCAGCGGATCTCGGGCCAGAACGTGAAGGTGACGACCGCCCTCGACTCCCTGGCCGAGATCTCGCAGGCGCTGACGGCCACGACCCAGGGCACCTACGCCCTCGAGCGCAAGACCCTGGAGGTCGCGGCGCGGCTGGGCGGCGGCTCCTTCGCGATCCTCACCCAGGTCTCCGGCGAGTCGGCCCAACGCGTGATCGCCGCCGTCGGCTTCCCGCCCGCGCTGCTGGGGACCGAGATCAGCAACGGCCAGGGCCTGATCGGCGCCGTGGCGCTGAGCCGCCAGCTGGTCGCCGTCCCGGACATCTCCGGCTCCTTCGACCTCGCCGCGCCACCGGACCTCGCCTCGCTGGGTATCCATGCCGCGCTCTGCGCGCCGGTCGTTCACCAGGATGCGCTGTGGGGCACGCTCTCGGTCTTCTCGCGGGAGAAGAAGGACTGGAGCGAGGACGACAAGCGCGTGCTCAGCACACTCGGCAACCAGGCCGTGGTCGCGCTCAAGAACGCCGAGCTGTTCGACTCCAGCCAGAAGATGGTCTGGGAGCTCGGCAACCTGATGGACGGGCTGACCGAGGTCACCTCCTCGCTCGAGATCGACGAGGTCCTGACCCAGGTCCTGGTCTCGGCCAGCAAGGCGGTCGAGGCTCAGATCGGCGTGCTGGCCCTGGAGGAGGACGGGCGGCTGGTCGTCCGGGCCGCGCACGGCACCGACGCCGAGACCGCCCACAAGCTGGCCCTGGACATGGGCGGCGAGATCTGCCAGGACGTCTTCAAGCGCGGTGCCGCCTTCATGCACTACGACCCCAAGCAGGAGGCGGCGGCCGGCCCGCTCGACCCCCGCGCCGTCCTCTGCGTGCCGCTGACCCTGCGCACGGCGCCGATCGGGGTCGTCTTCCTGGCCAACTACGCGGCCGGAAAACCCTTCAGCGAGGACCACAAGCGCCTCGCCACCGAGCTCGGCGCCCAGGCCTCGGTCGCGATCGACAACGCCCGCCTCTTCCGCGAGCGCGAGCAGGTCGTCCTCGAGTCCCTCAAGGCGATGGCCCAGCTGGTCGACGCCAAAGACCCCTACACGGCCGGCCACTCCGACCGCGTCACCCGCTACGCGCTGACGATCGCCAAGGAGATGCGTTACGCGTCCGGCGATGAGATCGCCTGGAAGCGGCTGGAGCAGGGCGGCCTCCTCCACGACATCGGGAAGATCAACGTCCCGGACGCCGTCCTCAGCAAGCCGGGCCGGCTGACCGACGAGGAGTTCGACCTCCTCAAAAGGCATCCGGTCGTCGGCTACGAGGTGCTGAAGAACCTGCACATGCTGACCGACGAGCTGGTGATCGTCCGCTCCCACCACGAGCGCTTCGACGGCAGGGGCTACCCGGACGGCAAGGCCGGCGACGAGCTGCCGATCTTCGCCTGGATCGTGGGCGCGGCCGATGCCTTCGACGCGATGACCTCCGACCGCCCCTACCGGAAAGGGATGTCGATCGAGGTGGCCCTGGCCGAGATCGCCAAGTGTCGTGGGACCCAGTTCTATCCGTCGGTGGCGGACGCGCTGCTCGCGGCCCACCGCAAGGGCAGTTTCCGCCTCATCCCCCAGGTCTCGCTCTACCAGGACGCGCCGGTCGTGGGAGCGTTCGAGAACCCGACGGCCTAGCGCGCCGCGCTCGTCACGCAGAGGTCGTTGCCCCGGTAGCGCACGACCCCCTCGACCCGGTAGCCCGCCGGCAGCGGCAGGGCGTCCGAGCAGTAGCCGACGAAGAGCAGCGGCCGCCCGTCCGCGGGCGGGTAGGGCAGCCCGGGCGGGATCGCCCAGAGGCCGACGTGGTCCACCGCCGGTGGCGGAAAGCTGAACGCCTCGCCGCCGGGCGCGTAGTAGGCCACTTGGGGGGCGAAATGCCGGTGGCTTACGACCAGCAGCGCGCCGCTCGACCGCGCCTGGGCGAGGAACTCGGGCGTCGGCGGCTTCAGGTTGTCGTAGCGGAGGTCGGCGTAGGCGACCAGGCCGGCTCCGAGCAGGCCGGCCGCGGCGGCGGCGGGAATGGCGATCCGCCCGGGCAGGCTGTCGAGGGCGAAGGCCAGGCAGACCAGCAGGGCCGGGACCGAGGCGGCCAGGTAGCGCGCCGAGAGGGCGGTGGTGAAGATGCCCAGCAGCAGCGGCAGCCCGGCGCCGAAGGCGAGAAGCAGCTTCACCGGTGTGGGCGCCCGGACAAGGCCATAGAGGGCGGGGATCGCCAGCAGGAGGGCCAGGCGCCGACCTGGTTCGTAGTACTCGGAGGCGCCGAAGAGCAGGCCCGAGACGGCGTAGAGCCCCGGGAGCGTCAGCTTGTCCTGCCAGGGCTCGGTCGGGTAGAGGAAGAAGACGGGCAGCTGCTGCAGGAGCAGGACCAGGCCGGGGACGAAGGCGGTGGCGGCGACCCCGGCTGCCATTCCGGCCACGCCCCAGCGGCGGCGCCAGGCGAGGACGGCCAGCGCCCCGGCCGCCGTGAAGAGGGCGTAGTAGTGGACGTACATCCCGCCCGCCAGCAGCAGGCCGAGCCCCACCCCCCACCTCCGGCCCGGCTGCTCCGGGAGCGACGCCAGGAGCAGCAGCGCGGCGGCGCCGAACAGGGCGAGCCAGGCGTACATCCGCGCCTCCTCCGCGTAGTAGGCGAGGAAGGGCGAAGTGGCGGCGGCCAGCCCGGCCAGCCAGGGCCGCTCGAGGCCCAGCCGGGCGCCCGCCAGGTAGGTCAGCGGAATGCAGCCGACGGCGGGCAGCCAGCTCAGCAGCCGCGCCTCGACCGGCGTAGCGTGCGGCCACGCCCAGAGCGCCAGGAAATAGGCCGCCGGGTGCACCTCGTGCGCGGCCAGCAGCGGCAGCAGGTCGCCCAGCGGATGGCGGACGATGAGGACGCTCACCGCCTCGTCGCGGCCCATCGCGTGAGCGCCGAGGCCGGCGGCGAAGAGGGCGGCGCCGAGCAGCGTCAGCCAGCCCAGGGGCCGAGGAAAAGAGGCGCTAGTAGCTACGGGCGAAGATGACCACCGTCTTCGCGGGGTCGCCACACCAGATGCAACGGTCACCGAACTCACCCTCCACCTTGAAGGGCTGGTTGCGGGTTGTCACGCCCAGCTCGGCCTTGATCTCCAGCTCGCACTCGGTGCGGTCGCAGAAAGGGGCCCAGCTGAAGCCGTTGCCCTGCTTGTAGATGTCGATCAGCTCCTGCTTGCTCTTCGGCCGGTAGGTGTGCTGCTCGCGGAAGTCGAGCGCGCGCTGGTAAAGCCGGCCGTGGAAGTCCTCCAACATCGCCGTCAGCCTCTCTGCCAACCCGGCCGCGGGCAGCGCCGTCTTCTCCCGGCTCAGCCTGTCCACGACCGTCACCTGGCCCGCCTCCACGTCGCGGGGGCCGACCTCGAGCCGCAGCGGCACGCCCCGGATCTCCCAGTGCGCGAACTTGGCGCCGGGCCGGTCGTCGCGCCGGTCGACCTTGAAGCGGACGCGCCCCTTCAGGTCGGCGGTCAGCGGCGCCAGGAACTCCTCGACCGTGCGCCGGGAGTCGTCGTCGCGGAAGATCGGCACGATCGCCACCTGCACCGGCGCGACCCGGGGCGGCATCACCAAGCCCGAGTCGTCGCCGTGGGCCATCACCAGCCCGCCGATCATCCGCGTCGACATCCCCCAGGAGGTCGTGTAGGCGAGCTCGCGCTGGTTCTCGCGGTTGCTGAACTCGATCTCGTAGGCGCGGCTGAAGTTCTGGCCGAAGTGGTGGGAGGTGCCCGCCTGCAAGGCCAGGCCGTCGCGCATCATCGCCTCGATGCTGGTCGTGTACTCGGCGCCGGCGAACTTCTCGACCTCCGTCTTCCGCCCTTTGACGACCGGGATCGCCAGCCACTCCTCGGCCACCTCGCGGTAGTTCTCGAGGATCTGCAGGACCTCCTCGCCCGCCTCCTGGTGGGTGGCGTGGAAGGTGTGGCCCTCCTGCCAGAGGAACTCCGCGGTGCGCAGGAAGAGCCGGGTCCGCATCTCCCAGCGGAGGACGTTGCACCACTGGTTGAGCAGCTGCGGCAGATCCCGGTGGGACTGGATGTAGCGCTTCATGACCGGGCCGATGATGGTTTCGCTGGTGGGCCGGATGACCAGCGGCTGGGCCAGCCAGCCCTCCTCCTGCTGGCGCTTCTCGGCGTCGGTCCAGGTAGTCGGCGGCGTCAGGACCGGCTTGGGGCCCGCGTACTGGACCCAGGCCACCTCAGGGGCGAAGCCCTCGACGTGCTCGGCCTCCTTGACGAAGTACTCGTGCGGGATCATGAGCGGGAAGTAGGCGTTCTCGTGCCCGCTCTCCTTGATCAGGTCGTCGAACGCGCGCTGGATCAGCTCCCACATCGCGTAGCCGTAGGGGCGCACGACCATCATTCCTCGCACGCCGCTCCAGTCCGCCATCTCGGTCATCCGGATGACGTCGGTGTACCAGCGGTCGAAGTTCTCCGACATCTTGGTGAGGTGCTTGGGGACGCCCTGCTCCTCGAGCTCGGACATGGGGACCTATTGTCCCGGTTAGCCTCTTCGTCATGCGGATAGGCATGGTCGGCGTCGGCATCATGGGGACACCGATTGCGGAGCGCCTGCTCGCCGCCGGCCACGAGGTCAGCGCCTACGACGCTCGGGCCGGCGCGGTCGAGGCCGTGGCGGGCGCGCTGCCGGCGACCTCGTCCGACCAGGTGGCGCTGGGCTCGGAGCTGGTGCTGACGGCGCTGCCGTCGACCGCCGCGGTCCGCTCCGTCTACGAGGCGCTGGCGCCGGTCGCGCGCGCCGGCCAGGTCTTCGCCGACCACTCGACGGTCGACCCCGCCACGAACCGTTTTTGCGCCGAGCTCCTCGAGGCCCGCCAGGCGCACTTCCTGGACGCGCCCATGTCGGGCGGGCCGGAGGGCGCCGCCCAGGCCACGCTGACGCTCTTCGTCGGGGGTGAGGAGGAACCCTACCGGCGGGCGCTGCCGGTCTTCCGGTGCTACGCGGGGACCGTCCGCCTCTGCGGCCCGGCCGGGTCGGGGACGGCCCTGAAGCTGGTCAACCAGCTGCTGGTCGTGATCCACAACGGCGCGGCCGCCGAGGCCGCCGTCTTCGCGTCGCGGTTGGGCGTCGACCTCGAGGTGGCCCTGGAGATGATCTCGGCCTCCTATGGCAGCTCGAAGATCTTCACCAGCAACCTGCCCCGCGTCATCGCCCGCGACTTCAAGCCCGACCGGCCGATCCGGATCCTGGCCAAGGACATGG
>VBHN01000116.1 GCA_005881155.1 Chloroflexota bacterium | reverse complement strand
TGAATTTCGATTTGCGCGACCTGGACGGGGCGCCGTACCCGGCCACCCGCCTGCTCGGCCGGCCCACCGTGCTGGTTCTCCTGCGTCATCTCGGCTGCCTCTTCTGCCAGGAGCACCTGAGCCGGCTGCGCGACCACGACCAGGAGATCGCGGGCGCCGGCGGCCGTGTCGCCGTGGTCTCCTTCGCGGGGCCCGAGCACGTCAGGCGCTTCGCGCTGGCGCTCGGCCACCCCTACCTCTGGCTGTCCGACCCGGAGCGAAGCTGCTACCGGGCGCTGGGCGTGGGCCGAGGCGGTGCCTTGAACCCGTTCAGCTTCACGGACCTCTGGCGCAACGCCTACTCGACGCTCCGCGGCCAGCCCTGGATTCCCCAGCAGGCGGACCTCTGGCAGCTGGGCGCCGACTTCGTGTTCGACGCGGACGGGCAGCTGACCCTGGCCTATCGCTGCCGGTCGAGCCACGACCGCCCCTCCTCGGAGACGGTCCTGGAGGCATTCCGCAAAGCGGCGCGCCCGGCCAGGACCCGCGCTCCGCGCTAGCCGCAGGCCGTGAAGAGCACCGGCGCCGAGCCTTCCACCGTGGTGCCGGGGTGGTCGGCCGCGAACCGGCCGAGGGCATTGAGCAGCACACGGGTGGCCGCCGTCCCGGACAGCTGGAGCCGGGTCCTGACGCAGGTCTGCGACCCCTGCTCCCAGGCCACGTAGCGGTCGCCGGCCCAGCTGGTGGCGATGGTCTGGGCGTCGGCGCGGTTGACCTCGCCGCGGCCGCCCATCCGCTCCAGCAGCAGGTCGAGGCCGAACTCCCCGATCACGCCCTTGTCGATGACGGCTCCGCCCGCGTCCGGGAAGTCCACTTGAGAGACCGAGAGCCCGGAGAGGAACCGGTTCGGGTGGATCACCTCCGCGGTGGTGGTGGGCGGCGTGGTGAAGGCTTTGTCCAGCCGGGACTCCCCGCCCGCGGCGACGACGGCCTGGGTGAAGGGGGGCCCCACGATGTAGGGGAAGGACTCCAGCTCCAGGAGCACCTGCGGGACATCCGAGGGCGGGCGCGAGCCCGAGGTCTGCTCGGCCTGCGCGCGGTCGGCCTCGCTGAGCGAGGCGATGTACTGGTTCTCGATCCGGACCGCGTCTCCTTCGACCAGGGTCGTGAAGGCGAGGTCGCTCTCGTCGTCGTTGTGGGGCGGGCGGTCCAGCCCGAACCACTGGTCCTGCAGTGCGTGCGTCAGCTCGTGGACGACCACGTGCCGCACGGAGGGCTTCGCCTCGACGCCGCGTACGGCCAGCTCCTTGGTCTTCGGGTCGTAGAAGCCGATCACGCCCGCGCCCTGCAGCTCCTGCTCGGCCTTGGCCAGGTCGGGCCGTCCGTCCACCAGGCCGAGCGCCTCGAACACTTTGGCCTCGGTGGCGAAGGCCGGCGCATCGATGTTGGAGGTGGCTGCCAGCCGGCTCCGGAAGTCGGCGTCGGAGAGGAAGGTGACTTTGACCTTCTGCTTGAACTTGAGCCCCCGGTGCTGCTCGACGAACCGCTCGGCGACGGGGACGAACGCCTGCAGGCTGGCCGGGCCGGGGCTCCCGGCCGTCGCCGAGCCCTTCGCCGGCAAGTGTCCGGCCAGCGGCGAGCAGGCGGCGACCAGAAGCGCGCAGGCGAGGGCCAGCAGCCGCACGCCTGGAAGCCTACCCGCGCCGCCCCGGCTACAAGGCGCCGGCGGCGGCCGGCGTGCTCAGCCGGGCGCTGACCCGGCCCCGGCGATCGATCTGCAGCTGGAGTTGGAGAGGGGTGCCGGCACAGCTGCCGGTCAAGGGATTGAGGAGCCGGGCGTCGAACGCGCAGAGCTGCTTCCCGGAGCGGGAGACGGTCACGGCCGCGGAGCTGGAATTGTCGGAGGCGACCGCGATCGACATCGAGAGACTGGGGTCGGTGAGGTCTGCGAGCTCGATCCGGTATCCGGCGCCGACGCCCACCAGCCTTCCCTTCAGGCTGTCGTCGAGGTTGGCCGGGAGCGGGACGACCGGGGCCGGCGCGGCCGCGGCCAGCCCGTGGACCAGCTTGGGAGGCGTTCCCGCGGCCAGCGCCCAGCCCGGCTGCAGGGGCCCGGCGAAGGCGAAAACGGCGAGGCCGCCCACCCCGACGACCGTGGCCGCCCCGGCCCAGGCGCGGACGGCCCGGTGCTCGGGCTTGCCGCGCAGCAGGCGCCAGGCGAGGAAGGCGCCCACGGCGCCGCCGACGCAGACCACGGCGAGCAGGTAGAACCACCCGTGGCGGACGTCGCTGCCCGTCCCCAGGCTGTGCAGCAGCGCCAGCGGCCAGCAGGCATAGGCGGACCAGTGGACGAAGCGGAAGGCCCGCTGTCCGATCCAGCGGCTGGTCAGGCCCGTCAGCACCAGCGCCGCGCCCAGCTCCAGGGTCAGGACGCCCAGCCCCATCCAGAACGGCCGGTAGCTGGAGACGAAGGGAATCACGACGTCCCGCCAGCTGATGCCGGCATAGGGGTCGAGGACCGCGCCCAGGACGTGGATGGCCACGAACACGACCGCCAGCAAGGAGAGGTTCCGGTGCAGGCCGTGGATGACGAACCGCCAGCGGCTGCCCAGCTCGAGCCGCGCGGTGGTCGCCAGCCCCAGGATCAGCACCGCGGTCAGCAAGAGCAAGGAGAGCGTGCCCGCGCTGCGGGTCGCATACCAGAGCGGGCTCGGGGTGGCCGCCAGCAGCACTCGAAAGCCGTCCGGGCTAGGAACCGCCGCTTCGGACCACCGGCTGGCCGCTGTCGAAGCCGGGATTCGCCGGCGCCGCCTGGGGAGCCGGGGCGAAGCCTCCGCCACCGCCCTGGCCGGAGGTGCTCGGGTCGGCTGCGGGCGCGCTGCCCAAGACCGCGTCGCCGACACCGGCCAGGGCGCCCGAGACCTGGAGATAGAGGGCGCCGGCGAGCGCGATGCTGCCCACGCTCAGCACGATGGTGGCGCGGCGCAGCAGCTGGAAGCGGGCCAGGGGCTCCCTCACCGTCGGATTCCAGCCTGACCGGTGAACCTTAAGTCGCGATGAAAGAGCGGGTTCAGATCCCGGTCGGCGGCGGGAGCGGGGCCTGGCCGAAGTCGAAGCAGTCGGCCATCCCGTCCGCCGCCGACGTCCGGGCGTTGAGCGAGGGCAGGGCGAAGACGTCCTCGCAGAAGCGGACGAGGCTCACGTGCGAGTGCACCGCCTTGGACACGAAACGCTTCCTCGCGTAGGGGCTGATCACCAGGCAGGGCACCCGGCCGCCGTACCGGAACTGGGTGCCGTCGGTCCATTTCTCCAGCTCCGGGGGACTGACGTGGTCCGCCCACCCTCCCCAGTCGTCCCAGGTGATGAAGAAGGCGGTACTGGGCCAAAGGCCGCCGGCGACCACAGCCTTCAGCTGCGCCAGCGTCCACTGCATCCCCTTGGTCACGTTGCCGGCGCCGGCCGCGCGCTCGGCCGCGGTATCCGCGGGGTGCTCGCTGAGCGTCGCGTCGGCGTAGAGCCAGGACACCGCCGGCAGCTTTCCGGCCGCGGCATCGGTGGCGAACTGCGCCGCGGCCAGCTTGTGGCCCTTGGTGTGCTTCAAGAGATCGAAGACGTAGCCGTTGTAGTTGGCCCAGGTGAGCCTGGCCGCGTCCAGCTGCGCCGGCAGCGTCGGCAGGTCGAAGACCGGGCCCTTGCCGGTCCGGTAGTTGCCGGAAGGGTTGTCGACGAGCGGAGAGTCGGCCGCAACCAGCATCAGGTGGTTGGGCGTGGAGGGTCCGGCGACGTCGGTGAAGTAGCGATCGCAAAGCGTGTATTGACGCGCCAGAGCCCAATAGCCGGGAAGGTCCGACTCGGTGAAGGCCGCCCGGATGGCGCTGGTCGCTCGCGTCAGCCAGGCCGAGTGGCGATGGTTCGGGTCGCGCGGCGGCGGGTTCGGCGAATGGGCAAGGGTCGGGTCGCCATCGGCGCCGGGAAAGGCGCCGAAGTAGTTGTCGAACCCGTGGTTCTCCTTGACGACGATGACGACGTGCTGGATCGGGCTCGCCACGCGTCAGATGCAGGCGCCGGCCCGGTTCGACCATTCCAGCTGGACGGCGTAGCCCGCCACCTTCTTGGTCTTCCAGGCGCAGATGTCCCCTATCTCCCCATTGGCGTCGTCGTACCAACCCTGGCCGGGAACGGCGTCGGTGATCGCCTCGCACAGCTCGTGCGAGCTGGTCGAGGTCAGCGCGTCAAGGACCGACAACGCTCCCACGCAGCCCGGGCAGCCCGGGTAGGGCATGACCGCGTAGAAGAGGTTGCCGCCGACGTCGTTGTGGTAGCCGCAGAAGGTGGTGCAGGAGCGGCCGCCTCCCTGGCTGACCGTGGTCCCGGGGGCGAGGTAGATGAAGTAGAGGCTGTTCGGGCCGGGCTGCGGCAGTGACCGGTTCGTGCGCAGCTGGTTCTGCAGGAAGCGCTGGACGCCGCCGTCGCTGAGGTGGGACTGGGCTCGGGTCGGGACGACGGTGGCCGTGCCCACTCGGCTCCCGTGGCCGATCGAGTAGGCCGGGACGTCGTACTCGGCGAGCTGGTCGAGCAGGGAACTGCTGAGGATGGCGTCGAAGAAGCTGTTGACCTGGGCGGCCAGGGCGGCGCCGGCCTGCCGCCAGGCGGCGCCCCAGAAGATGGTCGTAACTTCCACCGCCGTGAGCAGCGGGCCGCCTCGATAGGTGAGCTGCGCGGGTGTGGCCGGCGCCAGGCTGGGCGCCTGGAGGCTGGGGTGCAGGGGAACGACGCGGGTCGGGTCTGGCACGGCAGGGACCTCCCTTTACGCGACTACTTGTGCTCCGTGGACCGAGGTTAGCCAAGCCTGGGGCGCAGCGCCACGGACCAGCTCGAAGTAGCGGCGCTGGATGCGCTCGGTGATGGGCCCGATCCGCCCGCCGCCGAGCTGGTAGCCGTCGATCTCGGTGATCGGCTGCACCTCCATGTTCGTGCCGGCGAAGAACAGCTCCTGGGCGACGTAGAGCTCGGTCGCGTCGACCTCGCGCTCCTCGACCGGGAAGCCGAGCTCGGCCCCGATGCCGATCACCGTCTGGCGGGTGATCCCCTCCAGGATGGCGTCGGTGACCCGAGGCGTGACCAGCACGCCGTCGCGAACCAGGAAGATGTTCTGCCCCGGTCCCTCCGAAACCTTGCCCCGCTCGTTGAGCAGGACCGGGATGTCGAAGCCCTTGAGGTTGGCGTCGAGGAGGGCCACCCGGCTGTTCAGGTAGTTGGCGCTGGCCTTCACCCGAGGCGAGATGGAGTTGTCAGTGGGGCGCCGCCAGGCGCTGATGGTGGAACGAACACCGCTCTCCAGCTTCGGGTTCGGCGGCTTCGGGAAGGCGAGCATGTAAGCGCCGGTCGGGTCCTCCTCACCCCGGGCCGGGCCGTCGAGGACGTCGAAATAGACGACGACCCGGATGTGAGCGTCGTCGCGGACCTCGTTCGCCTTGAGCAGCTCGATGACCCCCGCCGTGAGCTGATCGGGGCTGAAGCGCGACCGCATCCGCAGCACCCTCAGGGAGCCGCCGAAGAGCCGCTGCCAGTGCTCCGCGAGCCGGAAGAGCAGCAGGTCCCCGCCATCGGCCGAGCGATAGGCGCGGATCCCCTCGAAGACGCTTGCTCCCCGGAGCACGGCGTCGCTCCCCACGTGGAGCAGGCTTTCCTCCCAGGGCGTGACCCGTCCGTTCATCCAGGTGTGCTTGGGGTTCATTGGAATTCCCGGAAATTATCCCTGAGCCGCCCGGAGGGCCGGGAGCACCTCCGCCGCGACCCGCTCCAGAACCTCCTCCTGGTCGTCCCGGGGAATGTCGATCACGAACTCCTCGATGCCGACCTCCCCGTAGCGGCCGACCAGGTCCTGGAAGGCGTCCACGGAAGACCAGGGATCCTCGTCGGCGCGGGCGATCCAGTAATAGAGCGAGCGCAGGATCGCCCGCGGATCCCGGCCGATCCCCTCGCAATGGGCGTCCAGCACCTCGTTTCGGGCGCGGATCTCGTCCGGGCTGCCGAAGGAGTTCCAGGCGTCGGCCCAGCGGGCGACGATGCCCAGCATGCGGGGGCCGTGGGCCCCGATCGTCAGCGGCGGCCGTGGTTGCTGGACCGGCCGCGGCCGGAAGGCGGCCTCCCGGAGCTGGTAGTGCCGGCCCGGGAAGGTGGTGAGGTCCTGGCGTAGGAGCAGGTCCACGACCTGCACCGCCTCCTCGAAGCGATCGACCAGCAGCTTCGGCTCGGGGAAGTCGAGACCGAGCATCTGATGCTCGGGTTCATACCAGCCGGCGCCGAGGCCGAGCTCCAACCTCCCTCCGCTGACGTGGTCGACCGTCGCCGCCATCTTCGCCAGCCAGGCCGGGTGGCGGAAGGTGTTGGAGCTGACCAGCACGCCGACCCGGATCCGCTCCGTCTTCGCCGCCAGAGCCGCCAACAGCGTCCAAGCCTCGAAGTAGGGCCCGCCTGGCCGGCTTGGCTGGACCCAGTGGTCGCAGTCCCAGACACTGTCGAAGCCGAGCTCCTCGAAACGGCGCCAGCGCTCGACCGTCCTCTCCCAGCCCTGGTTCTGGTCCATGCAGATGCCGAAGCGAAGTTGCCGGATGAGACAATCATGGAGAGATGAAGACGATCAGTGGAATCGAGGGCTACAAGGCGCTGCAGGGCCAGCCGCTCGGCGAGAGCGGGTGGCTGCAGGTCGACCAGGACCGCATCAACCAGTTCGCCGACGCGACCGGTGACCACCAGTGGATCCACGTAGATGTGGAGCGCGCCAAGCAGGGACCCTTTGGGGCGCCGATCGCCCATGGCTTCCTGACGCTCTCCCTGATCCCGTCCTTGACCGCAGGGCTGCTCAAGATCGACGGCGTGCGGATGGGCATCAACTACGGGCTCAACCGGGTGCGCTTCCCGTCGCCGGTGAAGGTCGGCTCGAAGGTGCGGGCCACCGTCAAGAACCTTTCCATCGAGGACGTCCAGGGCGGGATCCAGGTCGTCAACGAGGTGACGATCGCGGTCGAGGGCCAGGAGAAGCCGGCCTGCGTGGCGGAGACGGTCACGAGGCTGTACGTCTAGCAAATCAGGTTGCTGACCGCGCGCTGCGGCAGCCCCATTGGTTTCAGCAGCGTGGGGGCTGCCCCTTCGGTTACGGTTCATCGGGATGGCGCCGCGCATCGCCCCCGCCGACCCGGCACCGCCGGAGGCCCTGGAGAGCCTCGCCGCCTCCCCGCAGCGGGGCGGCCGGCCGCTGAACATCTTCGGCACACTCTCGCCCACCACCCGCTGCTGCTCCTGGTCGGCTTCTACCGGATGACGGCCGGCTTCCTGAACTCGACGGGCGTGGAGGTCGAGGATGCGCAAGGACGCTGATGCCGGATCGGTGATCGTCGCCGGCGCGCGGACGCCGATCGGGAGGTTCGGCGGCGGCCTGAGCTCGCTGCCGGCCGTCGAGCTGGGCGGCGTCGCGATCGCGGCCGCGGTCGAGCGGTCCGGCCTCCAGGGTGCCGACGTCGACTACGTGCTGATGGGCCAGGTCCTCCAGGCCGGCG
>VBHN01000103.1 GCA_005881155.1 Chloroflexota bacterium | reverse complement strand
CTTCTCGCTGAAGATCGTTCGGTATCCCTTGGGCGTGCAGCAATCGGTCAAGCGCCGCTCCGAATGTGGTTGGCCCTCACGTTGGTTTGCTGGCTCGAATCGAATAACCCAACGTCCCGAACTCCCGAGCACTCTCCTCTCCCCCGGCGCCAGCGAAGGTATCGACCGGATTAGCCAGCTCGATCTCGACCAGCCCGGCACCGCCGATCACCGTCTCCCACCCTGCGCACGGCAGGGCACCAGCGATTCAACCGGTCCAGAGGTCGATGTCGCGAAGGGCTTCCTCGGGTACGGGCCGCTCAAGACAGATATCCGCGACGGTCATACGGCCTTCCGGCCGAAGGACGCGCGCGATCTGGCGGTAAACGCCGAGCTTGTCGGGGCAGAGATTGATCACCCCATTCGAGATGACGAGGTCGGCCCACCTGTCCTCCACCGGCAGGTCCTCGATCACGCCCTGCCGAAATTCGACGTTCCCGAGGCCCAGCTTGGCGGCCATCGCACGGCTGCGATCGATCATCTCCGGCGTCATGTCAACGCCGATCACGCGGCCGCTCGGTCCTGTCCAGAGTGCCGCCAAGAATGAATCCATGCCGGCTCCGGAACCCAGGTCCACGACCTTGTCTCCGGGTTTGGGGCCGCCCCAGAAGAAGGGGTTGCCCACTCCCGCAAAGGCTGCGCAGGCTTCGTCCGGGAGCTGGTCGAGCGGGCTTGCCGGGTAGCCGAGTCGAATCGCATGCGCGCGACCGGTGTGGAAGTGGAAGTCGCCAGAGGGGTCCTGCGCGACCGCTCGGTACTTGTCCCGCACCTCTCTGCGCAATTCATCGAGGTCGACCAGCTCCAGGATCTCAGCCATTTGAATTGTTCCGTTCTCCCGCTGAACCTTAGGCGAAGGCGACTGTCTTGGCGCCGGCAACGACTTCCTCGACCACCTTGGCAGCCCCGACAATGGTCACGCCCGACGCCAGCTGGTCTTCGGTGATGCCTCGCGGTTTGGCACAGGCGCCGCAGAGCCACACCTTGCCCTGGTTGGCGATGAACTCGGCCATCAGATCCCGTAGCTTCGGCAGCCCGGCCGCCTCGACGCCCTCGCTTCCGCCGTTGCAACCCAGGCGAACCGCTTCGATCGTGCAGAGGACGACAGCTTCCTGTCCGGCGGTGGCCGCGATGTTGGCTGCAATGAAGGGCAACGTTGCCCGCTCCGGGTCTTCCCGGCCCCAGGTGCAGTTGAAGATGAGCTTCTCGTTCATTTCTGTCTCTCCACGGTGATGGTGAGGCGCCCGTCATCGTGCGCCTCGGTTGACGTGACCCGCTGCCCGAGCAGCCTTGCCAGCGAGGGCAGATCCTCTTTGGCAGCGGGATCGCTGACGACGACCTCCAGCGATCCGCCAATCGGCACCTCGGCGATCCGACGCCGGAACTCCTGAGCCAGGCCATCGGCGCAGCCCATGGTGCCCGCCTCGAAGACCTCCACCGATCGATTCCGCGGTCGCCGATGTCCAGGAATACGAGCTGCTCGATCACCTCCGAGCGGCCGTCCCGCACAACGCTGAACCGCCAGCTGAGGCGCTGACGCTGTCCGATCCGCTCCTCGCTCGAAGTCGCGAGATCGAACCCGGACGCCGACTCGAACCAGCTCTTGATTCGACCGACGATCGCGTCTCCTCCCGCGTACTCCTCCAGGCCGTGTGGAAGCAGAAACCGCGCGGTCGCGTCGCTCGTGAGGGTCTTTGCCAGGGGCTCGAAGTCGCGGGCAGCCAGCAGCTCCAGGAACCTCTGCGGGACGTTGCTCTCAGCCACAGCAGAACCATCGGTTGCGAGATCGGTGACCGTCTTCATGATGTGCTGTAGCGTAAGCAGGCTCGTTCCTGCCGTCGTCGGGGATTCGCCCTACAAATCGACGGGCTCGAGTGTGTCCAGAAGTCCGTGCTGCAGGGCAAAGAGGGTGGCTGTGGAGCGGCTCGACGCACCGATCTTGTTATAGATGCGCTCGATGTGGGTGCCGGCCGTCTTGGCGGTGATGCCCAGCTTCCGGGCAACCTGGCGATTGGAGGCACTGCGGGCGATGAGGGTCAGCACCTCGACCTCCCTGGGGGTGAGGCCAGCCGGTCCCGTTCGTCGTTTGCCCTGGCTCTGGCCCGCGCCGGCCAGGACCGCGTCTACCGCCATGGGGTCGAGACGGCCGGCGCGGACGTCCCCCCGAAGCTCCGCCGTGGCCTGCTTGGCGGTCATTGCTGGACGGTGCGAGCGTGGTTCGGTCATGGCGTGATAGGAACAGGCGGCGGCGAGCAGCCGACCGGTGGCGGGAATGGCCGGCCCGGCCAGACCGCGGTGGTATCCGGAACCGTCGCAGCGTTCGTGAGTCAGTGCGGCGATGGCGCCCAGCCGCGCGAGGGCCGGCGGCCGGGCGAGCATCCGCTCCGTGTAGTAGGCGTGCATCCGCATCCGCTCCGACTCCGACTCCGACAACCGACCCGGCTTGTCGAGAATCGATGCGGAGACGCCGTGCAACCCGATGTCGTGCAGCAAGCCGGCCCGGCGCACGGTGACGATGTCTGCGTCGGGAAGGCCGGCGTGCGCGGCCGCCCGAGCAGCAAGGTCGGCCACGCCGCGGGAATGCCCGGCTCGCGATGGCGATCGCAGGTCGGTGAAGTCGGCGACGGCCTCCAGTGCCGCATCGAGTTCCCCTTGGCTCAGGCGCCGCTGCAGCGATGGCTCGTCCGCAATCAGTGCCTGCCAGTCAACCTCGGTCGTTGGATCGCCGAGCACGTCCCCTGCGACGGCGCAGAACGCATCGACCACGCCTGGGTCGAAGTGGCTGCCGCGCCGGTCCCGGGCCACCTCGACGGCGCGTTCGGTCCCCTGAGCGCGATGGAACACCTCGACGACATCGGCCAGGTGGAACAGCCGCATCGGAAGGGCGATCGCCTCGCCACCGACACCGCCCGGGACTCCCTTGCCGTCCCATCGGGTGAAGACCTGTTGCAGCGGGTCGCTCACGTCGGCGCCCAGACCGAGCCGCTCGGCCATCCGCCCCGTTGTCAGGCAATGGGACATCATGCCCCTCTCGATCGCACTACCACCCGTCGCGACCAGGTTGGCGGCGAGCCTGAGTCGGTCGAGCGCCGATTTGCCTGCCCCAGCGTGGCCGAGCATGAACCCGAGCAGGGGCAGCCCGGTCATGTCGACCCGGTAACTGTCGCCCCGGTAGGCAATGTCGTCGCCGAACCAATTCGCCACCTCCGGCGTGTCCGCGACGCAGCCGACCCAGGCGAGGGTCACCACGTAGTACAAGGAACCACGTTGATCAGGCGCCACGCCGAGGTGGTCGCCGAGTCGAGTGGCGATGAGCCATGAGCGGAGGACGTGCTCCATGGGCTGGCCCATGCCCAGGTCCATGGCCAATGAGAACACAGCAACCAACTCCGCCAGCCGGAGGCCCGAGTCGCGCTCACCTACTAGCACGGCCAGAGCCTACGAGTCGAGTCGGCGACTTTGCTCGCCCTCATTCGGTCAAGCGGTCTCCTCACCGGCGCGCCGCAATCGGGCCGGCTGACGCCGATGCAACTTCGTTCCCGGCAGCGGCCCATTCCGGCAATCCTTCGCTCAGATGTCGTGCGGCGTAACCATGTTCGCGCAGCATTCGGACGGCCTCCGGCGCAAAGGCGCAGTAGGGACCGCGGCAGTAAGCCACGATCTCACGATCGCGCGGCAGCTCCCGGAGCCGCTGCGCCAGCTCCTCGAGCGGTATCGAAAGCGCCCCCGTAACGTGAGCGGCCCGATACTCCTCAGTCGGTCGGACATCGACCACCACCAGCGGCTCGCCGGCACTGAGCCTGGCCAGCAATTCCTCGGCATTGATCGGTTCCAGTCCTTCACGCGAACCGAGGTACACGTCCACAAGCCCTTTGACGCCTGGGAGCCTTTCGGCGGCGAGCGAGCGCAGCGCTACCCAGAATCCGTAAACGGCAGGCGAGGCGAGCCGGTACTGCACACGGGTGCCGTTCCGGGTTGCGGCTACCAGTCCGGCTTCCTTCAGGATCTGGAGGTGGCGGCTCGTGTTGGCGACCGACATGGCCACCTGTCGAGACAGCTCTTCGACGCTGCGCTCACCGTTGGCGAGAACGTCGACGATCTCGACCCGACGCCCGCTGGCCAGCGCCTGGGCGGCACGAGCGAACTCATCGAACAGCTCGGCCTTGAGGGCTCGGTTAGGCATCGATCGGCATTATGCACGGACTTCGAGTGTTTGTCTCGTTCTCAATTGATACCTTGACAATTTGAAGAAGGCGCTCCACAATGCGCCCAAACGACTCCTGGAGGTGGCGGGCAGATGGTTGAAACCAGGCGGGTTCCAATCGGGGAGGCGGACCCCTACCTACTCTTCGGACTCCTGGGCAAGCAGGTAATCCACCCTGGTGGGCGCAAAGCAACAGAGGAGCTGCTGGGGTTCGCCCGAATGGCGCCCGGCCAGCAGGTCCTGGACATCGGCTGTGGTGCCGCGACCACTGCGATCGAGATGGCAAGTCGCTTTGGGGTAACGGTCACGGCGGCCGACATCTCGGCCGACATGCGAGATCGGGCCATCGCGAACGTCGACTCCGCCGGACTCGCTGGACGGGTGTCGGTGGAGCCGGCTGACATCTGCGCCCTGCAATACGAGGACGGACGCTTCGATCGGGTCGTGGCGGAAGCGGTGACGATGTTCGTCGATCGCGACCGAGCGATCCGCGAGCTGGTCAGGGTGTGCCGGCCTGGCGGCCTTGTGCTCGCTACCGAGTTCCACTGGCGGCGGCCACCTACCACGCAGGCCCGTCAGTCTTTTCTCGGCGAGCTTTGCCCGGGCATGCTCTTCGAAACCGTTGAGGACTGGCTGGCCCGCTACGGGTCGGCGGGCCTGGTCGACCTACAGGTCAGAACCGGTCCCTTCGAGATGATGACTGCTCGCGGATTCATCTCCGACGAAGGAATCGGAAACAGTGTCCGGGTGATGGCCCGAGCGATGCTGAATGGCACGGCCCGGCGTCGGATGAGGTGGATCATGCCGCGGGTCTCGCGTGCGGTCCCCTACCTCGGCTATGTGGTGATCTGCGGCCGCCGGCCGGCTGGTGAGGGCGATGCCAGCTGACACGATCTCGACCGAGCAACTGCGGGACCTGCTGTCGGCAGGCAGGCCGGTGACCGTGGTCGATATCAGGATCGCCGCCGATCGCGAGTGGTCGATCCCCGGCAGTCTGCATATGGACGCTTACGACGCTGTCAACGCCGGCAGTCTCGGTCTGCTCGCCGGTCGGGACCTGGGACCGGACCCGGTGGTGACCGTGTGTGGCATTGGCAGGACCGCTGCAAAGGCCACCGCGCTTCTGAGGGCAAGAGGCGTCAAAGCCTTGACCCTGGAGGGCGGCATGCGCGCTTGGTCGCTGGCCTGGAACACGGCCGAGGCCGCCGCCTCTGGACACCGGGTTGTCCAGGTCCGCCGGACCGGAAAGGGTTGCCTCTCCTACATCGTCGGATCAGAGTCCGAGGCCGTCGTCATCGACGCCTCGGTCGATCCCAGCGTCTACGTTCGATTGCTCAAGGACCACGGCTGGCGGCTGAGGGCCGTGGTCGACACCCATATCCACGCCGATCACCTCTCTCGTTCGCGGGCGCTCGCCCAGCAAGAGGGCGCTGAGCTCTGGCTGCCGGCCCAGAATCGAAGCCGTCATCCGTTTCGACCAGTTGACGATGGCGACCGAATTCGCTTCGGTTCTGACGCTCTGGTTGCGTTGCGCACGCCAGGTCACACCGCGGAGAGCACAACTTACCTGCTCGAGCAGGCCGCAGCGTTCACGGGCGACACCCTGTTCCTCGCCGGTGTTGGACGACCCGACCTCGAGGGCGGCTCCGATGAAGAGTCGGCCTCGCGCGCGCGACAACTCCACCAGTCGATCAGCCGCCTGCTGACACTCCCTTCGAGCACGATGGTGTTCCCCGGCCACGTCTCGGAGCCCATCGCTTTCGACGGTCAGCTTCTGGCGACCACGATCGCGGAGATCGGGGAGAGGGTCGCTCTGGCACGGCTGACGGGACCCGAATTCGTCGAGGCGGTACTCGCACGCATCCCGCCCAGCCCGCCAAACCACTCCCTCATCACCGACCTCAACGAACGCGGCGAGCTCCCGGAGGATCCGTCCGAGCTGGAGGCAGGATCCAACCGCTGCGCGGTCGCCTGAGTCGCGTCAGCGGCGGGACGGCGGTGCGGGCAATCCGTCTGGGGCTGCGAGCGAACTGGCGGCAGTTCGCCCTGCTGGTGGCAATCAACGCCTTCGTCGGAGGCGTGGTGGGGGTGGAGCGGTCGACCCTGGCGCCTCTCGCCGGGCATGACTTCCACCTCGCCAGCCGGGCCGCGATCCTCTCCTTCCTGATCAGCTTCGGCCTGGTAAAGGCTGCCAGCAACTTGGTCGCCGGCCGGCTCGCGGATCGCCTTGGCCGTCGCACGATCCTGCTGGTGGGATGGGCAGCGGCGCTCCCCGTTCCGGTGCTGATCATTTTTGCCCCGTCCTGGGGCTGGGTGGTGTTCGCGAACGTCCTGCTGGGAGTCAACCAGGGCCTGGCCTGGTCGACCACAGTGAACATGAAGATCGACCTCGTCGGACCCCGCCGGCGCGGGCTCGCCTTGGGCCTGAACGAAGCCTCCGGCTACCTGGCGGTCTCGGCGGCTGCCGCGGCTGCCGGCTTCCTCGCCGCCAGCTATGGGATCCGGCCCATTCCCTACCTGCTGGCCGAGGTCCTCGCCGCAGGCGGCCTTCTGCTGTCCCTGCTAACCCGCGAGACCGCTGGACACGTCGAGCTCGAATCGGCGGGGGCGGCGCCGACGGAGCTGGTGGGCAAGCTCGTGCTCAACGTGAGCTTTCGCGACCGCACGATGTCCAGCGCCTGCCAGGCGGGGATGGTGAACAACCTCAACGACGGCATGGCCTGGGCGCTGCTGCCGCTCTTCTTTGCGGCCCATGGGCTCGGGCTCCGCGAGATCGGGCTCCTGGCCGGTGCCTATCCCGCGGTCTGGGGCGCTGGACAGCTGGGCACCGGGTGGATCAGCGACCATCTCGGCCGAAAGCGCCTGATCGTGGCCGGAATGCTGATCCAGTCACTTGCTATCGCGGGCTTAGTGGTCCTTCCCGGCATGGCCTGGTGGATCGTCGAAAGTGTGCTGCTGGGCGTTGGTACCGCTCTCGTCTACCCGACGCTGCTCGCCGTCATCGGCGATGCAGCGCGAACTCCCGACAGAGCGACCTCGGTCGGAATCTATCGGCTCTGGCGTGACGCCGGCTACGCGGTCGGAGCGATCGTGGCCGGCGTCATCGCCGACGTCGCCGGCTTCAGCGCGGCCATCGTCACCGTGGCCGCCCTGACCGGGGCATCAGGAGTGCTCGTCGCGGTCCGAATGCGCGAAACGATGGTGCCCGAAAGCGGTCGCGGAACCCGCAGCCGGTAGGAAACCGCGAGACTACTGCCACATGGCGACAAGCGCATTCAGCTTGCGAACGCCGCTCCGGCAGGCGCGGCTGGCACAGTTGCTGGTCCTCGTCTGGATGCTGCTCGAGGCTGCGGTGGCGATCGGGTCGGGCATCGCCGCCCGCTCCATCGCCCTGACCGCCTTCGGCGCCGACAGCCTCATTGAATTGTTCACAGCCGGCGTTGTGCTGCGCCAGCTGCTGAGGCGGAGCGAGCAGGGAAGCGACGCCGCCGTTCGCGACGGAGAGCGCCGGGCCTCGGGCCTGGTCGGCTGGGCACTGTACGCAGTCATCGGCTACATCCTGCTGTCGAGCGCAGCTTCTCTCCTCCTGGGCGTGCGACCTGAAGCTTCCCCGCTCGGTATCGGCCTTATGGTTGCCGCCATCCTCGTCATGGCCGCCCTCTGGCGATGGCGCCTGAATCTGGCCGATCGCCTCGGAAGCCCGGCCCTCAAGGGCGACGCCGCCTGCTCGGCGGTCTGTCTCTACTTGGCCGGCACGACCCTCGTCGGCCTCGTGTTGAACCAACTTCTCGGTTGGTGGTGGGCCGATCCAGTCGCCGCATTGGCACTCATCTGGTGGATTCGCGGCGAGGCCAACGAGGCCCTGGAAGGCGCCGGAATCGGTTCAGACGATCATGACCACGCTGGGTGAGGCGATCAGCCTCCCATCATTCCCCGCATCATCGCCGGCATCCCATCTCGGACGAAGCCACTGACCTCCTGAGCGTGGCGTCGGATGGCCGCGGTCAACGCTGGATCAGTCGATGTCTCCGTCACGGTCACGCCCTTTGAAGTCAGCGCGACCTGTCGTTTGTAGCCGCCCGCGTTACGGAAGAGAGTCGGCAGGCTGTTGCTCATGCACGTGACTTCAGCCCGCTGGTCGAGATGGCTGTACATGCTGGAGACGTGGGCCTGGAGCTGCGCTGTCAAGGCTGGGATGTCAGATTCGGTCGTGGTGCTGATCCCACCAGGGCTTTCCACAACCGTCCTGCGAATCTCATTGTGCCGGTTGAAGAGATCCTGGTAGAGACTCATGTCGGCAGAGGTCGCGCTGCCCATCATCCCGCCGCGCATCATCCCGCCCTGACTGGACGGCATTACAGACCTCAATACATCTCGAAGCAGGTAGCCGCCAACCAGGCCGAGTCCGAGCAGGCCACCGCCCGCAACCAGAGCGCCGACAGCTGTGCGGCGTGTGATCGGCTTCACCGGCTTCAAAAGGTCAGCCCAGCTCGCGCTGGATCCGCTGGTGCTGGCGATAGCTTCCCATTATCAGTAGCAACCCGCAATATGGTGGCTCTGAGCCGCTAACCGGGCGCTTCTCTTGCAGATTGCATT
>VBHN01000102.1 GCA_005881155.1 Chloroflexota bacterium | reverse complement strand
TCCGCGCCGGCGAGATCGAGGTCGCCGTCGCGGGTGGCATGGAGTCGATGTCCCAGGCTCCCTACGTGGTTCCCAAGGCCCGCTTCGGCGCCCGCCTGGGCAACACGGAGATGGTGGATTCGATGGTCCACGACGGGCTCTGGTCGACCTTCCTCGAAGCCCACATGGGCGAATCCTCGGACGACATCAACCGCGAGCTGGAGATCGGCCGCGAGGAGCAGGACGCGTGGGCGGCCAGGTCCCACGCGCGGGCCGCGGCGGCCTGGGCTGAAGGGCGCCTGGCCCCGGAAACCGTGCCGGTCGAGGCGCCCGGGTCGAAAGGCGCGGGCGTGGTCGTGGAGCGGGACGAAGGGTTCCGGGCCGACAGCACCCCTCAAGTGCTGGCCAAGCTCGCACCCGCCTTCCGCAAGGACGGCACCATCACCGCCGGCAACGCATCGCAGATCTCGGACGGCGCCGCGGCCGTGGTCGTGATGTCGAAGCGTCGCGCCGCCGAGGCGGGTCTTCAACCCCTGGCCGAGATCGTCGCCCACGGCATGTCCGCCGACCGTTACGGGTGGCTGCACACAGTCCCCGCGCTGGCCCTCGCCCGGGCGCTGGAGAAGGCCGGGCTGAAGGCGTCCGACCTCGACCTTGTCGAAATCAACGAGGCCTTCGCGGCGGTCGCCCTCAACGCCACCCGGATGCTCGGCCTCGACGAGCAGCTGGTCAACGTGAACGGCGGCGCGGTCGCCCTCGGCCACCCGATCGGGGCGAGCGGCGCGCGGCTGGTTCTGACCCTGGCCTGCGAGCTGCGGCGGCGGGGCGCCGAGCTCGGCGCCGCGACCCTCTGCGGCGGCGGCGGCCAGGGCGACGCGCTGATCATCCGCAGCCTGGGCTAGTCTTTTGCACAGCGTGTTGCAAGAGACCGTTGTCGAGACCACCGGCCTCAGCAAGCGTTACGGCAACGGCGTGGTCGCCGTCGACAACCTCCAGCTGAACGTGTTCCGGGGCGAGGTTTACGGCTTCCTGGGCCCCAACGGCGCCGGCAAGACGACGACGCTGAGGATGCTCCTGGGCCTGATCAAGCCCACGACCGGGAGCGCCCGGGTGGCCGGCTCCGCGCCCGGCTCACCGGCGTCGCTGGCGAAGATCGGCGCCATCGTCGAGACGCCGGCCTTCTACCCCTACCTGTCCGGCTACGACAACCTGCGCGTGCTCGCCGACTATTGCGGCGTGCCCTATTCGCGGATCGGCCCCGCCCTCGACCAGGTCGAGCTGACGCCCCGTGCCAAGCACAAGTTCGCGACCTACTCGATGGGCATGAAGCAGCGGCTGGGCGTCGCCTCAGCGCTGCTGAAGGAGCCTGAGCTGCTGATCCTCGACGAGCCCACCAACGGGCTCGACCCCCAAGGCATGGCGGACATGCGCAACCTGATCATCCAGATCGGCCAGGGCGAGCGGACGGTGCTGATCTCCAGCCATCTCCTCAACGAGGTCGAGCTGATGTGCTCACGGATCGGGGTCATCCAGAAGGGCAAGCTGGTCGCGGAGGGCACCATCGACGACCTCCGGGGAGCGGCCCACCTGATCGTCCGCGCCGCTCCGGCGGACAAGGCGCGAAAGGTTCTCGAAGCGGTCGCCGGGTCACCGAACGTGACCGTCGAGGACGGGGCCTTCCGGCTCAAGGTGGACCTCGGCCGGACCTCCCAGATCAACCGCCAGCTGGTCGAGGCCGGGGTGGAGGTGACCGAGCTCAGGACCGCCGAGCGCTCCCTGGAGGAGGTCTTCATGGAGCTGACCGGAACCCAAGGGGGACTGTGAACCTGGTCGCCGCCTTTCGCGGGGAGCTCTACAAGACGGTCAAGCGGCCGGCCATCTGGGTCTGCATCGGGCTCCTGCTGATGCTCGCGGTGCTGCTCGGCTACGCCCTCTCCTGGTACCTGTTCACCCACCCGCCGGCGGGCGCCACCCGGAACCAGGCACCCGGAGCGCCCACCTTCGATCAATTGAAGGTGATCCTTTACCCGGCCAGTTTCGTAAAGCAGACCCTGAACCAGTGGTCGACCCTGGGCGGTGTTTTCGCGCTCATCCTGGGTGTGCTCAGCCAGGGCAGCGAGTACGGCTGGGGCACGGTCAAGACGCTGTTCACCCAACACCCGAGCCGGGTCTCGATGCTCGTGGGCAAGGTCCTGGCCCTGGCGCTGACGGTGCTGCTCACGGTGGTGCTGCTCTTCGCGGTCGACGCGGGCTCCAGCTACGTGATCGCCCTCGTCGACGGAAAGAGCACCGACTTCCCCGCCCTGATCGACATCGAGAAGGGTGTGGCGGCCGCCTGGCTGATCTTCGGCTTCTGGGCCGCTTTCGGGTTCGGCCTCGCCACCCTCTTCCGGCAGTCGGCGATGGCGATCGGGCTCGGGCTGGCCTACGCGATCCTGATCGAGGGGATCCTCCTCAACATCCTCGCCTCGGTCGGCGGTGACGTGGTCAAGCAGATCCAGCAGTGGTTCCCGATCGCCAACACGGGCTACCTGGCCCAGTCCTTCGGCACCGCGATCAGGGCGGCCGGCCAGCCGGCGGTCAAACCACTGGCGGACGCGAACCACGCGGTGACCGTCCTCCTCATCTACGTGGCGGTGTTCGTGGTCGGCTCGGCCATCCTCGTCCGCCAGCGCGACGTCACCTAAGTCCTCCCAACAGCCTTCACGGCTCGTTCACAACTCCTGGGGAGGATTGGTTCCTCATCTGGGCGGTTACCACGGCTCTGATCGCGGGGGTCGTCGGTTACCTCGCCTACGGCGCCGGCCTGGCGACCAAGGTCGCGACCACGGCGGGCGCGGCCGACGGGACCATGCCCTACCACTACGGCTACGGGTTCTTCCCCCTCTTCGGGATCTTCCCGTTCTTCGGGTTCCTGTTCTTCCTGCTGATCCTGTTCCTCGTTTTCCGGCCCCGCCGCTGGGGCAGGGGCGGTCCCTACGGGATGCGCGGATACGGGCCTGGCGGGCCGGGTGGACCGGGCGCGATGGAGGAGCGGCTCAGCGAGTGGCACCGTAAGGCGCACTCCGATGAGGAGACTCCCAAGGCGTGAAGAACATCCTGGTGGTCGACGACGAGCCCCAGATCCTGGCCCTCGTCCGGGACTACCTGGAGCACGCCGGTTTCGCGGTCCAGACGGAGTCGGACGGGCCGGGCGCGCTGCGTTCGGCCCGCACGCGCCGGCCGGACCTCCTCGTCCTCGACCTCGGGCTGCCCGGCCTGGACGGGCTCGACGTGCTGCGCTCGCTGCGCCGCGACGGCTTCCTGCCCGTCATCGTGCTGACCGCCCGGGGCGAGGAGTCCGACAAGCTGGTCGGCCTCGAGCTGGGCGCCGACGACTACCTGACCAAGCCCTTCAGCCCCAAGGAGCTGGTGGCGCGGGTGCGCGCTGTGCTCCGCCGTGCGGAGGCCGCGGCCGCCGGACCGGACCATTTCCGGGTCGGCAAGGAGGTCGAGGTCGACCTCCCGCGGATGGAGCTGATCATCGCCGGCAGGCGGGTGGAGCTCACCTCGACCGAGTTCCAGCTGGTGACCGCGATGGCGCGCCAGCCCGGCCGGGTCTTCACCCGCTCCCAGCTGCTGGACGCCATCCACGGGGTGGCCTTCGAGTCCTACGAGCGGGCCATCGACGCCCACGTCAAGAACATCCGCCGCAAGCTCGAGCCCGACCCGCGGTCGCCCCGCTACCTGCAGACCGTCTTCGGCGTCGGCTACCGCTTCGCGGACCTCGATCGATGAGGCCGCCAGGGCCGCCCTGGGGCCGCCGGCCCCGGCAGCGGCCTCCCTGGTGGCCGGAGAGCGAGCCCTGGCCGCCGCAGGGGCCGCCCAGCTGGGTCCGCGGCCGCCTCAGGGGAAGGCGCTTCCTACTTGCCGTCGCCCTCTTCGCAGCCGTGCTGACGCTGCTCGTCGCCACCGGCGCCGCCCTCGCCTACCTGCTGATCAGGGCCGTCCCCGGCAGCTTCCCGGGCAGCCCCGGCGGGCGCCTGCTGGTCGCCGCGGCACTGGGCATCGTCCTCTTCGCGCTGGTGATGCACGCGCAAGGGCTGGGCCGGGGCGCGGCGAAGCTGCTCCAGGCCGCCGCGCGAATTGAGACCGGCGACTACGCGGTCAGGATCGACGAGAGGGTGCCGCGCGCTCTGCGACCGGTGGTCCGCGCCTTCAACGCCATGAGCGCCCAGCTGGAGGCCCGCGACGACCTGCGGCAGGCGATGCTGGCCGACCTGACCCACGAGCTGCGCACGCCTTTGTCGATCATCCGTGGCCAGGCGGAGGCGATCGCGGACGGTGTCTACGCGGCGGACGCCGACCACCTGGCGCCGATCCTGGAGGCCACGCGAACCCTCGAGGACCTGGTCGCCGACCTCGGCACCCGCGTCCACGCGGGCGCGGGGGCGCTGCCGCTGCGTCGTGGCCTCACCGACCTCCGCGAGCTCGTCGACGACAGCCTGGCCGCCTTCGCAGGCGCCGCGGAGCAGAAGGGTGTGGACGTGAAAGCCGAGATGGAACCGGCGCTGCCGGAGCTGGAGCTCGACGCGGCGCGGGTTCGAGGCGTGCTCGGGAACCTGCTCAGCAACGCGATCCGGCACACGCCGGCCGGCGGCTCGGTGACCGTGGCGGCGCGGCGGGAGGCGGACGGCGTCGCGTTGACGGTCGCCGACACCGGCGACGGGATCCCGCCCGACGTCCTGCACCGCGTCTTCGAGCGCTACGTCAAAGGCCCGTCTTCGACCGGGACCGGCCTCGGCCTGGCGATCGCCCGCGACGTCGTCAAGGCCCACGGCGGGCGGATCGAGGCGGAAAGCCGCCCCGGAAAGGGGACGACGATCCGCCTCTTCCTACCTCTCGGCTAGGCGTTCAGCCTATGCGGGCGCTCCGGCTCCGGGAGCCGGCATCAGGCCCAGCTGCATCATCAGCGCGGTGGCGTCGTTCAAGCCCCAGTGCTCGACCACCCTGCCGTCGGCCAGCCGGTAGATGCTGATCGCTGTGATGTCGATCGGCCGGCCGGTCGCCGGCGCACCCATGAAGCTGCCGGTGTTGGTGCCTTTGACGGTGGTCTGAACGCAGACGAGGTCACCGTCACCGAAGAGCTTGTCGATGCTCACCTTCCGGTCCGGAAAGGCGGCCAGCGGGAATGGCGTCGTGGCTGTTCAGGTCCTGGGCGATCAGCGAGTCGAGCGCGGAGAGATCGTTGCGCGCCCACGCCTCCTCAACCTGGCGGACGGTCTGCTTGGCGTCGGACATGGTTGGAAAAATACCTCCACAAGTTGGCCTGCTGCCTTTTGACCCAGACGACGAACGAGGACTGGCCGGAATCGACAGTCAGCCTAATCCTGTTGCGCGGTTTCTTGCGCGGCGCCATAGCGGCGCCCCAGGTATTGCTCCCAGGTGATCGTCCCGTCCTTGTGTTCGGGGCAGAGCAGGCGACCTTCGGCGAACTTACGGCTGAACTGGAAGGGGAGCGGCAGGTTGAGCAGCCGGCGACGCATCCGGCGCGCCCTCAGCCAGGACTCGGCGAGGCTCTTGAAGTCGCGCACCTCCGGCCCGCCATAGTCGGAGAGCAGCCCGCCCGGCTCGCCGGTGACGACCTCCACCAGGCGCTCGGCGACGTCGCGGGTGTCGACCGGCTGGAACTGCCAGCGAAAGGGCACCATGAGCAGGCCGGGTACCGCCGCCATCCCGCCCAGGAAGACCTCCAGCAGGGTGTGGAACTGCGTCGCCCGGAGCGTCGACCAGGGCACCTTCCCGCCGGCGACGACCCGCTCGGCGGCGAGCTTCCACCGGTAGTACGGGTAGTTGACGCCTTCCATGCCGGCGATGGAGACATAGACGAGATGGCGCACGCCCGCGTCCGAGGCCAGGTCGAGGAGGCGGCGCGTGCCTTCCAGGTCGGTGACCCGGTAGCGATGCGGCTGGACCGTCGCCGAGCCCGCGTGCACGATCCCCTGCATGCCCGCCACGGCCTCGGCCAGGCCCTCGCCGGTAGCCAGGTCGCCGCGCCGCCAGTCGCCGCCTGCACCCGGCTGCCGGCTCAAGACCACGGCCCTGTGGCCCCGCTCCCGGAGCCGCTTCACGACCTGCCGGCCGAGGGCGCCGGTGCCGCCCGTCACCAGCACCTCCACGCGAAGCATTCTCGGCTTCGGCCCTCGATGTTCGCGAAACGACTCTCAAGCGTCGCCGGCATGCCTGCGCTCCGAACTTAACTACGCACGGGGAAGCTTCGAGTGATTCAAGAAGGAACGACGATCGGCGCCTACACGGTCCAGGATCGGATCGGTCAGGGCGCCTCCGCGGTGGTTCACCGCGGCTGGCACAACGGCCTCCAGCGCACGGTCGCCATGAAGTTCCTGCCCAACATCCACGAGGCGACCGCGAAGGCTCGCTTCGTCCGCGAATCGCGCGCGCTGCGGCGACTCGACCACCCCAACATCGTCCAGGTGCTCGACACCGGCGAGCACGAAGGGACGCCCTACATCGTCTTCGACTTCATCGCCGGGGGCTCCCTCGGTGACCGGATCGCCCAGGAGCCGCTGACCGACGGCGAGGCGCTGGCGGTGCTCGACGGCATCGCCAAGGGCCTCGACTTCGCCCACCGCCAGAACATCGTCCACCGGGACGTGAAGCCGGCCAACGTCCTGCTCGACATGACCGGGTCGCCGGTCATCGTGGACTTCGGCCTGGCGCGCCTGATGGAGCAGCCCTCGGCGACCGCCACCGGCCTCTTCGCCGGGACGCCGGCCTACATGTCACCCGAGCAAGCCGAGGGCAACGCGATCGGGCCGGCCGCCGACCAGTACTCCCTGTCAGCGCTCGCCTACGAGCTCATCACCGGCCAGGTTCCCTTCCCCGGCGACACCGTCAGCGAGGTCCTGGTCGCCCTTCTGACCAGGCAGCCCGAGGCGCCGTCGGTGCTCCGGCCCGGACTCGCTCCCGCCGTCGACGAAGCTCTGCTCCGCGGCCTTGACAAGGACCCCGCCAATCGCTGGCCGAGCTGCCAGGCGCTGACCGACGCCATCCTGACCGCGATGTACTCCTCGGCTCCGGCGCCGCGGGTGGCGGTCGTGGCCGCGGCTGCCGCGAAGGCGGAGACCCTGGTCATGGCGCCCCCCAAGAGGAAGGTGACGGCGATCCGGACCATCGATCCCCGGATCGCGGCGCTGAACATCCAGCCCAGCGAGCCCTACCTGACCATCACCATGCCCCGCCCCGAGCTGCTGGCGGCCATCGTCACCAAGAAGCGGCGAGGCGTTGTCACCCTGGTCGCGGCGGCGATCGCCGTCCTGGGCCTGGCGGCCGGCATCGCCTACTCGACCAACGCGTTCGGGGCGCCGCCGGGCAGCCCCCCGGCCTCGGCGACCGTCTCCCGCTAACGCCCTAGGGGCACCACGGGTTGCGGGGCACGCCCGCGCAGGGATTTGACATCGTCGGCTGCGCCGGCGGCATGGACAGCGTCACGCCGGTCGTGCGAGGGTAGCCGAAGCCGGGCAGGTTGGGACAGGGCGCCAGCAGCTGGGTGGCGCAGAGGGCCTCCGCCGCGAGGACGTTGAAGTCCCCGCCATTGGCCTGACCGCACGGGTAGTAGGGCGCGCCCGACTGGAGGTTGGGTGGGTCCATGGTCGGCGTGCCGCCCGGCCGGGCGGGGTCGGTGTTGGCATGAAAGCAGTTGCCGGGGTTGTGCGGCTGCGTGGCCAGCGCCAGGTCGCCGTTGGTCGGGTTGCCGAAGAACCCGTTGTTCCAGAGCCTGTTGGCCCAGGTGTAGTTGCCGAAGGCGAAGTAGTAGCAAACGCCGGCCGGGGGCGGCGCCCAGACACCGCCGGTGCACTCCGGGAAGCCGGCGGGCGCGCTCTCCTGGTCGGGCAGGTCGGCGACCAGGATGCCCCAGGACCCGTTGTCGAAGACCCGGTTCTGGTAGAGCGTGACGTACTGGGTTCCGGCGAGGACGATGCCGGACCCGACCGGCGCGCTCCCCGCCAGCCCGCTGGCGCCGGCGCCGGGGACGTTGGGGTTGTTGTTGTCGTGCACCGAGTTGCGCATGAAGATCGTGCAGCCGACCGCACCCGCCACCGCCGGCTTCGACCCGGCCGGGCAGAGGCCGATCTGCGGCGAGGGCTGATCATCGTTGTTCTGGGCGTTGGAGACGAGCCCGCTCAGGTTGTGGTCGAACTCGGTGTTCTCGATGATCAGGTTGCCGCCCGAGTTGGTGCCCGAATAACCCAGCGCGGAGAGCGTCCCCCGGTCGTGGTCGAGGACCGCATTGCAGTTCGGGCAGGCGCCGACGTAGATGGCGGCGTCGCCCATGTTGCTGGCGTAGGAGTAGTTGATGCTGCCGGGGCCGCCGGCGTTGCTGACGAAGAGCCCGTACTCGCCGCGGGGGTTGTAGACGCCGTTGGAGTAGGTCGAGGTCGCCGTCAGGTAGTTGCCCCAGTAGCTGCCCATGCCGATCTGCCCGCTGCCGTCTCCGCCGTTCCACCAGATCTGGTTGCCGTGGCCGCCGCCGGGAGCGGTCAGGAAGTTGCAGGCGGTCAGGTTCTCGACGTAGGTGCCGCTCGCCTTCCAGACCAGGATGCCGTCACGCCCCGTGACCTGCAGGGCGGGGTCGGCCGAGCAGGGCTGCGCGCCGCCGGGCAGCGTGCCGTCGACCACGACCCCGTTCCGGTCCATGCCGCGGAGGTGGATGCCGGGCGTCGTGATGAGCACGCCGGCCGGGTGGAGAGGGTCCAGCGAGCCGTTCTCGTGATAGTCGCCCGGACCGACCAGGATCCAGTCGCCGGGGTGGGCGGCGTCGACCGCGGACTGGATGCTGGTGTACTGGCCGGCGCTGCCGTGGTAGCTGCCGACCAGCAGCACGACCGGTGCGGCCGCCGCGTTCGAGGTCGTGACCAGGCTGCCCGCGGCCAGGAGAAGGATGGCGAACGCGGGGCGAAAAAGCTAGCCTGACACTTTCCCTTCGAACCCTGCCTCCAGCCAGTCGATGAGCGAGGCCACCTTCGCCCAGTCCTGCGCTTTGCGGGCCGAGATCAGCTCCAGCAGCGCCTGCGGCGGGAGCGCCAGCAGCGCCTCCGCCCCCGAGCTGGCGTACCGCACCAGCGCGTAATGGACCACCTCTTCGTAGTCCAGCCCGGTGTTGACGGCCAGGTTGCGCAGGGTCGGGGAGGGATCCACCAAGCGCGCGGCATGGACTGCGTCACGAAAGTTCCGGTCGGCGTCATTCATGCCGGCGCAGCCCGACCTCGCGCACCAGGTCCGGCCGCAGGAAGGCGGTGATCGGCCACGGGTAGCGCGCCACGATCCGGGCGTCGAAGCGCCACTCCTTTACAAGCGGCCGGTCGACGAACTCGCGAAGACCCTCGGCGAAGCACTGGAGGAGCAGGGGTGTGTCGATGGCGGCCGCCTTGAAAAGATCCTCGTGGCCGCCGACGAAGGCCTGGAAGGCCCGGCTGAGGTCGGCCGCCGCGGGGTCCAGCTCCCGGCGCTGGGTGGCCAGGATCGCCTGGCGGTAGAAGGTGCCGTCCTTGCCCGCCACCACCTGCATCAGGCGCTCGACCTGGGGCCGGATGGCCTCGCTCAGCCGGATCCTCGCCTCACGGATGGCGGCGATCTGGCTGGACTCCATCGCCTGCGCCCAGCGCTCTCGATCGGCCATCGCCCCCAACATGCACTGCCCATAGAAGCCTCCCTGCTCGCGCTGGCCGGTCTCCAGGTGGGCGCAGGTCCAGTGCGGCTTCAGGCGCTGGCCGCGCGTGTCGCTGGCGAAATGCAGCCGGGGCAGGTAGGCGGCGCAGCCGCTGAAGCCGGGCGGAAAGGGACGCGGGAACGGGCAGCGGTCCTCAGGCCAGGCCATCGAGCACCTCGCCGGCGATTCGAAAGGCCGTGTTGGCAGCCGGGACCCCGCAGTACACGGCGCTCTGCAGGAGGATCTCACGAAGCTCCTCGGGCGTGACCCCGTTGTTCAGCGCGCCGCGCACATGCAGCTCCAGCTCCTCAGGCCGGTTGAGCGCCACCAGCATGGCGACGGTGATGCAGCTCCGGGTCCGCAGGTCCAGCCCGGGCCGGGTCCAGATCTCCCCCCAGGCGTAGCGGGTGAGGAGGTCATGGAAGGCTTCGGTGAAGGGCGTCTTGGCCGCCTCGGAGCGGTCGACGTGCGCATCGCCGAGCACGCGACGACGCATTTTCATGCCCCGCGGGCGGGTCTCCTCCTCCATTCCCGGCTGGAAACTTTAGCTGTCGCGAGGCGTGGCGTCACGTCCCCTGAGCACGATGTCCCAGCGGTAGGCAAGCGCCCACTCCGGTTGAGTGGCGTCGAGGTCCAGGCGGGAGATCAGCAGCTCCCGGCCGCGGGGATCGCGGATCGCGCCCAGGATCGGGTCGTGGGGCAGCAGCGGGTCGCCCGGAAAGTACATCTGGGTCACCAGCCGGCCGCCGAGGCCGCTTCCGAAAACCGAGAAGTGCACGTGCGCCGGGCGCCAGGCGTTCGGGTGGTTGCGCCAGGGATAGGCGCCTGGCTTGACGGTCACGAACCGGTAACGTAGCGGCCGGCGGCGTTGGCCTGCCAGACCTCGACCAGGGTGCCGGGGATGCCGCGCCCGTCGGAGTCGAGGACCCGGCCGGCGATGATGATCCGCTCCCCCAGCGGCTGGCCGGCGTGCTGGCGGGTGAGGTCGGCGTCACCGGGGCGGACCGGGATCCGGCCGAAAGCGGGGCCATCGCCGTGGTGGAACCACTCGGGCGGCAGGCGCACCGGCTCCTGAGCCGGAGCGCGCAGCACGGTCGAGCGGTAGTCGGGGTGCAGGAAGGGCGGCTCGAAGCCTTCGCCCATCAGCCGGTGTTCTGGAGCCCGGCGGCGACGCCGTTCACGGTCAGCAGCAGCAGGCGTTCGAGGGCCTCCCGCTCCGCCGGCCGAACCGGCTGCCCGCGCAGGGAGCGCAGTGCGCGCAGCTGGAGGTGGGAGAGGGCGTCCACGTAGGGGTTGCGCAGCTCGACCGCCCAGGAGAGGACGCGGCGGTCGGCCAGCAGCCGGGCGTGCCCGGTCACGGCCAGCACCCGCTCCACGGTCAGGTCGTACTCCTTCAGCAGCCGGGCGCCGAGGTCGTCGCGGTCTCCCAGGGCCAGGTAGCGGGCGGCGATCCGGCGGTCGGTCTTGGCCAGGCTCATCTCCGCGTTGTCGAGCATGACATTGAAGAGCGGCCACTCCCGGTAGGCCTCCTGCAGCCGCTCCAGGCGGGCGGCTGCCAGCCCGCTGCCAGGGGATGGCGCGCAGGTCCTGCAGCCTGCGGCCCGCGTCGCGGCGAGCAGGCCGGGAGCCGATCCGAAGCCGGCTCAGCTCCTCGACAGGGCTGATGCGCGCGAACCAGTCCTCGAAGCCGTCCGCCTCGAGCAGCGCCAGGTAAGCCTCGCGGGCGGCTCCGTCGACGGTGTCGCCGAGCTGCCGGAAGCGCTCGGCTGCCCTTTCGGCGATCTCCTCCACCCGCGGCGTCGAGCTGAGCAGGACGGCGGAGGAGACCTGCTCCAGGTGCCGGCGGGCGATGGCCAGGTTGGAGTAGCGGGCGAAGATGACCTCGCCCTGCTCGGTCAGCTTGAAGCGCCCGGCGACCGAACCGGGCGCCTGGGCTCGGACCGCCCGGTTGGCGGGTCCGCCGCCGCGGCCGAGCGCGCCGCCCCGACCGTGGAAGAGGGTGAGACGGACGTCCCGCTCTCGCGCCCAGCGGGCGAGGGTCTCCTGGGCCTGGTAGAGCGCGAAGGTGGCCGAGACCGGCCCCACCTCCTTGGTGGAGTCCGAGTAGCCGAGCATCACCTCCAGCTCCCGGCCGCTCGCCTCCAGCCGGCGCCGGACGGGTTCCAGCTCGAGCATGGCGTCGAGGACCGCCGGGGCCCGAGCCAGGTCCTCGGCCGTCTCGAAGAGCGGGATCACGTCGAGGACCGCCGGTGCTGCGCCTCGTGACCCCTCGGCAGCCAGCGTGTACACGTCGGCGATGTCGCCCGCGTGGCGCGTGAAGCTGACCACGTAGCGCCGGCAGGCCTGGACGCCATATCGGGCCTGGATCCGGCCCATCACCTGCAGCGTCGCCAGCACCTCCTCGGTGGCGGCCGAGCGCGGCCCGCCGCCCTCCAGCTCGGCCAGCGCCTCCTGGTGCACCTTGCTGTGCTGCCTGATCTCGAGCTCCGCGAGGTGGAAGCCGAAGGTCTCCACCTGCCAGACGAGGTGCTGCAGCTCCCCGTAGGCGAGCCGGAGGGCGCCCGCTTCGACCAGCGAGCGCTGGACCGCCAGCAGGTCGTCCAGCAGCTCAACCGGGGAGTGGTAGGCGAGCAGACGCTGCTCGCCGCGGGTGGAGCGGATCCGGTCGGCCACGTGGAGCAGGTATTCGCGGTGCTGCTCTTGGGGAGCGCGCGCCTCGATCTCGGCGAGACGCTCGGGGTCGGCCTTCCGCGCCGCGGCGAGGCGCGCGCGCAGGTCCTCGCTCGCGGCGGTCGTGACCGCGTCGGCCGTCAGCGCCCGGCCGATCCGGGTGGTCGCGGCCTCGAGCCCGAGCAGGACGTGCTGCGCCTGGATCCGCATCGTCTCGGCGGTGACCTCGGCGGTGACGGCCGGGTTGCCGTCGCGGTCGCCTCCCACCCAGCTGCCGAAGCGAAGGTAGGCGGGCGCCAGCGGCGGCCGGCGGCCCGGGTCGCCCGCGCCCAGGGCGGCGTCGAGCTCGCGGTAGAGCTCCGGCACGATCCGGAAGAGCGTGTCGTCGAAGACCGCCATGATCGTGCGGACCTCGTCCAGAGCCTTGACCTGGGTGCTGCGCAGCTGCGCCGTGCGCCAGAGCGTGTCGATCTCCTCCAGGAGCCTGCGGCGGGCGTCCCGCTGCTCGCGGCCGGACGCCCGCGGATCGTCCAGCCGATCGAGCTGGACGCCGACCCGGGTGATGGCGGCTACCACCGCCCGGCGCCGGGCCTCGGTCGGGTGGGCGGTCAGCACTGGGTGCACGCGCAACTCGGACAGCAGCCTCCCGAGCCGTTCCTCGCCGAGGCTGTCGCGGATCTCCGCCACCGCCGAGGCGAGCGACTCGGCCAGCTCGGCACCCGTCCGGTCGCGCTCGCGCAGGGCCCTGGCCCGGTGCCGCTCCTCGGCCAGGTTGGCGAGGTGGAAGTAGCAGGTGAAGGCGCGCGCGACCCGCTCGGCCTGGTCGAGGCTCCAGCCCGTGACCAACTCCTCTGCCGCGCGCTCCTCCTCGTCGCGCACGCGGGCCGCGATCACGGTGCGGCGAAGCTTCTCGACATCCTCCAGCAGCTCCACGCCGCCCTCCTCGGAGAGCACCTGGCCGAGCAGGTCGCCGAGCAGCCGCACCTCCTTGCGGAGGGCCTCCGGCATCTCCTGCCGCGCACTCTCGCGCGGCGACACGGCGCTCATCGCCTGATGGTAGTCAGCCGCGAGTGCCGGCAATCGCGCCTATTGGAGCCCGTTGATGGCGGCCCTTGCCGGCAGTGGCCGGAATCAGGTCCAATCAGGCGCGGCCGGCCGCTTGCCTTCCTTGACGCGCGACGGCGTCGATGGTGACCGCCACCAGCAGCACGGCGCCGGTGACCATGTACTTGATGTAGGACGAGTAGGCCAGGAGGTCCATCCCGTTGGTGATGGAGCCGATCACCAGCGCGCCGGCGACGGCGCTCCAGACCGTGCCGCGGCCGCCGAACAAGCTGGTGCCGCCGATGACCGCCGCGGCGATCGAGTTGAGCAGCGTGTCGCCGCCGCCCGAGGACTGGTTCACGGCGAGCAGGCGCGAAGCGGCCAGGATGCCGCCGCAGGCGGCCATGGTGCCGGCCAGCGTGAACACCGCCACCCGGATCGTGTTCACCGAGATCCCGGCGCGGCGCGCCGCCTCCGCGTTTCCGCCGACCGCGTAGATGTGGCGGCCGAAGGTGGTGCGCTTGGTGATCAGGTCGAAGACGACCACGAAGCCGAGCAGGATCAACAGTCCCTCGGGAACGCCCAGGTAGGAATTGAGCATGAACGCCGTCCCCAGGACCAGGATGGCGGTGATCACGAGTCTCGCGGCCAGGCTTGCGAGGGGCGCCACGTCGAGCCCGGCCGCCGCGCGCCGGCGTCGGACGATGATGGCGTCCACGATCAGCACCAGGATCACGACCACCGCCAGCGCCCAACCCGCCTGCGGGGAAAGGTAGTTGCCGGCCAGGTTGACGATCTGCGGGTTGAGCAGGTTCAGGGTCCCGGTTTCGCCGAGGACGAGGAGCTGGACACCGAGCCAACCGAGGAGGCCGGCCAGCGTCACCACGAAGCTTGGAATGCGGAAGCGCGCGAACCAGGAGCCCTGGATGAGCCCGATCACGGCGCCGGTGGCGATGCCCGCGGCGATCGCCACCGGGGCCGGCACCCCACGCTTGATGTTCAGCACCGCCATGACGCTGGCTGCCAGGCCGCTGACCGAGCCCACCGAGAGGTCGATCTCGCCCAGGAGCAGGACCAGCACGATGCCGACCGCGATGGTTCCGATGTCGGCGATTTGAACCAGCAGGTTGCTCAGGTTCCGCGGCGACAGGAAGTTGGGGTTGAGGAACTGGAACACCGCCCAGATCAGGACCAGGCCGAGGATCACCGGTAGCATGCCCACGTCACCCTGGGTCACGCGCTCCTGGAGCGACCGCCGCCAGGCCGTGAACGAGCCGGGCGCCGGTGCGGCGGCTTCGGTGGCGCTCATTGGCCCTTTTCCTCCTCGATCTTCTTGTCGACGGTTTTGAGGAGGTCGGTGTCCGCGCCGGTGATCGCCGCGACGACCTGCTCGCGGGAGGCGTCTTTGACGCGGAAGTCCGCGATCCTCCGCCCCAGCCGCAGCACCGTGATCCGGTCGCAGACCTCGAAGACGTCCGCCAGGTTGTGGCTGATCACCACCACGCCCAGGCCCTGGTCCTTGAGCCGCCTGATCAGCTCCAGGACCTGCTTGGTCTGAGCGACCCCGAGCGCGGCCGTGGGCTCGTCGAGGAGGACGACCTTGGCCGCCCACATGACGGAGCGGGCGACGGCCACCGACTGCCGCTGGCCGCCCGACAGGGAGGCGATCGGCGTCCGGACGTGGGGGAGCTTGACCGAGAGCGTGCGGAGGACGTCGACGGCACGCTTTTCCATCACCTCCTCGTTGAGGACGGGCCGGATCGGCCCCTCCTCCTCCCGCCCGAGGTAGAGGTTGGCGACCACGTCCAGGTTGTCGCAGAGGGCGAGGTCCTGGTAGACGGTCGCGATGCCCAGGTGGGCGACGTCCCTCGGCCCCGTGATGTGGACCTGGTGTCCCTCGAAGCTGATCTCGCCCGTGTCGGGCAGGTAGATCCCGGCGATGGTCTTGATCAGGGTGGATTTGCCGGCGCCGTTGTCGCCGACCAGGGCCACCACCTCGTCAGCTCGAGGATCGGAGCGCGCGTCGCTACTGCCATCTCTTTCTCACACTTCCGGTGCGGGATCGCCGCCGGCGGGTGGCGCTGTGCCACCCGCCGGTTGAGGCGAATTCCTTCAGCTGAACTCTATGAGATTCCCGCCGCCGTGCAGGCCGCCGCGTAGTCGGCCGTGCAGATGTCGTTCTTGGTCCAGAACCCGTCCGCGATGACGGTGTCCTTGATGTTGGCCTTGGTCACGGCGACCGGGACCAGCAACACCGACGGAACGTCGATCGCGCCGTTGTTGACCTTGCCGTTGAGCGTCGCGCTGTCTGGCGTCTTGCCCTGGGCCAGCGTCACCGCCAGGGAGGCGGCGGCCTCGGCCTCGGCCTTGATCGCCTTGTAGACCGTCATGTACTGGTCGCCGGCGACGATCCGCTGGATCGCCGCGAGCTCCGCATCCTGCCCGGTGACCGGGGGAAGCGGCTTGACGCCGGCTGTCTTCATGGCCGCGATGGCGCCGCCGCCGGTGCCGTCGTTGGCCGCCAGCACGCCGTCGACCTTGTTGTTGAGCGCGGTCAGAGCGCCCGCCATCTCCTGCTGGGCCTTGTCCGGGCTCCAGTCGGGAGTGTCGTACTCCTTGGCGACCGTCACCTTTCCGTCCAGGACGCTGTGCGCGCCCTGCTTGAAGAGCTTGGCGTTGTTGTCGGTCGGCGAACCGTTGATGAACACCACCGATGCGTTCGCCTTGCCGTTGAGGGCCGTGAGCAGGGCGTTCCCCTGCAGCTGGCCGACCTTGGCGTTGTCGAAGGACAGGTAGTAGTTCAGGGCGTCGGTGCCTGTGACGAGCCGGTCGTAGGAGATGACGGGCACTTTGGCCGCCTTCGCCTTGACAGCGATCGCCGCCGCGGCGGCGCCGTCAACCGCGTCCAGCACCAGGACCTTGACCCCGTTGGTCAGCATGGCCTCGGCCTGGGACTGCTGAGCCGCCGCGTCCTGGTTGGCGTTCTGGTAGAGGACGCTGCAGCCCGAGCAGAGCGCCTTCACCTTCGCCTCGAAGAGCGGGCGGTCCTTGCTCTCGTAGCGGGCCGTCTTGGTCTCGGGCAGCAGGAGCCCGATCTTGCCGCCCGAGGAGCTCGAGCCTCCCGTAGTACCCCCGCCCCCGCCGCAGGCGAGGGTCAATAGACCCCCCGCCAGCAGGATTGTCACGATTCGAATGCCTTTCAAGTTGCTACCTCCCGGATTGTTTTGAATGCGCAAGGGCAACCAACCTTTCCCAACTCCGTCCGGCGATCACGCGGGCTGCCCTTGCAGTGAAGCCCGCAACCGGTCCCCGAAGAGCGGGGACCCTTCCCGTAGAACCAATGCCAGTGCGCCGAACACGCCGGCCCGCTCGCCGAACTCGCTCGGCACGATCTGCACGCCTGCGGTCGCGGAGTCTACGCCGAACCGGCGTACCGACTCCCGCATGGGATCGAGCAGCAGATCGCCGGCACGGGCCAGCAGCCCTCCGACGACGACCCTTTCCGGGTTGACCAGGTTGCAGAGCCGGGCCGCGGCGGCGCCGATCTGGCGCCCGACCTCGGCCAGCGCCCGGCGGCAGGCGAGGTCGCCCTCCTCGGCCAGGTCCAGGACCTGCTGCATGGTCAAGGGCTCGTGCCGGCTGCGGCTCAGGAGCTCGGTCACGGCCACCCCGCCCGCCACCGCCTCCAGGCAGCCCCGGTTGCCGCAGCGGCAGAAGGGCCCCGCCTCGTCGACGATGTCGTGGCCGATCTCGCCCACCGTTCCGTTGGCCCCGCGGTGCAGCCGGCCGCCGAGCACGAGCCCGGCGCCGATGCCGCTGGAGGCCTTGATGTAGGCGACGTGGCGGAGCCCGCGAGCCGCGCCCCAGGAGGCCTCGGCGAGGGCGCCGATGTTGGCGTCGTTGTCCACCACCGCGGGCAGGTCGAGCCGGCGCTCGATCTCGTCGGCCGCCCGGATGCCGAGCCAGCCCGCGAGGATGGAGGTGGAGCCGACCCGGCCGGTGCGGTGGTCGACCGGTCCCGGCACGCCCACTCCGACCCCGATCACGCTGCCGGCGCTGACGCCCGCGCTGCGCATCGCATCGCGAACGAGGTCGGCGGCCAGGTCGAGGGACCCGAGCGGGTCGGTGTCGACGGCCAGCGCCTCCTCGCGCTCGCTGAGGATCCGATGGGCGAGGTCGGCGACGGCCACCCGGACGTGGCTGTGCCCGAAGTCGATGCCGACCGCGTTGCCCGCCGAGGGCGCCAGCGCGAGCTGGTTGGGTGGCCGCCCGCCCTGGCGGACCGGCTCCGCCGCCGGCTGCTCGAGGACCAGGCCTCGGATCCGCAGCTCGGCGACCAGCGTCGAGATTGTTGCCCGGGAAAGGCCGGTCAGCCGGGTGAGGTCGGCCTGGGTCACGCCGCCCTGCTCGCGCAGGACGTCGACGACCAGCGTTCGATTACGCTCCCGAAGGGACGGCGGGACGCGACTGAGCTCTACCCCCAACTTCTTCCGGCGCAGTGAACGTTAACGGGAGGGGTTTTGTCAAGTTCATGCCATTTGCAGCGCTGCAAGCAGCCTGTTTTTGTCGAAATTCGACAATTCAGCGCTCGCGTCGAAGCAGGCGGGCCAGCAGGCCCCCCGGCGATGAGCCTTGTGGGTGCAGCCAGTAGCCGGTCGGAAACAGGCGCAGGTCGAAGCGGTCGCTGATCGCGCCCCAGAGGCCCCGCGGCGCGTACATCGCCACCAGCACCGCGACCGTCCCGACGATGATCAGGTACCAGGCGCCGCGCTCCGCCAGCGACTGCTGGAGGGTGAAGAAGAGGATCGTGCCCAGGATCGGTCCCTCGATGGTCCCGACCCCGCCGATGACGGCGACGAAGATCATGTAAGCCGACCACTGGACGCTGAATACCGAGGCGGCCTGCACGTTCAGCTGGCTGATGATGATCAGCGCGCCCGCCCCGCCCGCCCCGGCGGCGGCGATCAGGTAGACGATCCGCTTGGCTCGGGCCGGCTGCACGCCCACGCTGCGCGCTCCGACCTCGTCATCCCGGATGGCCGTCAGGTCGAGGCCCAGCCGGCTCCGCAGCAGCAGGTAGGCGGCCAGCAGCGTCGCCGCCAGCACGGCCAGCGCCGCCCAGTAGGTGAAGGCCTGCCGGAGCGCCGGGTCGAAGCCGCCCAGGCCGGGCAGGCTGGCGCCGGTGCCGCCGCCGAGCTGCGGGAAGCGGACGGTGATCAGCTGGAACGCCTCGGCGACGACCCAGGTGCCGATCGCGAAGTACTCGTTGCGAAGCCGGAAGACGAGCAGGGAGATGGGCAGCGCGGCCACGGCGCAGAAAGCGATAGCCACCGGGATGGCCAGGAACGGGTTGACGCCGTTCTGGGCCAGGACGAGGACGGTATAGGCACCCAGGCCCAGGTAGGCCTGCTGGCCGACCGAGACCAGACCCGCGTAGCCGGCCAGCAGGTTCCACATCGTCGCCAGCACCAGCAGGATGAAGAGGTTCACCAGCAGCGAGGTGACGTTGGCGAAGACCAGGTAGGGAAGCGAGAGCAGGGCCACGAAGACCAGCGCCGAGGCCAGGCCGCTCCAGGTCGCCGGGCGGCGCGACCGGGTGACCCGGACGCTCACGTGACCCGGCCCGGGAGCAGGCCGCGGGGCCGGATGGCGAGGACCGCCAGGAAGACGAGGTGCCCGGCGAGGACGCCGAAGCCGGAGTCGACCTGGGCTCCCAGCGCCTGCGAGACGCCCAGGACCACCCCTCCCAGCAGCGTCCCCCAGAGCGACCCGACGCCACCGATCACCACCGCCTCGAAGGCGAAGATCAAGCGCTGCGTGCCGGCGCCCGGGTCAAAGGAGGAATAGCCGCCGAAGGCCAGCCCGGCCAGGGCGACGGTCGCGAAGGCGATCGCTGCGGCGATGCCGAAGACGTGCCGGACGTCGGTGCCGGCGATGCTGGCGGCCTCCGCGTCGTCGGCCGTGGCTCGGATCTGCCGGCCGAGCCGAGCTCGCGAGAGGAAGAGTTGGAGGCTGACGATCACGACCACGGCGGCCGCGAAGACGATCAGAGAGAAGTGCCCGATCGAGAGCTGGGGCGTGAGCCGAAAGGAGCCGGCGGCGAGCCAGCCCGAGGGCAGCGAGTGGCTGTTCGCCGAGAATCCCTCCAGCATCGCGTTCTGGAGCACGACCGAAAGGCCGAAGGTGACCAGGAGCGTGGTCAGGGGGCTCACCTCGAGGCTGCGCTGGATGATCAGGCGCTGGACGAGGTAGCCGACCACCGCGAAAAGGGGGGCCACGGCCAGGGTCGACCAGAGCAGCGGGACGTGCAGTCCGGTGATCACGGCCAGGCCGAGGTAGGCGGCCAGCACCGCGAAGTCGCCGTGGGCGAGGTTCACGACCCGCATGACGCCGAACAGGAGCGAGAGCCCGCAAGCGAAGAGCGCGTAGAGGCCGCCCAGCAGGATGCCCTGGACCACCGCGTTGAGCCAGGCCACTAGGCTCGGGCCGCAAGCCCGAAGTAGGCCGCTTCGACCTGCTCCGGCGAAAGGTCACGCGGCCGCCCGCTCAGCGTGATGCGCCCCTCCAGCAGGCAGTGCGCGAGGTCCGAGACCCGCAGCGCCTGGGTGACGTCCTGCTCGACCAGGAGGATGGCCATGCCTTCGGCGAGGAGCGATGGCAGCAGGTCGTAGATGCGCCGCACCGCCGCCGGCGACAGGCCCAGCGAGAGCTCGTCCAGCAGCAGCACCCGTGGCCCGGCCATCAGCGCGCGGCCGATCGCGACCCCCTGCTGCTCGCCGCCGGAGAGGTTGAGGGTCAGCTGGCGCCGGCGCGCCCCCATCCACGGGAAGAGCTCCATCACGCGCGACACCGTCCAGGCACTGGAGCGGCGGGCGCCGACCAGCAGGTTCTCCTCCAGGGTCAGGGACGGGAAAAGCCGGCGGCCCTCGGGCACCAGCGCGATGCCCAGGGCGACGCGGGCGTGGGTGGGCAGGTGCGTGATCTCCCGGCCGGCGAAGTGGATGCTGCCGGCGGCCGGCTGGTGGAGGCCCGCCAGGGTGCGCAGGAGGGTCGACTTCCCGGCGCCGTTGGCGCCGATCATCGCCACCGTCTGGCCGGCGGCAAGGGTGAGGTTGACGTCCGCCAGGGCCTGCAGCTGGCCGTGGCGGACGGTCAGCCCGGAGACTTCGAGGAGCTCGCCGCTCAGCTCGAGCTGTCTCCGTCTGAGGGGGGACGTCCCCCCTGCTCGCCGTGCTCGGCGAAGCCTGCGCGCGGCAACCCCCCTGAATCCGTTCCCAGGAAGACCTCCCTCACCGCCGGGCTGGCCAGCACCTCCTCGGGCGTCCCGTCGCTGATGAAGCGGCCTCCTGCCAGGCAGATCAGGCGATCGACGACGCCGACCAGCGCCCGCACCACGTGCTCAACCCAGATCACGGCCACGCCGCGCTCGCGCACCGCCTGGATGACGCCCACCAGCTGGCGCACCTCGGGGTCGGTCAAGCCGGCCGCGACCTCGTCCAGCATCAGCAGCCGGGGGCGGGTGGCCAGGGCCCGGGCAAGCTCCAGGCGCTTGCGCTGGAGGAGGCCGAGCCGGAGCGCCGGGCGGTTGGCGTCGGGTCGGAGGCCGGTCTCGTCCAGCACCGCCACCGTCAGCTCCCGAGCCGCTCCGGCGGCCAGGCCGGCGCCACGATGGGCGGCGACGAGCACGTTCTCGAAGACGGTCATGTGGCCGAAAGAGCGCGGCACCTGGTAGGTCCTGCCGATGCCCAGGCGACACCGCGCCGACGCGTCGAGCCGGGTCACCGCCCTACCGTCGAGCAGCACCTCCCCGGTGTTGGGCGACAAATCGCCGGAGATGACCGAGAACAGAGAGGACTTGCCGGCGCCGTTGGGACCAACCATCCCGACCGCGTCCCCGGCCTGGACGGCCAGGGAGAGCGACTCGGCCACGACCACGCGGCCGAACCGCTTGGAGACGCGGTCGAGCTCGAGCAGTGGCGCCGCCGGCGTCACCCGTTGGTCGGTGTGAGCGTCCCGTTCAGCGGCACGTCCTTGTTGAGGCTGTTGTCGACGACGTACATGCTCCACGGCCACTTGCTGCCCTTCTTCCACTGCACGCCGACCGGCTGCTGGATGGCCACGCCCGGCACCGGGCCGGCGGTCCAGTCGAGCGGACCGCTGATGCCCGTGTACTTGAGGGACTTGAGCTGCACGGCGACCGCCTTCCTGTCGTGCGGATCGCTGACCGCGGTCAGCGCCGCGTGGGCGATCTCGAAGAGTGAGTGGATGGAGCCCAGCGACTGCAGCCACTGCTGCCCGCTCTTCTTCTCGAAACCGTCGGCGAGATCCTTCGCGCTCTGCCCGGTCAGGGAGGACTTGTAGGGGTGGTAGGGCGACCACCAGCAGTCGGTGGCGATGTTGTTCACCAGGGTGTCGAGGGAGGTGACGTCCGCGGGGAAGAGCAGCACCTTGGCGACGGTCGCCAGCTTGGGCTTCCAGCCCGCCACCGCCGCCTGCTTCCAGAAGGTGTTGAAGTCGGGCGGGAGGGGCACGTTGGAGAAGAGCTCGGCCCCGCCGTCCTTGAACTTCGAGATCATCCCGCTGTAGTCGGAGGTACCGTCGGCGTAGGCGCCGCCGTCGAGCGAGCGGTAGCCGGCTTTGGAGATCAAGCCGGGGAAGTTGGCCCGGAAGGCGCCGCCGTCGGCGTCGTTCGGGTACATCTCGGCGACCAGCTTGTTGGTGTTCATGCGGTCCCACATGGGGACGAAGCAGCCCGCGAACTCGGCCAGGCCGAAGAAGAACATGGTCGTGTAGTTGAAGGCGGATCCGGGCTTGGCGCCGCGGCCGAAATACCACGCCTCCCAGGGGACGATGGTCGCCACGCAGGGCACGCCGTTGGCCTCGCAGAAGTCGGCGACCGGGTTGGTGACCTCCGGGGTAGAAGCGCAGAGGACGAGGTCCACGCCGCTGTTGACCAGCTCCTGGGCAACCTGGGACGCGCGGTTGGGGTTCGACTGGCTGTCCTTGACCACGATCTGGACGTCGTAGCCTTTCCCGCCCGCCTTGAAGCCGTTCCTGTAAGCGGAAGCGGCACGGATCCCGTCGATCACGTAGTTGTCGCCGGCGGCGAAGCCGGCGGCCTCGCCGGTCTGCGGGCTGACGTAGCCGATGACGATCTTCTTGGTGTTGTTGGTGCTGGTGCCCTTGACGCTGCCCAGCCCGCAGGCCTCGGCGAGGCCGGATGTGCTCAACGCGAGCGCGCCCGCGCCCATCGTTTTGAGCAGCGTCCGGCGGGTGACGTAATGCGACAGCCGACCCTCGATCCCCGACATCCTGGTCGCTCCTCTGACTGCGCCGAGACCCACGGTCGCGGCTAACGGGCGGGATAGCTCGGAATCGTGAGTTGGCCGCTAGGCGGTGTCAAGTTTGTGGGCGGCGCCGGTGGCCTTCAGGCCCAGGCGGCTGGCCGAGCTCACCACCGCCTTCAGCGATGCGGTGAGGATGTTCGCGTCCAGCCCCACGCCCCAAGCCACCCGGCCGCTGGAATCGGTGGCCTCGACGTAGGCGACCGCGTTCGCGTCGGTGCCGGAGCCGA
>VBHN01000101.1 GCA_005881155.1 Chloroflexota bacterium | reverse complement strand
CGGCCTCGAGCACCCGGCCGTAATGGTCGCCCAGGATCGGCATCAGGATCTTTCCGCGCAGCTTCAGCTCGGGCGGATTCCAGTCCACGTCGAAGAACTTGGCGAACTCGCTCTGCTGGCCGCGCTTGAGGACGTCCCACCACCAGCTGTTTTCGGCGCTGGCGATCGACATGTGGTTGGGCACCACGTCCAGCACCTGGCCGAGGCCGTTGCTGCGGAGCGCGCGGCTGAAGCGCGCGTGGGCGTCCGCGCCGCCGAGCTCCTCGTTGACCCGGGCGTGGTCGACGACGTCGTAGCCGTGGCTCGAGCCCTGTTCGGCCTGCAGGTAGGGTGAGCAGTAGGCGTGGCTCAGACCCAGCGCCGCCAGGTAGGGGGCGACCGCCGCGGCGGCGTCGAAGTCGAACCCCTTGTGAAGCTGGAGGCGGTAGGTGGAGCTCGGCGTGGTCCGAGTTCCCATCTTTGGCAGTACTCGTTATATCAGCCGGACTAGCCAGAGCCTCCCCTTTCTTGACTGTCTTGCTATCAGTTTTCTATGCTGGATTCAGCATGATTACAGCAATAGTCGTCCTCCTGATCCTGCTTCTACTGTTCGGCGGCGGCGGCTTCGTCTGGAACATCCTCTGGTACATCCTGGTGGCCGCCCTGGTCATCTGGCTGATCGGCTTTTTCGTTCGTTCGGCCGAGGGCGGGGGCCGCTGGTACCGCTGGTAAGGACCGCGTCCGACTAAAGCGTCGTCCTGCGGGCGCTCGGCGGGACCTTCCGCCGGCGCCCGCGCCACGCCCACTGGCCGTGTAAGCATTGAGCCCGTGCCGGCTAGGGCGAAGGTCGTGGTGGTCGGCGCCGGCTTCGCCGGGCTCACCACGGTCCGCGCCCTGAGCGGCAAGCCGGTGGAGGTGGTGCTCGTGGACCGCCACAACTTCCACACCTTCACGCCGCTCCTCTACCAGGTCGCCTCGGCGCTGCTCGATCCGGCCGAAGTCGCCCATCCTATCCGCGGCCTCGTCCGGCCCCTCCACAACCTGGAGGTCCGGCTGGCCACGGCCACCGGCGTGGACCTGGCCCGCAGGCGGCTGGAGACTGACGTACGGCCGATCTCCTACGACTTCCTGGTCCTGGCCACCGGCAGCGCAACCAACTTCTTCGGCATCGAAGGGCTGGCCGGCCGCGCCTTCGGCCTCAAGGAGTTGGAGGACGCCTTGGCGCTGCGCAACCAGGTGCTGCGCCAGTTCGAGCGCGCTGCCTGGACCGAGGACCAGGGCCGCCGCCGCCGGCTGCTGACCTTCGCCATCGTCGGCGGCGGCCCGACCGGGGTGGAGCTGGCGGGCGCGCTCTCGGAGCTGATCCGCAACGTCCTCCGCAAGGACTTCCCGTCGGTCTACATCCGCGACACGCGGATCCTTCTGCTCGAAGCGGGTCCAAGCCTCCTGCCGGCCTTCGTGCCAGGCCTTCGCGAGAGCGCCCGCCGCACCCTCGCCGGCCGGGGCGTCGAGGTGCTGCTGGAGAGGAAGGTCGTCGCGGCCGGCGACGAGCACCTCGAATTGGAGGGCGGCGAGCGCCTGGAAGCCGGCACCGTGATCTGGACGGCCGGCGTTCGCGCGAGCGACCTGGCCGCGTCATTGGGCGCCGAGCGCGGTCGCGGCGGCACGGTCAAGGTCGGGCCGACCCTGCAGCTCCCCGGCCACCCGGAGGTCTTCGTGGTCGGTGACCTAGCGGCGGTGACCCAGCAGGGTCTGCAGCTGCCGCAGCTGATCCCGCCCGCCATGCAGGAGGCGAGGCACGTCGCCGGCTCGATCCTGCGCCTGCTGGCCGGGGAGCCGGCCCAGCCGTTCCGCTACGCCGACCCGGGGATGATGGCGACCATCGGACGCAACGCGGGGGTGGCCGAGATCGGGCCGATCCGGATGTCGGGGTTCCCCGGCTGGGTGCTCTGGCTCGGCTTCCACCTCCTCCAGATCGTCACCTTCCGGTCGAAGCTGATCGTGCTCCTCAACTGGGCCTGGAACTACCTCTTCTACGACCGCCCGGTGCGCCTGCTGGTGAGGGCGGCCGGGCCTGACCCGGAGGCTGCCCGCAAGCGGGGCCGGAAGCTAAACTAGAGCGCCCCACCTCCGCCGTCTGTCCGCGCGCCTTGGCGCAAATGTAAGGAAGGCTTTTTTTTCAGCATGGGATTCTCGGTCGTCCGCCGCTACCTGCCCTACCTGCGGCCGTACTGGCGGCTGGTGGCGATCTCGGGCGGGTCCGGCCTGGCCAGCCTGGTCGCGGCCACCCTGATCCCGCTCGTCATCAAGGCCGTCATCGACGGGCCCGTGACACACCGCCGCCCGGGCGAGCTCTGGCCTTTCCTCGCCCTGCTGCTGGGCCTGGCGGCCGCTGAGTTCGGCCTGACCTTCGCCCGGCGTCACACCTCCGGCCTCGCCAGCTTCGCGATGGAGGCCGACATGCGCAACGAGTTCTACGCGCACCTGCAGGGCCTGCAGGTCAGCTTCCACGACAACTGGCAGTCCGGGCAGCTGCTCTCCCGCTGCGTGGCCGACATCAACACCATCCGGCGTTACATCGGCTTCGGCCTCGTCTTCATGATCGTGATGGTCTGCACCTTCCTGGTGGTGCTGGCGATGCTCGTCCGCCTCGACCCCCTGCTGGCGTTGGTGACGGGCATCGCCGCGGTGCCGGTGGTCTGGCTCGGCCACCGCTTCCACCGGGAGTACCGGAGCATCGCGCGCCGGGTCCAGGACCAGCAGGGCGACGTGACCACCGTCATCGAGGAGTCGGCCACCGGCGTCCGCATCATCAAGGCCTTCGGCCGCGGCTCCGACATGCTGCGCCGCTTCGAGAAGGAGGCGCGTGCCCTGCGCGAGCTGAACCTCGAGTCGGTGCGCGTCCGGGCCGGTCTCTGGACACTGCTCGTCTACATCCCGAACCTCAACCTGGCGGCGATCCTGCTGCTGGGCGGCTACGGCGTGATCCAGGGGCAGCTGACGATCGGCGGCCTGGTCGCCTTCATCTCCTACCTGTTCATGCTCAACGGCCCCATGGACGCGCTGGGCTGGATACTCAGCATGGGCGAGGAGGCGCGCACGGCCTCCGACCGGCTGGAGGAGGTGCTGCGTACGCAGTCCGACATCGTCAGCCGGCCGGGAGCGCTCCGGCTCGAGGAGAGCAGCGGGCGGATCCGGTTCGAGGGCGTCGGCTTCCGCTACCCGGGGTCCGAGGAGTGGATCCTGCGCCACGTCGACCTGGACCTGGTCCCCGGCGAGACGCTGGCCATCGTCGGGCGGACCGGCAGCGGCAAGACGACGCTGGCATCCCTGGTGCCACGCCTGTACGACGTCAGCGAGGGCCGCATCACGCTCGACGGCCATGACCTCCGTGAGCTGACTCTGAGCTCTCTTCGGGCCCAGATCGGGATGGCCTTCGAGGACCCGATCCTCTTCTCGGCCAGCGTCCGCGAGAACCTGCTCATGGGCCGGCCGGAAGCGGGCGAGGAGCAGATCCGGCGGGCGCTGGCGATCGCGCAGGCCGGCTTCGTGGACGATCTGCCCTGGGGCCTTGAAACGCGCGTTGGAGAGCAGGGCTACAGCCTCTCCGGCGGTCAGCGGCAGCGGCTGGCGCTGGCCCGGGCGGTGCTCGGCAGTCCCCGGGTGCTGGTCCTCGACGACCCGCTCTCCTCGGTCGACGTGCACACCGAGGCCCTGATCGAGAAGGCGCTCGCCTCCGTGCTGCGCGGGGTGACCGCCCTGCTCGTGGTTCACCGGCCCTCGACGTTGGCGCTGGCCGACCGGGTGGCGCTGATCGAGGACGGGCGCGTCAGCGCGCTGGGCACGCATCACCAGCTGCTGGAGGAGGTGCCGCTCTACCGCGCCCTGCTGGCGCAGCAGGCCGAGGAGGTCGCGTCGTGAGCGCGGTCCGCGTCGACTCCTGGCGCGGTGTCGCCGGCGAGGACATGGAGGCCGTCTCCTCGAACCTGGCCGGCGTCTTCCGGGCGCGCGTGCGCCGCCTGCTCGGCCAGCTGGTCCGGCCCTACCGGCGGCCGATCCTGGGCGCCGCCGCCCTGATCCTGCTCAAGACCGCGGCGACGCTCGCCATCCCCTACCTGGTCGGCCTCGCCATCGACCAGGGCGTCCGGCCGGGCAGGACCGGCGACCTGAACCGGCTGCTGGCGCTGGTCGTCGTCCTCGGCTGCGTGATGTCGGTCGCCGCCGTCGCCAACCGGGCCTTTCTCCGCCTTTCCGGGCGGATCGGGCAGGACATCCTGCTCGACCTCCGCCTGCGGCTCTTCGACCACCTGCAGGCGTTGAGCCTGTCCTTTTACGAGCGCTACACCTCGGGCCGGATCATCGCCCGCCTCACGTCGGACATCGACGCGCTCCAGGAGCTGCTGGCGACCGGGCTGAGCTCCGTCGTGACCGCGGTGCTCTCGGTGGTGGCGATCGCACTGATCCTGCTCCGCCTCGACCTCCGGCTCGGCCTGGCGACGCTCGTCGCCTTCCCGCTGATCGTGGTTCTGACGCAGTGGTTCCGCGGCCAATCGGCGCTTTCCTACCGCGCCGTGCGGACGGCGATCGCGCTCGTCATCGTCCATTACACCGAGTCGCTGGCCGGAATTCGCGCGGTGCAGGCGTTCCGGCGGGAGTCCCGCAACCAGGAGATCTTCGTGGACGTCGTCGGCCGCTACCGCGACGCCAACGTCTGGTCCAACACCTTGGGCGCGACCTTCGGTCCCGGCATCTACCTGCTGGGGCGCCTGACCACGGCCGCGGTCCTGGTCTACGGCGCGCTGCTGGTCGTGCAGGGAAACCTGACGCTCGGGATCCTGACCGCCTTCATCCTCTACCTGCGCCAGTTCTTCGAGCCGATGCAGGACCTGAGCCAGTTCTACACCGTGTTCCAGTCCGCCTCAGCGGCGCTGGAGAAGGTTTCTGGCGTGCTCGACGAGGAGCCCCAGGTGCCCGAACCGGCGCGCCCGCTGGCCATCGAGCGGGCCGCCGGCGCGGTGGAGTTGGAGGCGGTCACCTTCGGCTACCGGGACACGCCGGTGCTGAAGGACGTCTCGCTTTCGATTCCGGCGGGGCAGGTCCTCGCCCTGGTCGGCGAGACCGGCGCCGGCAAGTCGACCCTGGCGCGGCTGGTCGCGCGCTTTTACGACCCGGTTCAGGGCCGCATCCTGCTGGACGGGACGGACCTGCGCGAGCTCAGCTCGCGGGAGCTCCGGCGGTCGGTGGTGATGGTCACCCAGGAGTCATTCCTGTTCTCGGGGACGGTGGGCGAGAACATCGCCTTCGGGCGCCCGGACGCGACCCGGGACGAGGTCGAGGCGGCCGCCCGGGCGGTCGGCGCGGCCACCTTCATCTCCTCACTCCCACAGGGCTACGACACCGACGTCCGCCGGCGCGGCGTCCGCCTCTCCTCCGGCCAGCGTCAGCTGGTCGCCTTCGCGCGCGCCTTCCTGGCCGATCCGCGCGTGCTGATCCTGGACGAGGCGACCTCCTCGCTGGACCTGCCCACCGAGCGGCTGGTGCAGCGGGCCCTGCGCAGCCTGCTGCGCCGCCGGACCGCGCTGATCATCGCCCACCGGCTGTCCACGGTCGAGATCGCGGACCGGGTGCTGGTCATCGACCACGGCCGGATCGTCGAGGACGGCACGCCGGCTGCGTTGGTCAGCGGCCGGGGCCGCTACCACGCCCTCCACGCGGCCTGGCTGGAGTCCCTGGCCTAGTCCCCGATCAGCTCCGTGATCTCACGGAGCCTTCCGTCGGGCTCGAAGGGGAGCGCGCGGACCGGGCCGATCTGCTCCAGGTCGGGCCGCGCCGTCACCTCGGGCAGCAGATCGGTGCTGACCGCGAAGGTCTCGGTGTGGGCCGTGTCCGCGATCCAGGCCAGGCGCAGCGGCTCCTGCTCGGTCCGGCCGCTGGTGGCGGCGGCCGCCAGCACGCAGTCGCGGTCGGTGGGAAGCACGATCGGGAACTGGCCGCGCTCGATGCCGACGATGCCTGCGGTCAGCGAGTTGGCGTAGAAGGCGACGAGGTCCACCTTCTCCGCCAGCCGCAGGGGAATGAACTCCGCCAGGCCAAGGCCCGCCGCGTTGCCGTGCGACGCGTCGGTCAGTGAGAGCGGCACCACGCAGGCGATCTGCGGCTTGGCCGTCTCCTCAACGCCGTGGATCCGCCAGCGGCCGAGGACGTTGGTGTCCATGCCCGCGCCGCTGACGTCCTTGCCCATGCGGTCGAGGACCAGCACATGCAGCGATTCGAAGGGGATCCGCGGCAGCAGCTCCTTGGCTCGCAGGAGAAGCCGAGCCTCGACCTCTCCGCCGACCTCGGCCGCCGGCACTCCGGCGATCTCGGCGGTTTCGTCCCTCCCGTTCTCGACAATCGCCAGCCCGCCGACCAGGATTCCCCTGGCAGCGATCAGGCGCGCGGCTTGCGGCATCAGGTCGCGCAGGCCTCTCACACCGGCAGAGTGAAGGGCCTGGGCGCCGCGCTGCTTGCCCAGCCCGATCGCGCACATCTTGGCGAGCCCGCTTTCGATCGGACCCTCGAAGTCGGTGTGCGGCTTGACGCGGTTGACGAGGAACACGGCGCCCGCCTCCACCACGTGGCGGTCGAGCCTGACCGGGACGCCTCCCACCTCGCCCACGACCTCGGTGTCCATCGTGGCCCGGACCGGCACGCCGATCGCTGCCTCGTCAACGCCGTAGTCGGCCAGGATCTGGGTCTGGCCCTCTGCCTCGGCGCCGCCGTGGCTGCCCATGGCGGGGACGATGAAGGGCTCGAAACCGGCCTTTTGGAGCTCATTGACGGTCGCGACCACGATCCGGGCCAGGTTGGCGATGCCACGACTGCCGACCCCCACGGCGATCGGACCGCGGCGCTCGACGGTGGAGGCCACGCGGGCCACGCCCGCCGCGACGGCGCCCTCCAGGTCCAGCAGGCGCGGAGTCTCCACGTGCTGGCGGACGAGCGCGACCTCCGGTGCGGGTCGGTTCGCGTAGAGCTCCCGGGCCAGTCTCTCGAGCTCCGGCAGCGCCCGGCTGAAGTCGAGGCTGTTCGAGCCCGGGCCCGGCATGCGAGCAAGGATAGCCCGGTCAACCTCGCTGTCAGGACTTGTGTTGTCCGCGCTTGGCAGTCCCCTACAATTTCGTTCGCTTTCATGGGTGTGGGTGATTGAGCGCGCTCCCCGCTGACGAGGCGGCGGTCGGCGGCGTCCGGGCGCCGGTGCTGGTCGCCGACGACGACTCCGACGTGCGGACGATGGTCCGGATGCTGCTGGAACTGGACGGCCACCGCGTGCTGGAGGCCAAGGATGGCTCGGTGGCCTGGGAGCTGATCCAGAGCCACAAGCCCGCCGTGGTCGTGGCGGACGTCCAGATGCCGGGCATGACCGGGCTCCAGCTCTGCCGGAAGGTGAAGGACAGCGAAGGCGGCGCGACCATCAAGGTCATCGTCTACACGGCCGGGATGGCGTCCCGCGAGGAATCGATCCTGGCCGGTTGTGACGCCTACTTCCTGAAGACCGACCCCCTGCCCGGCCTGCGGGACGCGGTCCGCCGCTTCTACGACCTGGCCTGAATCTTGGCGTAGGCTCGCCGCGTGGCCTCCACGCTCACCCGGGTGCTGCTACTCAACGAGCGCGACAACGTCGCGGTCGCAATCCGTGCGCTGCGTTCGGGCGAGGAGGTCGAGGTCCGCGGCCGGCGTCTCGCCGTCGTCGACGACATCCCCTTCGGCCACAAGCTGGCCGTGGCGGAGATCGGAACCGGCGAGGGGGTCATCAAATACGGTGAGCTGATCGGCCGGGCGACCTCCCCGATCGGCAGCGGCCGGCACGTCCACGTCCACAACGTGGTCAGCGGGCGGTTGCCGGGATGAGCGTCACGCTCCGCGGCCGCCGCCGCCGCGATGGCCGGCTGGGCGCGCGCAACCACGTCTTGGTGCTTCCCTCGGTCGTCTGCGCGAACCAGACCGCGACCCTGATCGGGAGCGAGCCCGGCGCCGTCGCGGTGGTCCACCAGCATGGTTGCGGCCAGGTTGGTGACGACGTCGCCCACACCGAGCGCGCCTTCCTCGGCTCCGCCACCAACCCCAACGTGGGCGCCGTGGTGGTGGTCAGCCTGGGCTGCGAGACGATCCAGGGCCGACGCCTGGCGAGACTGATCGAACGGGGTGGTCAGCGCGTCGCGTTCGTCGGGATCCAGCAGCTGGGTGGAACCTTCAAGACCGTCGACCACGGCCGGCTGGCGGTCGGGCGCCTGCGCGCGGAGCTGGAGGCCGACGGGCTGGTCGAGGCGGGGCTGGAAGAGCTGGTCCTGGGCATCGCGGCCGACGGCGCCACGCGAGCGGTACGAGAGCTGGCCGAGGCTGCGCGCATCGCCGGCGCCTCGGTGGTCCTCGCCGTTCCCGAGGGCGCACGCGGGGACTGGGAGGGCGCGCCGGTGATCGGCTACGGCCAGGCCGCAGCAGCCGGCATCTCGGTAGTCGAGCAGGCCGGTGAAGGGACCGAGCAGCACCTGGCGCTCGCGGGCGCCGGCGCGCAGGTCATCGTCTCCCTGCGCGGTCCCGGCCGCGCGCCGCAGGGGTTTGCAACCGGTCCCGTCCTGGCGGTGGCCGGGGATCCCGGCATCTACGCGGCGCTCGAGGACGACTTCGACCTGGACGGTTCCAGCGCCGGCGCCGAGGACGTCTGGCGGCGCGTCATCAGCGTTTTCAACGGCGAGCAGACCGCGTCAGAGAAGCGCGGTGCGCGCGACTTCGTCCTGCACCGGATCGCGCGGACGATGTGAAGGCGGGTTGTAAAACGTGGAACAGCTGACCGGCTACCCGCGCCCGGACGGACGCTGGGGCGTCCGCAACCACGTGCTGGTGCTGCCGCTCCACTCAGCCGCGAACCTGGCCGCCGAGCGAAGCGCGGAGGGCTTGGCCGGCGCCGCCTCGGTGGGCCACCAGTGGGAGGGGATCGAGGGCGACCCCGACCAGGAACGAATCGCCTCGACCCTGGCCGGCTTCGCCGCCAATCCCAACTGCTTCGCGACGGTCCTGATCGGCATCCGGCGGGAGGACACCGCGATCGCGAAGGCGGCAGTCCGGCGAGGCGGACGCATCCACCTGGTCGCGATGGCCGACCACCGGGGAACCGCCGGCACGGTGGCGGCGGTTCGACCCCTCCTGGAACGCCTACTGGCCGAAGCGTCCCTGACGCAGCGCAGGCCGATGCCGATCTCCGGGCTCGTCCTCGGCCTCGAGTGCGGCGGCTCCGACGCTCTCTCGGGCATCACGGCCAACCCCGCGCTCGGCGTGGCCTCCGACCTGCTGGTCGCCGCCGGCGGCACCTCGATCCTGGCCGAGACGCCGGAGTTGATCGGCGCCGAGCACCTGCTGGCGGCACGGGCCGCCACTCCCGAGGTCGGGCGTCGCGTCCTCGAGGTCATCACCGGCTTCGAGTCCGCCATCCGAGATCTCGGCGTCGACGTCCGGGGCGCCCAGCCCACGCCCGGCAACCAGGCGGGCGGGCTGACGACGATCGAGGAGAAGTCGCTGGGAGCGGCCAAGAAGGGCGGCGACGCGCCGGTGGCCGGGGTGCTCGGCTTCGCACAGCCGCCGGAGCGTCCCGGGCTCCAGATCATGGACACGCCTGGCCATGACATCGAGCAGATGGTCGGGATGGTCGCCGGCGGCGCCAACCTGGCGGCCTTCACCACCGGCCGCGGCACGCCCACCGGGTCCGCCATCACGCCGGTCCTCAAGATCGCCACCAACACGGCCATCTACCGGCGCCTGGAGGGTGACATCGACCTCAACGCCGGCGCCATCCTGGACGGCGAAGAGTCGCTGGAGTCGATGGGCCGGCTGATCTACCGGCGGCTGCTCGAGGTTGCGGCCGGCGAGCTGACCTCGTCCGAGCGCCGCGGCAACCGGGAGTTCGCGATCAGCCGGACCGTCTCGCCGATGACGGCGTTTTCGGGATAGGCCAGAATCTAGGGTTGTCCCCGTTTCCCCGGCCAGGAGGGCAAAGCTTCCATGGACCAGGAGAGCAATCCGCCGCCCGGCGAGGGCGAACCGACCCCTCCGCCGCCCACCTATACGCCGCCGCCACCACCCGGCGCCTCGGCGCCGCCTCCTCCGCCCGCCTACGCGCCGCCGCCGCCCCCGCCCCAATACCCGCTCCCGCCTCAAAACCAGTACGGCGGCTACGCGCCGGCCCCCGCGCCGGGCCTGGGCTCGGGGATGTCGATGCAGCCGGCCGGCTTCTGGATCCGGGTCGCCGCCTACATCATCGACAGCGTGATCCTCTCGGTCGTGTCCTTCGTGATCGGCTTCGTGCTCGGGCTGGGCGCCGGCATCTCCGGAGGTGGCAACGCCTCCTCGACCGCCACCAGCAGACGCTGGGCATGCGGATTCTCAACCTGCGCGTCATCGACGCCAGCACGGGTGGGCAGCTCTCGCTGGGGAAGGCGGCGCTTCGCTACCTCGGGCTGCTGATCTCCTTCCTGGTCTGCTTCATCGGCGTGATCTGGGTCGCCTTCGATGGTCGCAAACAGGGCTGGCACGACAAGATCGCGGGCACGATGGTCGTCCACGCATAGCAATCTCGGAGGGAAGTTGATGGAAGAGAACCCAACCGCACCCGGGGGCGAAAGCACGCCGCCCGAGAGCTCGACGCCGCCGCCGGACCCGGCACCCCCGCCGCCTCCGTCCTACCAGCCGCCCTCCGGGGCCCCCCCACCGCCGCCGTCCTACCAACCACCGGCCGGTGTGCCGCCGCCCGTGCAGCAGTTCCAGGCGCCGGTCGGCGGTTACTCGACCGCCGTCTCGCCGAAGAACCCCGCGATCAGCCTCCTGATCTCATTCATCGTCCCCGGGGTCGGCACCATCATCAACGGCGAGACCGGCAAGGGAATCGCGATCCTGGTGGCCTACATCGTGTCGCTGATCCTGATCATCGCCCTGATCGGTCTGATCGCCGCGCCCGCGGTCTGGATCTTCGGCATGTACGACGCCTACCAGGGCGCCAAGAAGTTCAACCTGGCCCACGGCTTCCCACCCATGGGCTAGCCGCCACCCAGGGCCTTCAGCAACCGGGAGCTGTGGGGAGCGATCCCCAGCTCCCGGTTCAACCTCTCCAGCGTTCCGAGGTCGACGCGGCCGGGGTCGAAACCAGGCATCGCCTCCGGGAGCTCCAGGTCCGTCACCGGCCGCACGACCCGGCGCGCCCGCTCGACGTAGTCCCGCGTGGCCGGTCCCCAGTCGAGGGCCTGGAGGACCCCTTCCAGGCCGCCGTGGCGGCGCAGCAGCCCGGCCGCCGTCTTGGGGCCGACGCCCGGAACGCCGGGCAGGCCGTCGGAGGGATCCCCGCGAAGGACGGCGAAGTCCGCGTAGGTGCGGCCGGGGATGCCGTAGCGCTTTTCCACCTCCGCCTCGTCGACCACCGCCAGGCCACCCTTCTCCGGGTAGAGGACCACGACCTCGCGGTCGCGGACGGAGGCGAAGAGGTCGCGGTCGCCGCTGTAGATCTCGATCGGCTTCGCCAGCCGGCCGGCGTAGGAGGAGATCACGTCCTCGGCCTCGAAGCCCGGCTTGCCCGTCACATTGAGCCCGAGGGCGCGCAGGACCTGCTCGATCAGGGGCAGCTGCGGGATGAGCCCGGGCGGCACCGGCTCGGCGACGCGATGTGCCTTGTAGGTCGGCAGTGCCTCGACCCGGAAGGCCGGCCGCCAGTCCTCGTCGGTGGCGATCACCAGCGATCTTGGACGCCGGGTTTCGAGCAGCCGCGAGAGCAGGTCCAGGGTGCCCCGGACGGCGTTGACCTGGCGGCCGTCGGGCGCCCGGTGCTCACCCTTGACGCCGAAGAAGGCGCGGAACATCAAGGACGACCCGTCGACCAGCAGCCATTCAACCGACGACGGTGCGATCTCTCAAGTCCCTGATCGCGGCGGTCGAGTAGCCGAGCTCGGAGAGCACCTGGTCGGTGTGCTGACCGAGGCGCGGGCCGGCGCTGTGGCGGCGCGGCGGAGTTTCCTGGAGCCGCATCGGCGACCCCAGCTGGCGGACCTGGCCCAAGGTCTCGTGCGCGCCGTCCCAGAAGTACTCGCGCTCGACCAGGTGGGGGTCGTTGAAGACCTGGTCGTAGGTCTGGATCGCCCCGCAGGGGACGCCGGCCGCCTGGAAGGCATCGATCCAGTGCCGGCGCGTCTGCGTGGAGGTGACCGCCTCCAGCAGCGGGATCAGCTCCGCCCGGTTCGCATGGCGGTCGGCGTTGGTCGCGAAGCGCGGGTCGATCTCGAGCTCCGGCAGGCCGAGGACCTGGAGGAAAGCCGTCCACAGCGCCGGCGAGGGCACCCCGGCAGTGAAGTGGCCGTCGCTGGCCCGGAAGGCCTGGTAGGGAGCGGTCGACTGGTGCGCCGAGCCCAGCGGCCGCGGCACCTCTGCCGTGGCGAAGTAGCGGCCGGCCTCCCAGACCGCGAAGGAGACGCCGGCCTCGAACAGGCTCACGTCGATGAACTGCCCGCAGCCGTCCCGCTCCCGCGCCCGCAGCGCCGACACCGCCGCCAGCGCGCCGTAGAGCGCGCAGACGAGGTCGCACATCGGGACGCCGACCTTGACCGGGTCCCGGCCTTCCTCGCCGGTGATCGACATCAAGCCGCTCATGCCCTGGGCCATGATGTCGAGCCCGGCCAGATGTGAGTAGGGCCCGGTCTGGCCCCAGCCCGAGGCGGCGACGTAGACCAGGCCCGGGTTGAGGTCGCGCAGGCGCGGGTAGTCCAGCCCCAGATCGGCCATGGTGCCCGGCCGGAGGTTCTCGACGACCACGTCGGCGCGCTCCGCCAGCCGCCGGAAGACGCTCTTTCCGTCCGGCGCCTTCAGGTCCAGCGCCAGCGAGCGCTTGTTGCGGTTGAGCCGGATGAAGTTGGACGATTCGCCGTCCAGGAAGGGCGCCGTGAGCCGGACGTTGTCGCCGCCGCGGGGGTTCTCGACCTTGACCACGTCGGCCCCCAGGTCGGCGAGCTGCATGGTGCAGAAGGGCCCGGCCATGAAGTTGCCGACCTCGAGCACGCGGACGCCGTCGAGAGGGGGCGGGGCCGCCATGGCTGACTACCGTAGCGCGCTACCCTTTCGGCATGAGCGCCGAATACGGCCGGGCAGTGCTGAAGGGGTACGAGAAGACCGCCATCCACCGGCTGGACAGCCGCTCGGATGCGGACCTCGACAGCCTGCCGGTGACGGTCAAGGTGCTCCTGGAAGGCCTCCTCCGCGCCCAGGCCGAGGGCAAGGTCGAGGAGTCCAGCGTGGCGGCGCTGGCAAGCTGGCCGAAGCCTCCCCCGGCGGACGCCGAGCTGCCCTTCACGCCCGCCCGCGTGCTCCTCCAGGATTTCACCGGCGTGCCCGCCGTCGTGGACCTGGCGGCGATGAGGTCGGCCATGGAACGGGCGGGGAAGGACGCGAGGAAGATCGACCCCCTGGTCCCGGCCGACCTGGTCATCGACCACTCGGTCCAGGTCGACGCCTTCGGCTCGATCCGGGCGTATGACAGCAACATCCTCCGCGAGTACGAGCGGAACTACGAGCGCTACGCGCTCCTGCGCTGGGCGCAGCAGGCGTTCAACAGCTTCAGCGTGGTGCCGCCCGGGATGGGCATCTGCCACCAGGTCAACCTCGAGTACCTGGCCAAGGTCGTGCAGGTCCGCGAGCGCGACGGGGTCCGCCTGCTGATGCCGGACACGCTGGTCGGCACCGACTCTCACACCACCATGGTCAACGGGCTCGGCGTCCTCGGCTGGGGCGTCGGCGGCATCGAGGCCGAGGCCGCGCTGCTCGGGCAGCCGATGTACCTCGGCACGCCGGTGGTGGTCGGGATCCGGTTCCAGGGCGCGCTCCGGCCCGGCGCCACCGCCACCGACCTCGTGCTGACCGTCACCGAGCTGCTGCGCAAGCACGGCGTGGTCAACAAGTTCGTCGAGTTCTGCGGAACCGGGCTGTCCAGCCTCTCCGTCCCGGACCGGGCCACGCTCAGCAACATGTCGCCCGAGATGGGCTGCACGTCAGCCCTCTTCCCGGTTGACGCCCAGACCCTCCGCTACCTGGAGCTGACCGGTCGCGACGCCGAGCAGATCCGGTTGGTCGAGGCCTACACCAAGGAGCAGGGCCTCTTCCGTACCGACGACTCCCCCACCCCGACCTTCAGCGAGATGTTGGAGCTGGACCTGGCGACCGTGGAGCCGTCCCTGGCCGGCCCCCGCCGGCCCCAGGACCGGCAGCCGCTTCCGGCCGTCTGGAAGAGCTTCACCGACGTCTTCGGCCAGCCCGACGACGAGGAGCCCGACGGCAGCCACCGGATGGGGGACGAGGGCGCCGACATGGAGAGCAGCCGGAAAGAGGAGCTCGCCAAGGACGGCGGCGTCGCCACCGCCGTCAAGCGGGGGACAAAGGTCGGCGATGGCTCGGTGGTGATCGCGGCCATCACCTCCTGCACCAACACCTCCAATCCTTCGGTCATGGTGGCGGCGGGCCTGCTCGCCAAGGCCGCGGTCGAGCGCGGGCTCCAGGTCCATCCCCACGTCAAGACCTCGCTGGCGCCGGGCTCGCGGGTCGTGACCGACTACCTCAAAAGCGCCGGCCTGATGGAGTACCTGGAGAAGCTCGGCTTCTACCTGGTCGGCTACGGCTGCACGACCTGCATCGGCAACTCCGGACCACTGGCGAGCCCCGAGATCGAGGCGCAGGTGGTCGAGGAGAACCTGGGCGTGGTCGCCGTGCTGAGCGGCAACCGCAACTTCGAGGCGCGCATCCATCCGCTGGTCAAGGCGAGCTACCTGGGCTCGCCGCCGCTGGTCGTGGCCTACGCGCTGGCCGGCAGCATCCGCAAGGACCTGACCAAGGAGCCGCTGGGCACGGGGAGTGACGGCCGGCCCGTGCTGTTGAGCGAGCTCTGGCCCTCCCCCGAGCTGGTCGCCAAGACGGTCGGCGAGGCAGTGCAGCAGGACATGTACGCGCGCGAATACTCGCGGATCTTCGACGGGGACGAGAACTGGAAGAAGATGGAGGCGCCGACCGGCGCCAGCTTCGACTGGGACCCGAAGTCGACCTACGTCCAGGAGCCGCCCTACTTCAAGGACTTCGCGGAGAGCCCGCCGGCGCTCACCGACATCGAGGGCGCCCGTTGCCTGGAGATGGTCGGCGACTCGATCACCACCGACCACATCTCGCCGGCGGGGTCGATTCCGACCGATTCCCCGGCCGGCCGCTACCTGCTCGACCGGGAGGTCGAGAAGATCGACTTCAACAGCTATGGCGCCCGGCGCGGGAACCACGAGGTGATGGTCCGCGGCACCTTCGCCAACATCCGCCTCCGCAACGAGCTGGCGACGAAAGAGGGTTACTGGACCACCCACCAGCCGGGCGGGGAGGAGATGACCGTCTTCGACGCCTCGCTCCGCTACCAGGAGGAGGGCACGCCGCTGATCGTGCTGGCGGGCAAGGAGTACGGGTCGGGATCCTCTCGGGACTGGGCGGCCAAGGGCCCGCTCCTGCTCGGCGTCCGCGCGGTGATCGCCGAGAGCTTCGAGCGCATCCACCGCTCCAACCTGGTCGGCATGGGCATCCTGCCGCTGGAGTTCAAGAGCGGCGAGGGCCGGAAGTCGCTGGGGCTGAGCGGCCGGGAGAAGTTCAGCATCCACGGCTTCGGCGAGCTGAAGCCGAGGCAGGGACTGACGGTCGAGGTCGAAGGCGAGGACGGCTCCAAGAAGTCGTTCCAGGTCACCGCGCGGCTCGACAACCAGACCGACGTGGACTACCTGCGCCACGGCGGCGTGCTGCCGATGGTCCTCCGCGAACTGATGAGTTCGACTTAGCATTGACGGCGATGCGAAAGCCACGCTGGCTGTCCGCGACCACGCTGGCCTTCCTGGTGCCGGGTCTGCTGGTCGGCCTGGCGAGCGTGGCGCTGGCCGCGGATGCTTCGCCCTCACCTTCCGCGTCCACGTCGGCCTCGCCCGGCGGTGGCGGGGGAAACCTGCCCGGCGATCCCAACAAGGGCCAGACGCTCTACCAGAGCTCGGGCTGCACGACCTGTCATGGGGCCACCCTCGGAGGCGGCGTCGGGCCGCCGCTGCACCCGATCAAGAACCTCGGCGACACCAAGGACCCGCTCGATCCGCAGTACCTGATCAGCACCATCACCGACGGCAAGAGCGGCGTCGGCGGCTACGGCCAGATGCCGGTCAAGGGCGGCGCGTCCCTGAGCGACCAGGACATCAAGGACCTCGCCGCCTTCATCATCCAGCAGAACCGGCTGAAGGGCCCGGTGCCGCTGGCGCCCGGCGCGCTGGCCCAGAGCACCATCGAGTGGGTGACCATCGGCGTCCTGGCTATGCTCGCGCTGACCTTCCTGCTCTCTCGCTACAACATGCGCTGGATCGCTCGCAAGTCGGGCGGGCACTGAGAGCGGGCTGACAGCGGACCTCTACGAGGCGATGCGCTCGGCGGGCACGACGCGCCATTTCCGCGCCGACCCGGTGCCCGACGAACTGCTGCACCGGGTCCTGGACAACGCCCGCTTTGCTCCCAATGGCGGCAACCGGCAGGGCTGGCACGTGATCGTGGTCACGGACGCCGGCACTCGGCGCGCGCTGCACGACCTCTATCAGCCGCACTGGAACACCTACCTGCTGGAGCGCTATGGACTTGCGCCGGGCGCAAGACCGAGCGCCGACCTGCCCCTGAACCTGCGGCGCTCGATGGAGTTCGCCGAGCGCCTTTGGGAGGTGCCGGTGCACCTGTTGGTGACCGTCGACCTACGAGCGCTGGCCGTGACCGACCGCTCGCTGCCCCGGCAGAGCATCGTCGGCGGCGGCTCTATCTACCCGTTCGTGCAGAACCTCCTGCTGGGGCTGCGGGCGGAGGGCGTCGGCGCCGCCCTGACCACGCTGCTCATCCCGGCCGAGCCGGAGGTCAAGAAGCTGCTCGGGATCCCCGAGGAGCACGCGCTGGCGGCCCTGGTCGCGGTCGGCTACCCGGAGGGCAAGCTGCCGAGCAAGCTCAGGCGTAAGCCGGTCGAGGAGTTCGCGAACCGGGAACGGTTCGACGGACCGCCGCTGAGCGGCTAGTTGTTATAGGCCTTGGTGAGCTGGGCCCAGAGCAGCTCGTCGTTGGCGGCCTGGGCCGCATCCGCCCCGGCGGAGATCCGGAGCACGGCGCGGCGCCGGGCGGCCTCGTCCATCTCCGGGTAGCGCTTGACCAGCTGCTCGAAGGTCTCCCTTTCCCCACTCTTGTCCATCGGCTTCCTTCAGGCCACCTCGCTCGACTCGAGCGGCTGGCGCCGCTCATCACCGCAATCGGGGCATTCGTAGAGCCCGACCAGCTGGCCGGGCCGGCTGGCGTCGGTATGCAGGGTGCGCAGGCTCATCGAGATCCCGGTCTCATGCCGCAGGCATAACGGAGCGCCAGGTGTGGTCACATTGGGCAGGCTACGTGCTCGGTGCGCACTGGGCTAGTCTGCCGCCCACAAAGAAAGTAACCTCGTTCTTAGGCCTAAATGCCAACCAGAAGATGACGACCACCGCCCCGGAAACAGCTGACCGGCTGATCCCCGCGCCGACCGTGAGGGAGGCGATGAGGCAGGGCGGCTTCCGCGAAGCAGAGCTGATCGCGGGCAGCGGCGGCCTCGACCGGCGGGTCGAGTGGGTGCGCGTCATCGAAACGCCTGAGACCGCCCGCAAGGGCCGCACGGGCGACCTGCTCCTGACCACCGCCTACCCGATTCGGGATGACCCCGCCGCCCAGCTGGAGCTGGTCGCCACCATCGCCGAGGTTGGTGGCTCGGGGCTGGTGGTCAAGCTCGGCATGTACGTCGACCAGCTCCCGGACGGGATGGCGGAGGCCGCCGACCGGCTCGACCTGCCCCTCTTCACGCTCCGCCAGGAGGTCCCCTGGGTCGACCTGATGGAGCCGCTCCTGGAGCGGATCATCAACGCAGAGCACTCCCGCCTGAAGCAGTCGATGGCGATCCATCGCCGCTTCACCGAGCTGGTCCTGGACGGCAAGGGCCTGGACGAGATCGCAAAGAACGCCACCTTCCACCTGCTCGCCCACGCCGGCGGGTCGGACATCGACAAGCACCGCCGGGAGACGATCGCCCGGCACGGCACACCGCCGCGGGTGCTCTACGATCCCGGCATCCAGCGGATGCTGCGGGAGGTCGCCAACCATCGCGGCCCGATGAAGGTGCCCGCCTTCCCGCGGCTGGGCATGGACCGCGAGCGGATCATCGCCCCGATCTACGCGGCCAACCAGGTCCTCGGCTACATCTCCGTCCTCGATCACCCGCCCGACGCCGAGGAGATCGCCTTCATGGCCATGGAGAACGCCGCCACCGTGGTGGCCATGGCGCTGATCAAAGAGCGCGAGGTCGCCGCCGCCGAGTCGAGCGTCCGGGGCGAGTTCCTGGACGACCTCGCCCAGGGCAGCTACGGGGATGAGGCCGCGGCCGTCCGGCGTGCCCGGCACCTCGGCTACCCGCTCACCGGCCACCACGTGCTGGTGGTCGTCGACGTCGACGGGTTCAGCAGCTTCAGCCGCGGCAAGCAGCTGACCGAGGAGATGATCCAGTCGCTGAAGCGCGAGTACCTACGCCGCGTCAGCGGGGTGGTCAAGCGCAACTTCCAACGGGCGCTGGTCGGCGCGCGCTCCGACAGCGTGCTGGCGCTGCTGCCCCTCGGCGTGGAGGTCGACGGCGCGGAGCCACGGGTCCGCGCGCTCGGCCAGCAGATCCGGGAATCGATCGCGGAGTGGAAGCCCGGATTCACGGTCTCGGTCGGCTTCAGCGCCCCGACCGTCGCGCCGGCGGGCATCTCGTCCGCTCACCGCGAGGTCCGGAGCGTCCTGGAGACGCTGACCCGCTTCGGACGCCGCGACCAGGTCGTCTCCGCCAACGAGCTGGGCGTGACCGGGCTGCTGGCCAGCGTGGCGGACGACCGCCTGCTCGACTTCGCCAGGCGACACCTGGGACCTCTCGCCGAGCACGACCGGCGCCGCAACGGGGAGCTGGTGGAGACGCTGCGCGCCTACCTGGAGGCGGGAGAGCAGCAGGCGGCCGCGCGGCGGCTGAAGGTCCACCCCAATACGCTCCGCTACCGCTTGGACCGGATCGGCGAGATCACCGACGCCGACCTCAACGACCCCGAGACCCGCCTGAACCTGGCCGTCGCACTCCGCGTCCAGGGCCTCCTGGACTTGTAGGCCACCTACGAGAAACGGTCCCGTGCGTTGGTGCGGGCCGACTAGTCCGACCCCCCGCGCAGCCGCTACCGTGTGGCTCCAATGCCTCCCCCGACCTCTACGCGCGCGCACTGGCGAGGTTGGCTGCCCGCCGACCGCGCCGCCTGCGGCATGGGCTTCGTGGCCACACCGGCTCTTCCGGCTTCCCACGAGGTCGTGGAGCTGGGCGTCGGCGCCCTGGCCCGGCTCGCCCACCGGGGCGGGATGGACTCCGACGGCAAGAGCGGCGACGGCGCGGGCCTGCTGATCCAGGTCCCACACCGGCTCCTGGGCGGGCGGCCCGGCCGGCTGGCCGTCGCGATGCTCTTCGAGTGGGACAGCCGAGCTCGCGTCCTGCTGGCCGAGGAGCTGCGCCACGCCGGGACCCCGATCTCCGAGTGGCGCGAGGTGCCGGTGGACCCGGGGGCGCTGGGCGAGAAGGCGCTGGCCGGGGCTCCCTCGATCTGGCAGGGCCTGATCGACAACCCCCAGCTGCCGCCCGACGAGTGGGAGGAGCTGCTCTACCGGACCCGCAAGTCCGCCGAAAGCCGAGCAGCCGCCGAAGGCGTCCGGATGTACCTGCCCTCCCTCTCGGCCCGGACGGTCGTCTTCAAGGGCCTGATGGCAGGCACTCACCTAGCCGACTTCTACCTGGACCTGCTCGACCCGGACTGTGAGAGTGCGCTGGCCGTCTTCCACCAGCGCTACTCGACCAACACCCTGCCCGACTGGCGCAACGCCCAGCCCTTCCGGATGCTCGCCCACAACGGCGAGATCAACACCCTGAGCGGTGGCAGGAAGGCTCGGACTCCGCCTCCCTGGACAACGCGCTGGAGCTGCTGGTGCGACTGGGCTCGGACCCGGCCGAGGCCCTGATGACGCTGGTCCCCGACGCCTGGGAGGGTCGCGGCGATCTCGACCCGTCCGTCCGCGACTTCTACCGCTTCCAGTCGACCCGCTACGAGCCCTGGGACGGGCCCGCCGCCCTCGCCTTCAGCGACGGCGTGATCGCCGGCGCCGCGCTCGACCGCAACGGCCTCCGGCCGCTCCGCTACCAGGTCACCGACAACGGCCTTGTCGTCGCCGCCTCCGAGGCGGGCGTGATCAAGCTCGACCCAGCCCACGTGATCGAGCGCGGCCGCCTCGGTCCCGGCCAGCTGATCGTGGCCGACACCTCGGACGGCTCCATCCTCCGCGACGCCGAGGCAAAAGAGCGGGTGGCGCGGCGCGAGGAGTTCGGCGCCCACGCCGACCGGCTCCTGCACCCGGTTCCCCGGAAGTGGATCGACTCCGATGTGGTCGACCTGCTGGCCGGGCTGCAGCGCGTGCACGGCTGGGGCAACGAGGACGTCAAGATCGTGGTCAAGGCGATGGCCGAGACCGGTTTGGAGGCGGTCTGGTCGATGGGCGACGACACGCCGATCGCCATCCTCGGCAGGGCGCCACGCCGCGTCTACAACTACCTCCGGCAGCGCTTCGCCCAGGTCACCAACCCGCCCATCGACTCGCTGCGCGAGCGCTTCGTGATGTCGCTCCGGGTCGTGCTCGGCCCCCGGGTCTCGATGACAGGGGTTCCCGCCCGCAAGCCGGCTCCGCCGCCGCTCCTCGACCTCGAGAGCCCCATCCTCGGCGCCGGCGAGCTGAAGCGGGTTCTCGAGGACGCGCTCGTGCTGGACGCGACCTTCAGCGAGGCGGAGACCTTGAGGGGCGCGTTGGAGCGCCTCCGCGAGGCGGCCGAGGCGGCGCCGGACGGCATCCTGGTTCTGAGCGACCGCTCCACCTCCCGGCACCGGCTGCCGGTGCCGATGGTGCTGGCCGTAGGTGCCGTCCACGAGCGTCTGCTCCAGTCCGGCGCGCGCTTCCGTAAGGACCTCGTGGCGCTGGCCGGCGACGCGGTCGACGTGCACGACGTGGCGATGCTGATCAGCGCGGGCGCCGCGGCCGTGCACCCCTACCTTGGGTTTGCCACCGCTCGAACCGTGCTCGACGAAGGCAGCGAGCCTCAGGACGCCGAGAACGCCTACCGGAAGGCGCTGGAGAGCGGGCTGCTCAAGGTGATGGCCAAGATGGGCATCAGCTGCGTCGCCAGCTACTGCGGCGCCCAGGTCTTCGAGGCTCTCGGCCTCGGCGCCGAGGTCATGGAGCTCTGTCTTCCTGGCGTTCCCTCCCGGGTTGGAGGCGCCGACTTCAGCGACCTCGAAGCCGTGATCCGGGAGCACCACGCGGCCGCCTGGACGGCCAACGAGCCGCCGCCCGACCGCGGCCTGGTCCGCTTCCGCAAGCTGGGCGAGTGGCATGCCCACAACCCGATCGCCGTCCGCCAGCTGCAGAAGGCGGCTCGCTCCGGCGACGTCGCCGAGTTCCAGGCCTACCAGGGGCTGGCCGACATGGGCCGGCCGGCGGCGCTCCGGAACCTGCTCGACTTCAAGCCGGCCGCCGAGCCGGTCGACCTCGCCGAGGTGGAGCCGGTCTCGGCCATCCTGCCGCGCTTCATCGCCACCGCCATGTCGCTGGGCGCCCTCTCACCGGAAGCGCACCTGGCCCTCGGCCTGGCCATGAACAGCGTCGGCGCCCGCTCCAACAGCGGAGAAGGCGGCGAGGACCCGGACCTCTACGCGGGCAATGGGCCGCGCGGCGACAACCGGATCAAGCAGGTCGCCTCCGCCCGCTTCGGGGTGACGCCCCGCTACCTGCTGCGCGCCGACGAGCTGGAGATCAAGATCGCCGAGGGCTCCAAGCCCGGTGAGGGCGGCCAGCTCCCGGGCGTCAAGGTCACCTCGGTGATCGCGCGCCTGCGCCACGCCCAGGCCGGCCAGCAGCTGATCTCTCCTCCACCCCACCACGACATCTACTCGATCGAGGACCTGGCCCAGCTGATCTACGACCTGAAGGCGATCAACCCCGGGGCCCGGGTCGGCGTCAAGCTGGTCAGCGAGGCGGGGGTCGGCACCATCGCCGCCGGCGTCGCCAAGGCCCGGGCGGACTACGTGCTGATCAGCGGCCACGACGGCGGCACCGGCGCCTCGCCTCTCTCCTCGATCAAGGGCGCCGGCGTGCCCTGGGAGCTGGGACTTGCCGAAACCCAGCAGGTGCTGGTCGCCAACCGCCTCCGCGAGCGCCTGACGGTCCGCACCGACGGTGGCCTCCGCACCGGCGCGGACATCGTCAAGGCCGCGCTGCTGGGCGCTGAGGAATACGGCCTGGGCACCATGCTGCTGGTCGCGCTCGGCTGCGACATGGCCCGCCAGTGCCACCTCAACACCTGCCCGACCGGGATCGCGACCCAGCGCGAGGACCTGCGCGCCAAGTTCGAGGGCCGGCCCGAGCACGTGATCAACTACCTGAGCTTCGTCGGCGAGGAGGTGCGGACGATCCTGGCCTCGCTCGGAGCGCGTTCACTGGACGAGGTCATCGGCCGCGTCGAGCTCCTCCATCAGCTGCCGGGATCGCAGCTCGACCTCTCCTTCGTGCTGGAACCGACACCGGCGGACCAGCCGCGGCGCCGGCTCTGGCCGCGCAACGGTGACCCCGCCCCGCTCGACCCGCCCAGCGGGCCCATCGACAACTCCCACCGAACGCTGGGCGCGTCCCTGTCGAGGCGGGCGGTCGAGGCCGGCGAGCGCTCGGTCCGCGAGTACGAGGGGAGCGCCGGCCAGAGCTTCGGCGCCTGGCTCGCCGACGGCGTGGAATTGACGCTGCGCGGCGAGGCGAACGACTACGTCGGCAAGGGCATGGCCGGTGGCGTGATCGCCATCCGGCCCTACGAGCACGACGCGGCCGCCAACCCGGTGCTGGCCGGCAACACCTGCCTCTACGGGGCCACCGGCGGCCGCCTCTTCGTGGCCGGGAGGGCAGGGGAGCGCTTCTGCGTGCGCAACTCTGGCGCGGTGGCGGTCGTCGAGGGGGCCGGCGACCACTTCTGCGAGTACATGACCGGCGGGGCGGCGGTCTCCCTGGGCCTGGTCGGGTCCAACCTCGGCGCCGGCATGACGGGCGGAGTGGCCTACGTGCGCGACTGGCTGGGCCTGAACCCGGACAGCGTCGTGGCGCGCGCCGTCCCCCGGGAGGATTCCGAGGAGTTGAGGCTGCTGCTCAGCGAGCACGCGGCTCGGACCGGCAGCCGGCTCGCGCTCGAGCTACTGGCCGACTGGCGAAACGCCCTCGCCGGCTTTCGCCAGGTCGTCCCGGCCGCCCGTGTCCAGGCTCCGCCGGACCCCGTCGACGACCCTCAGGTTGGCGATCGAATCCTGGAGGGGGAGCGGGGCCGGTAGCCCGTTCAGCGCCGCGGCGCTGAACTCCTCGACCATCCGCCGGTAGGGCGGGTCGGCCGGGTCGCCGAACGGCCGCTGCAGGCGCAGGCTGCCGGTCCGCAGCTCCTGGATCTCGGGCGTGTCGAAGCTGGCCAGCAGGAACGCGCGCGCGCCGGAGGGAAAGCCGAGCGTCATCGACACGGTCAGGTCCACCCTTTCGGTCCTGCCGCTCGCCCGCACCCAGGAGGGCTCGCCGTGGATCCAGCGCGCCAGGTTGATGGTGTAGACGCCGACGTCGAGCAGCGCACCTCCGCCGAAGGCCGGCTCGAGCCGGTAGTTGCCCGGGGCGTCGATCAGGAAGCCGAAGCTGATCCAGGTCGCGTTGGGCGGGTTCTCCCGGAGCCGTTCCACGACCTCGATCAGGCGCGGTTGGAAGCGATACATGAAGGCCTCCATCAGGAGTCTTCCACTGCGCCGGGCCGCGGCTTCCATGTCCACCGCCTCAGCTGCGCTGAGGGCCAGGGGCTTCTCGCAGAGGACGTGCTTGCCCGCCTCCAGCGCTCGGATCGACCATTCGCGGTGCAGGTGGTTCGCCAGCGGGACGTAGACGGCGTCGACCTCCGGGTCGTCGAGGAGGGCCTGGTAGCCGGGCAGGATTCGCCCGGGCCAGAGGGCGCGCGCCCGGGCCTCAGTGCGGCTCGCGACGGCCACCAGCTCGGCGTTAGCCGCCGCCTGGAAGGCCGGGATCAGCTGCGTGCGCGCGATGTCCGCCGCCCCGAGGATCCCGAACCGAAGCCTGGCCGCTGCCACGGCTCCTATTTAGGGCGTGACCGGCCGGCGCCGGCTAGGCGCCCACGCGGACCGGGCGTCCGCCCTGGGCGATGGAATGGGTGGAGCGGCTCGCCCAGGAGCAGGTGGTCGGCCAGGTTGCGGTAAAAGGCGTTGCGAACCCGGCGCGGCAGGGCGAGCACCTCTTCGGCCACGCCCCCCTCGCCGTTCGGCCGGAAGACCGTGAGGCGGGCGGGCGAGTCCGCCGGCGCCAGCCGGTCCTCGACCAGCTCGTCCATCGTCCCCCGCGTCAGGACCGACTCCCGCCGCCAGTCGCCGACGACGCCGCCGGCGGTCGCCAGCAGGTACCACTTCGGCTTCAGGGCGGAGGCGATGTCGGAGTGCAGGAAGGAGGCCTGCGAGCCGTCCGCGAAACGGAGGTCGATGTTGACGTGGTCGGAGTTGGTCACGTCCCGCCAGACCAGGTCCTGCGCCACCGCCGAGACGGTCGCCACCTGCTCCTTGAAGAGCAGCAGCGTCCAGTCGATGTAGTGCGAGCCCCAGTCGTAGATGGTCCCGCCCGAGATCGGCTCGTGGGTGTGCCAGTAGCTGCAGGGATGCCCGTAGCCGCCGATGAACGACTCCAGGTGGAACGCCCGCCCGATGCTCCCCGACTCCACCGTCTGCCGCAGAGCCACGAAATCGGGATCCCAGCGGCGGCTCTGGTAGACGGTGAGCGTCCGCTCGGCGGCGCGGGCCGCCGCCAGCATCTGGTCGACGTCGCTGAGGCGCAGCGCGAACGGCTTCTCGCAGACGACGTGCTTCCCCGCCGCCAAGGCGCCGAGGACGATCTCGGCGTGGGTGTTGGGCGGCGTGCCGACGACCACGACCTCGACGGCGGGATCGGCCAGGAGCCCATCCACCGTCTCGTGAACGGCGACGCCGAAATCTCCCTCGGCCTGCGCCCGCCGGCCGGGCGCCAGGTCCGAGACCCCGCGCAGCTCGAGGCCGGCGACCTCGCCGAGCTGCCGGCCGTGGTCGCGGGCGATCGCGCCATAGCCGGCGAGACCGACCCCGAAGACGCGAGCGGGCGCCTGCCCGGCTCCGAAGGCGATGCTGCGGTAGAGGAACTGGAGGAAGGACACGCTGGCGTAGGCTGCCGGCCCGCCGCCGATCCCTACATACAGAAATCGCCCGTCGCCGGCGGGCCGTGCCAGCGCCGCCACCTGGCTGGAGTAGCGCCAGGGGACATTGAGCAGCGCCGTCGCGTCGGGCGGAATCCCGTCAGACGCCAGCTGCAGCTCGGCGGTGACGAAGAACTCGTCGTCCAGCCGGTCGACCACCGGGTGCGGACCCGCCGGGCGGACCACCAGCTCGGTCGAGTCCACCCGATCGGCGGGGGCGAAGCCGGCCATCTCGCGGATCAGCCGGTTCTCGCGCCAGGCGGCGAGCGTTCCGTGGGCGGCCACCAGCCCACCCCCCTGCCGAACCCAGTCGGAGAGCGCCTGCTCCTCCTCGGCGCCCAGGGGGCCGTCATCGGTGGCCGCGAAGACCACGCGGTGGTGGCTGAGGTCGGCCAGCCGGGATGCATCGGTGACCACGTCAACCTCGAACGCACCCGTCCGCCGTAGTAGGCGTAGCAGCGGGGCAGCCGCCGCCGCGTGGTCGCGATCGGGGTTGCGGGCGGACAGGTAGGCAAGGATCGGGATCACGCCCTGATCCTAGTGGTCCGCGATCTCGCCCATCGTCTTCAACACGGCCTCGCCCGCCCCGCGCCAGCTGTAGGAGCGAGCCCGGCGTCGACCTGCCGCAGCCAGCCGCTTGCGCAGGGCGGCGTCCAACAGCAGCCGGCGCAGTCCGGCGGTGATCGCCTCGGGACTTTCCGGGTCGACGGCCAGCACCGCTTCGCCGCCCAGCTCGGGCAGGGCTCCGCGGTCGCCGACCAGGGCCGGCAGGCCCCGGGCCATGGCGTCCAACAGGGGTAGGCCGAAGCCCTCGTAGAGGCTTGGGAAGGCGAGCAGCCCAGCGCCTTCATAGAGGCCGGCCAGCGTCGCGTCGTCGACGTGTCCGAGCACGCGCACGCCCGGTCCCTCCGGCGGCCGGTCGCCGTTCCAGCCCAAGCGGCCGGCGATCACCAAGGGCGGGGCGCCGGCCAGAGCGCGGTGGGCAGCCAGCAGCCGCGGGTAGTTCTTGCGGGCCTCCATCGTCCCGACCGCGAGGATGAACCCCGGCTCGAGCCCAGCGGGCAGAGGCGCCGGTCCCGGCAGCGGCGTGGGTCCCTCGGGAATTACCCGCGTCCTCTCCGGCAGGCCCGGGTACGGGTAGCTGCCGAGCAGGTCGGCCCGGGTGGCTTGCGAGGGCACCAAGGTCGCCTTGGCGGTGCGCAGCGCGGGCGGGAGCACGGTCCCGAGGTAGGCGCGCTGCTGCCACGGCACCTCGGCGGGCCGAAGCCGGAAGGCGAGGTCGTGGACGAAGAAGGCGGCCGGCGGCGCGGCCCGGTGGCGCCGAGGCGGCGGCGGCCAATAGGGGTAGAGGATCGCGTCCAGTCCTGCTTCGGCCTCGACCGAAGGCAGCCAGAGCAGCTTGTTGGCCAGCTCGTCGCGGTGGGGAGAGAGGATCGCCTCGTATTCGCCGCTGAGGGCGGCCGGCCGCTCCCGGCTGCTGAACACGACCAGGCCACGCGGCTCGACCAGGTCGACCATGGCCTGGGCCAGGGCCAGCGCGTGGGTGACCATGCCGACCCGGGGGCGCCAGCAGGCCGTGAGGTCGATTCCGAAGCGGTGCACCAACGGAGTCTAAATAGAGAAGGTCCCCGGCCATTTAGACCGGGGACCTTCAGAAAGGAGGGAGGGCTGAGTTAACCGAACACCCGCATTATACGCTGGGAGCCTAACGCAACACCACCATATTCAGATCAGCTCGGCATAGGCTTTGTAGATGTCCCTCAGCTCCTTGGGGGGCTCGAGGTCATTCTTCTTCACCACTTCCAGGAGCGTCAGCAGGTGCTTGACGCCGGCCAGGTTGACTCCCTTCTCACGGGTCAGCGTCTGGATCACCCGCAGCTTGCGGATGTCCCGCTGCGAATAGCGCCGGCGGTTGGTAGGCGTGCGGAACGGCTCGATCAGGCCGACGTCCTCGTAGAGCATCAGGGTCCGCGGGTGCGTCTCCAGGATCTCCGAGGCGACGCTGATGGTGTAGAGGGGCTTGTCGAGGTCAAACCCGGAACGGATGTCTGCCCGGCGGTTCACGGCCACGTGCCCTACTCCTTCAACCAGCCTTCGACCCCGCGAGACAGGTTCGCGGGCGTCGTTTGGCTCTTGATGAGGTATTCCAGTGCCCCAAGCTTCAGACCCCGGTCGACGAGCTCCCGCTCCCCGTAGTTGGAGAGGATGATGACCGGGATCTCACGTGTCCGCTCCGCCGAGCGGAGGCGCTCGAGTACGGCGAAGCCGTCCATCTTGGGAAGGCGGGTGTCCAGGAAGATAATGTCGGGCGGCGAGCTGCTGGCCATCTGCAGTCCCTCCTCGCCGTCCCGGGCGACGGTGACCGTGTAGCCGTCCAGCTCGAGCTTGAGCTTGTACATCTCGGCCACGGCCGGGTCGTCTTCGATGAAGAGGACTTTGACCTCCTCGTCAGGCGCTTCGCTCAACGCCTCACCTCCGCTGGCTTGCAGCATTTTGCGAGCATAATCCTATCAGATTCTCTACAGCATGTCTGTCAAGAAGTAGCCCTGCGACGGGCTGCTGTTGACCAGAGCGATTCGAGATCGTAGAAGGACCTCTCGCCGGGCAGGAAGATGTGGACGAGGACCGAGTCGAAGTCGATCAGGACCCAATTCGCGTCCTCGTAGCCGTCGACTGCCAGAGGCCTCAGGCGGTACTCGCGAGCCCGCTCGAGGATGCCGTCCGCGATCGCCTTCACCTGCCGGTCGGTCTCACCCTCGCAGACCACGAAGTAGTCGGCGACGGTGGTCTTTCCCTTGAGGGGGATGCGGACCGGCTTGCCGGCGTGCTTGTCGGCGGCCGCTTCCTGGATCAGCTTGGCCAGCTCCAGGGGGCTGAGCCGAGGTTGGGACAACGCTTCGATTATGCCCGGACGCGTGCGGAGCCATACAGCCCGCGCTCGCGGATGTAGCGCTCGACCGGCTCCGGCACCAGGCCGGCAAGAGAGCGGCCGGCGGCGGCCAGGCGGCGGATCCGGGTGGCGGCCACGTCCGGCGTGCCGATGAGGCAGAGCGTCACCCGGCGGGGCTCGATGCCTGCCCCGCGCAGGGACTCCGCGGTCGGCGAGTCCAGGCCCGGACGGCCGACCACCACCAGCCGCGCCAGCTCCAGGACCTCGTCGGGGCTCCGCCAGCCCCGGATCTCCCTGGCCGCGTCCCAGCCGAGGATCAAGAAGGGCTCGTCGCCGGGCCGCTCCTCCCGGAAGGCGCGCAGCGTCTGAACCGTGTAGGAAGGCCCGGGGTGCTTGACCTCGTAGTCCCAGACGGCAAGGCCCGGCCACTGCGCAACCGCGAGGCGGGTCATCTGGAGGCGGTCATCGGGCGAGGCGTGCGCGTCGCGCTTGTGGGGAGGGCGGCCGGCGGGAACCAACAGCACCTCGTCGAGGCCGGCGCATTCCCGGCTGGCGTCCGCGGCCTCCAGGTGGCCGAGGTGGATCGGGTCGAAGGTGCCGCCCAACACCCCGACCTTCATTCCAGGGGGAAGTCTCCCCCTGTCGGCCGGCCTCGGCAAAGCCCGCGCGCGGCCTGCCCCCACTAGGGCTGGTACTCGAACTCGTCGTCGCCGATCCGCACCGTCTCTCCCGGCCGGACGCCGGCCTCCTCGAGGGCGGCGCTCACGCCCATCCGGTCCAGCGCGACCTGGAACCGGTCGAACCCCGCGGGCGTGTCGAGGTCGTAGCGTTCGAGGAGCCTGGCCACCGGGGCGCCCACGACCTCCAGGCCCCATTGACGGCGCGCGACCGAGATCGCGCTGCCGCGCACGGACGGCGCCAGCCGAACCCGGGCCGGCCCCGGTCGGCCGGCCGCCGGGGCGGGCGCACCCTGGTAGGCGGCGAACAACGCCTGCCGCAGCTTCTCGACCCCGACGCCGGTCTCCGCTGAAACCCAGATCCCCTTGCGGCGGGGCGAGCCAGGCAGCAGGTCGGCTTTCGTGTGGACCGTGAGCGTCGGGCGATCGCCGGCCATCGCCTCCAGCTCCTTGGCGCCGGAGCGGTCCGTTGCTTCTACGACCAGCACCACCAGCCGCACCCGTTCGAGGTGCCTCAGGAAGCGGGGGCTGGGGATCTCCACGATCGTGACCGGCTCGCCGCCGTCGCTGAACATCACGCCCAGCTCGGGCCTCAACGTCGTGTGCGGGTAGGCGGCGATCTTGGGCCGTGCCGCGGTGAGCGCGCTCAGCAGGGTCGATTTCCCCGCGTTGGGCTGGCCCAGCAGGGCGATGCCCGCCGGCAGCCGGAGCTCGAGGCGCAGCTCCCGCTCCTCGCCCGGCTCGCCGGGACCGGCCGCCGTAGGCGTTCGGTTGATCGAGCTGACCCGGTGCACGTTGCCTCCCCCGCCCGCTCCCCCGTGCGCGACGATGGCCCGCTCGCCGTCCCGGGCGAGATCGGCCACAAGCTCCCCGCTCTCGTCGTAGACGGCGGTCCCGACCGGCACTCGGACCACCAGGTCGGCGGCTCGCCGGCCCTCTTTGCGCCCCCCTGCGCCCGCCTGCCCCGGGTTGGCTGCCAGCCGGTGGCGGCCGGCCAGCGAGGTCAGGTCGTCGAGATCCCGGGTGGCTTCGAAGACGACGTCTCCGCCCGCCCCGCCGTTGCCCCCGTCAGGCCCGCCCAGGGGTTCGAAGGGCTGGGCGCGGAAGGAGGCCGAGCCGCGGCCGCCGTGGCCCGCGCGCACCTGAACCGTGACAACGTCCGTGAACATCGAAGGGGGCCTCTATTTTGAGGGGGAAGAACCCCCCGGTCGGCCGTGCTCGGCTCGGCCTGCGCTGGCCTTCCCCCCGAGGGCCCCAGCCTAACCGGCGGCTTCGGACTTCGCTTGGGTGGGCTTGACGGTGGCCTGACGGCCCGTCCTGCCGTCGCGCTGGTAACCGACCTCGCCGGAGATCATCGCGAAGATGGTGTGGTCCCGGCCCTCGGCCGCCCCCGGTCCGGCGCTGATGTGCGAGCCGCGCTGCCGGACCAGGATGGAACCGGCGCTGACGATCTGGCCTCCGAAGACTTTGACGCCCAGGTTCTGGGGGTTCGAGTCGCGGCCGTTGCGGGAGGATCCGCCGCCTTTTTTATGCGCCATCCGGCTTTTCCTCGACCGCGACCGCTTTCTTGGCCCGGGCGCGCGGCCTGGCCGGCTTGGCCTCGGCCTGCGGCTCGGCCTCGGCCTGCGGCTCGGCCTGCGCCTCGGTCTTCCTGGCCGGCTTCCGGTCGCCGATCGCCAGCACCTCGATCGAGGTGTAATCGGCTCGGGCGCCCTTGTGGACGCGCACGTTCTTCTTCGACTTGTAGCGGAGGACCTCGATCCGAGGACCGCGCGAGTGCCTGAGCACCTTCGCGGTCACGGTGAGTCCATCGATGCCTGGGGTGCCGACCTTGACATCCTCGCCATCGACATGCAGCAGCACCCTGTCGAGGACCAGCTCGGCGCCGACCTCGGCCTTCAGCCGGCCGACCAGGAGCTGGTCGCCGGCCGCGACCCGGTACTGCTTGCCGCCGCTCACGACGACAGCCGTGACGGCACTTTTGGCTTCAGGCACGAACGGAGATTGTATCAGGCGCCGATCGGGCTCTTGAGTCCCGGATCGAGCCGCACGGTCCCTGTCTCGGTGAGCAGGTAGCGGTCCAGGCTCTCCTCGCTCCGGTAGACCAGCAGGCGGCGCCGCAGCATCACCGACTGTGCCACGCCGAGGGCCGCCAGGTTCGCGACCAGGGCCGAGCCGCCGTAGCTGATCAGCGGCAGCGGGATGCCGGCGATCGGCGTCAACCCCACGTTCATGCCGATGTTCTCGACCACCTGGAAGCAGATCATCACGCCGACCCCGACGGCGAGCAGGTGGCCGAGCCGGTCGGGCGCCACCAAGGCCGTCCAGCTCAGGCGCAGCAGAAGGGCGGTGAAGAGAGCGACCAGGACCAGGCTGCCGAGCAGCCCGAACTGCTCCGCGTAGACGGCGAAGACGAAGTCCGTCGCCCGCTCGGGCACGAACCCGAGCGAGCCCTGCAGGCCGTGCAGCCAGCCGTGGCCGAGCAGGCCTCCGGAGCCGACGGCGATCCGGGCCTGGAGCAGGTTGTAGCCCGCCCCGAGGGGGTCGCTCATAGGGTTGAGGAAGATCTGCAGCCGCTGTTTCTGGTAGCCGTGGAGCAAGTGCGGGACGATCGGCGCGACGACCGCCACCAGCGCGACCAGGGCGGCCAGGTGAAGCCTGGACGTACCACCCAGGAAGAGCAGTCCCGCCAGCAGCGCGGCGAAGACCATCGCGGTGCCGAGGTCGGGCTGGGCAAGGATCAGGAT
>VBHN01000100.1:884-14602 GCA_005881155.1 Chloroflexota bacterium | reverse complement strand
AAAAGCTGCAGGGATCCCTCGCCCATCGGCCCCTTGACCCGTCTCACGGTGGGGGGGATCAGGGGCCAGCCGAGAAACCGTGAGAGCCGGTAGGAGGCGACCTCGCGCCGGTGCAGGCTCCCGGCCGGGAAATCCCAGAGTGGCGACTCGCCCTCGGCAGGCTTGTAGACCGCCAGCGCGCTGTCGGCGTCGGTCCCGGGCGTCTCCAGCCGGGCCAGGAAGGTGTAGTTGCTGGAGTTGGGGAGCAGCCCCAGCAGCTCGACGGTCGTCGCGCGCTTGAGGACGGCCTCGGCGTCCTCGAAGCTCAGCTGCCGGTCAGAAGATGGGTCGGGAGCCATTGGCGGCGGGGCAGGGGTGGCCGCTCGGATCGATGGGCAGCCCGCAGTAGTTGCAGGTCGGCCTGCCCCCGGCCAGCACCTGCTCGGCCTGTTTGGCGAAGTCGCGGACCTGTTCGGGCGTCACCCAGAGCCGGGCGGTGGCCGGGTCCTCGCCTTCCCGCTCGACCTCGCGGGCCACGATCACGAACTTCCGCTTGCTCTCGTGGAAGCCCAGCCCGAGCTCCCCGATCGACCAATCCGGCTCGCCGACCGGGGGAGTGCCGGCAGGGTCGGCGCCCTCGGCCTCGGCGGCCAGCTCCTGGGCCTCGAGCAGCTGCCGGGCGCGGGTCAGCAGGCCCTGGATGTGAAATTTCTCGCAGGCCAGTGTCATGCCCATGGCGCCCTCGCGGGCGACCAGGAAGAAGTGGCGCTGCCCGGGCTCGCCGACCGCCGCGGCGGCCAGCTGCTCGACCGACTCCAGCTCGAAGCTCTGCCCCATCGGAAAGCTAATTCTTCCCGAAAGCGCGGGCGAGGGGCTTCAGTGCGCGGGGGTGGCCTCCGGCTCGCCGGCGGCGTGAGGCCTGGCGCCGGTGCGCGTCTCGATGAGAGCCGTCAGGCGGCGCCGGTTGATGAGGACGAACTTGTAGACGCCCTCGTTGTCGTCGAACTTGAGCCCTTCCTGGATCGGCTGCACGCGCGCCTGGGTGACGGAGAGGAAACGGGTGCGCGTGGTCCGGTGCCAGTTGGAGACCGTCTGGTCCACCGGCACTGTCACAAAGCCGGTCACCTGCAGGGGGCCGCAGTAGAGCTTGACCCTCACCCTTCGTCCGGGCGCCTTGAGGTCGCTCTGGCTGGTGTGATGCTCCGCGGTCGGGATCAAGAGCAGCACCTCGTCCCGGTTGAGCGTCAGTCCCGGGACGCTGTCCCAGAGCCCGTCACCCTGGTCGTGGACGCGGAGCTGGGCCTCGACCAGCTCCAGCAGCTCATCCTCGTCGTTGGCCAGGTCGCTGATCCGGCGGGATTGGCGCATCTCGACCTTGCCGTGGACCTCCAGGTAGGTCGCGCCGAGCTCCGCGAGGGCGCCGATCTCGATCGAGAGGGGGTCTTGTTCCAAAGCGCCGACAGCATAGGTCGGCCGGGTTTTGGCGTCCAGCGGGTGGGGAATGTATGGAACCGGCACACTCAAAGCCAAACCCAACTTGGAAATCAACCCGGAGGAAATGCATGGCTAAAACCGTTGGCATCGACCTCGGGACGACGAACTCAGTAATCGCAGTCATGGAAGGCGGCGAGCCGGTCGTCATCCCGAACTCGGAGGGCGCCCGGACGACACCGTCCGTCGTGGCCTTCACCAAGAGCGGCGAACGGCTGGTCGGGAACCTGGCCCGCCGGCAGGCTGCCGTCAACCCCGAAAACACGATCGCCTCGATCAAGAGGTTCATGGGCCGCAAGTTCACGGAAGTCGAGAGCGAGCGGAAGATCGTCCCCTACCAGGTCAAGGCGGGCAAGGACGACCGCGTCGTCGTCAACGTCCCCAACGCGCAGAAGGAGTTCACGCCCGAGGAGATCTCGGCGTTCATCCTCCAGAAGCTCAAGACGGACGCCGAGGCCTACCTGGGCGAGAAGGTGACCGACGCGGTCATCACCGTCCCGGCCTACTTCAACGACGCGCAGCGGCAGGCGACCAAGAACGCCGGCCAGATCGCGGGGCTCAACGTCCTGCGCATCATCAACGAGCCCACCGCCGCCTCTCTCGCCTACGGGCTGGAGAAGAAGGAGAACGAGACCATCCTGGTCTTCGACCTCGGCGGCGGCACCTTCGACGTCTCCATCCTCGACGTCGGCGACGGAGTTTTCGAGGTCAAGGCGACCAACGGCGACACCCACCTGGGTGGCGACGACTACGACCGCCGCGTTGTCGACTGGATGGCCGAGGAGTTCAAGAAGGAGAACGGCATCGACCTGAAGGCCGATCGCCAGGCCCTACAGCGGCTCACCGAGGCCGCCGAGCGGGCCAAGATCGAGCTCTCCTCGCGGCTCGAGACGACCGTCAACCTGCCCTTCATCACGGCCGACCAGAACGGTCCCAAGCACCTCGAGATGACCCTCACCCGGGCCAAGTTCGAGCAGCTGACCAAGGACCTCACCGACCGCTGCAAGCAGCCCTTCCTCGACGCGCTCAAGGACGCCGGGCTGACCCCTCAGCAGATCGACGAGGTGGTGCTGGTGGGCGGCTCCACGCGGATGCCGGTCATCCAGCAGCTGGTCAAGGACCTGTGTGGTGGCAAGGAGCCCCACAAGGGCGTCAACCCGGACGAGGTGGTCGCCGTCGGCGCCGCCATCCAGGCCGGCGTCCTCAAGGGCGAGGTGAAGGACGTCCTCCTGCTGGACGTCACGCCGCTCTCCCTGGGCATCGAGACCCTGGGCGGCGTCTTCACCAAGCTGATCGACCGGAACACGACCATCCCGACCTCCCGCACCCAGACCTTCAGCACCGCCGCGGACAACCAGTCCTCGGTCGAGGTGCACGTGCTCCAGGGCGAGCGGGAGCTGGCGCGGGACAACCGGACCCTCGGCCGCTTCCACCTCGATGGGATCGCGCCGGCGCCGCGGGGCATGCCGCAGATCGACGTCACCTTCGACATCGACGCCAACGGCATCCTCAACGTCAAAGCGCAGGACAAGGGCACCGGGCGGGAGCAGTCGGTGACCATCACCGCCTCCTCGACCCTTTCCAAGGACGAGGTCGAGCGGATGGTCAAGGAAGCCGAGTCCAACTCCGCCGAGGACCGCCGCAAGCGGGAAGAGGTGGAGACGCGGAACCAGGCCGACCAGATGGTCTACCAGGCCGAGAAGGTCATCAAGGACAACGAGAGCAAGATCCCGGCCGAGCTGAAGAGCGAGCTCGAGAGCAAGCTCGGGGCGGTACGGGACGCCAGCAAGGGTTCCGACACCAGCGCCCTCAAGAAAGCGATGGACGACCTGAACGAGAGCCTGCAGAAGGTTGGCCAGCACATCTACGGGAGCTCCAACGGGCCGTCCAGCGATGGCGGCGGCGAGCCCGGCCAGCCCGGGTCAAGCGAAAAGCAGCCCGAGGAAGATGTGGTCGACGCGGAGTACAAGGAGGTCTAGACAGGCTTCCGCGAAAGGCCCCGGTGAAGAGCCGGGGCCTTTCTTTTTGCCTCCGGATTCGTTTCCGGCCGGCGAAGGGGCGGGTATATACGCTCTCCGATGGTGGCGACCAAGGACTACTACAGGACGCTCGGAGTCGACAAGAAGGCGACCCCTGAGCAGATCAAGTCCGCCTTCCGGAAGCAGGCCCGCAAGTACCACCCCGACACTAACAAGGGCAACCCGGAGGCGGAGGAGAAGTTCAAGCAGCTCTCCGAGGCCTACGACGTCCTCGGCGACCCCAAGAAGCGGGCCGACCCTTTCGGCGGTGGCAACCCCTTCGGCGGTGGCACCACCGTCGAATGGGAGGTGGGCGACCTCGGGGATCTCGGCGACATCTTCTCCGGCATCTTCCGGGGGCGCGGCGCGGGCGGTCGCACCCGCCCGGGGGCCGGCGGGCGGACGGCGCCGCCACCCGAGCAGGTGTACGAGACCCCCGTCGAGCTTTCCCTGAAGGAGGCGGTCGAAGGCGCCAAGCGCCTGGTACGCCAGGACGACGGCAAGCAGCTCGAGGTCACCTTCCCGGCCGGGGTGGTGGAAGGTTCGAAGGTCCGCGCGGGCAAGAACCACACCTTCAGCGTCAAGCTCCAGCCCGACGCCGCCTGGAGGGTCGACGGACGCGACCTCCACGGTGAGGTCGAGGTGCCCGACTACCTCGCGGTGCTCGGCGGCCAGGTCACGGCGAAGACGCCGACCGGTAAGAAGATCTCGCTCGAGATCCCCCCCGGCAGTCGAGCCGGCAAGGTCATCCGGATCCGGGGCAAGGGTATCCCGGGCCTGGCCGAGCACCCGGACGAGCGCGCCCGGAAGCTCTACGAGGAGCTCCGCCAAGCGGCCGCAGGCGAGTCCGCCTCCGGCCCCTCCGCCTAGGCGGCACGGCCTAAGCCGTCTCGGCGGTTTCCGTCTCCTCCAACGGCCGGCGAAGCCGGCCCGTGAACAGGTGCAGGACGGCGTGGCCTTCCGGCGACAGGTGGCGGCGAACCCTCTCGATCGCGAGGGCCGGCAGGAGTCCCTGGTCGCCCTCGACGGCGATGGTCTCCTTGGGAAAGATGTGGCGCCAGACCTCGCCGACCAGCTCGGTCCGAAGGTTCCCGGGTAGATAGACGTAGCGCCGGTGCCGGATCGTCTTGCGCGACCGGCTCTCGGCCCGGGCGAAAGCGTCCTGGGCGTGGTAGTCCTTCAGGTAGGGGTCGGCGACCTCCAGGAACTCCGAGGGCAGGATGTGGGTGGCGCCGCGGTAGAGGAAGACCGCGCTCCGGCCGCCGGCGCGCTCGGCCGACGCGGCGAGCACCGACTCGGCGGCCTCGGCGTCGTGGGGGAGGATTACCAGGATCTCGGCCGGCCGCCCGGCCAGGGCCTCGCGGATGCTGTCGGCGGCCCGGTCGGCGCGGAAAGAGACCGGGAAGACCGCCGGCCGCCGCTGCTGAGCCAGGTAATAGGTGCCGAAGCCGACGATCAGCCCGAGGACGGTCAAACCGCCGCCGAACTCGGTGGCCAGCGGCTTGGCGACCAGGTTGACCGTCCAGGCGACCGCGACAGCGACCGTCGTGAGCACCCCGATCCCGTAGCCCACCCAGCCCAGCGGGGATCGCAACCGAGTCTCCCGCCAGCGCACGATGTCCAGCGACATGCAGGTCAGCACGAAGGCTCCAAGGAGGCCGAACGCGTAAAGGTCGCCGAGCAGGTTCACGTTGGCGCCGGAGAACTGGACGACCCCGATCGGGACGGCGACGGAGAGCAGGATTGCCCAGTGCGGGGTCCCGCGCCAGCGGTTGCGCCTCTCGACGAAACGGGGCATGAAGCCCATTCGAGTCAGCGCGATGAAGACGTGGTAGGCGCCGATGATGGCCGTGTTGCTGGCGAAGACCAGGAGCAGCGCGCCGCTGATCGCGACCAGGTTACCGACCGCCTGGCCGGCGAACTTGGCGCCCAGCAGGGAGATGAACTGGTTCGGGTCCGAGCTGCTCGGGAGCAGGGTCGTGGACCAGAGCGTCAAGAGCGGGCTGGTCATGGCCATGGTGATGACCACCAGGCCCATCGTCCGGTAGGCCACCAGCTTGCGGGGCAGGCGCATCGCCGGCGCGATCTGAGCGATCGACTCCAGACCTGAGAAGGCGAGGAAGGCCGCCGCGTAGCCGGTCACGAGCCCGACCGGCCCGATCTTCGGGCCCTGGGCGAGCTGGGTGAAGGAATGGACGATCCCCGCCGGGCCCAGGCTCAAGGCGACCACCAGCACGACCAACAGCTGGGTGGCGGCGGCGATGATGGCGAAGACGGCGCTGACGAGGGCGCTCTCCTTTATCCCCGCGAAGTTGAGGATACCGAGCACCACCAGCGCGCCGATCGTCACCTCGACCGCCAGGGCGGTGAGCGAAGGCGCCAGGACGGCGATGTAGAAGACCCCGGAGAGAGCGCTCAACGCGGCCGTCAGGTAGTAGTCGACGAGGATGAAGAGCCCACCCAGGAGCCCGGCGAAAGGATGGAGCGCGCGCGAGGCCACCGTCACCACGCCCCCGCCTTCCGGGTAGCGCCAGGCCACCTCGGCGTACTTGATGCTGAGGAGGATGAAGACGATCAGGGTCATCCCAACGAAGATCGCGGCGCGCGAGCGGTAGGGACCGTAGAGGATGCCCGGCACGTAGTAGATCGAGGTGCCGATGTCGGCGAACACCACCGCCCAGCAGAGCAGCGGCCCGAGGTGTCCGCCCCGGACCTTGACCCGGCGGCGGGATTTGAGCGCGGTCGCCATGCCTAGCTGCCCGCCAGCTTCCTCAGCTGGAGCTCGAGGGCGGTCAGCTGGCGGCGGAGCTCGTGGACCGCCACTCGGGACTCGTGGTCGTCGAGCTCGAGATTGACGACCGCGTTCAGGTAGGTGTCGGCCCACTCGACCTGTCTCAGCGCGATCGAGAGCTTGCGGCGATCCGCGGGGTCGGGCTGTCTTTCCGGCCAGCTCTGGCGGACCTTCTCTTCCACCTCCCGACCGTAGGCCCGGACCCGTTTGGGTCCCGTTGGTGACGGTTAGGTCGGCGTTTGGATCTCGTTTGAATCGACCCGGAGCCGGTAGCCGACGCCCGGCTCGGTGGCGATGTACTTCGGCCGGGCGGGGTCGTCGCCGAGCTTGCGGCGCAGCTGGGCCACGACGTAGCGCGTGTTCTGCGCCTCGCCGACCGCGTAGGCGCCCCAGACCTCCCGCAGCAGGATGGTGTGCGTCACCAGCTTCCCGGCGTGCAGGGCGAGGTAACGCAGAAGCTCGTACTCGGTCGGGGTCAGGTGGACCTCGCGGCCGGCGACCATCACCTGCCGCCGCTCGAGGTCGATCTCCAGGTCGCCGGCCCGCACCACCGCGGCGCCTCCCGCGACCGCCGCCTGCCGGCGCACCACGGCGCGGATCCGGGCCAGCAGCTCCTCGAGGCCGAAGGGCTTGACCAGGTAGTCGTCCGCACCCAGGTCGAGGGCTCGGACCTTGTCGCGCTCGTCGGCCATGACGCTCAGCACGATCACCGCCGCCCGGCTCTTCTCGCGCAGCCTGGTCAGCACTGTGAAGCCGTCGATCCCGGGCAGCCCGAGGTCGAGCAGGACCACATCCGGCTTCCAGGCCGCAGCTGAGGACAGCGCCTCCTCGCCCGTGGCCACCGCCTCGACGTCGAAGCGGTGGTGCGTGAGGCCGGTCCGAAGGGCGCGCCGGATCTCGACCTCATCGTCGACGACCAGGATCCGGCCGCTCACGTCGTGGCCCCCACCGGTGCCAGTGGAAGGGTGAACTGGAAGCGCGGGCCGCTCCGCCGGTTGCGGACTTCGATGGTGCCGCCGTGGCCTTCGATGATCCGCTTGCAGATGGCGAGCCCGAGCCCGGTTCCCCCGCTGCGCCCGCTCCAGAACTTGTCGAAGATCGAACCCAGGTCGGCGGCCGGGATCATCGGGCCCTCGTTGTCGACCCAGGCGAGCAGCCGGTCACCCTCAGCCCGCGCTCCGAGCTCGATCCGGCCGCCGTCGGGCGTGAAGTCGAGGGCGTTCTCCAGGAGGTTGGTCAGCACCCGGTCGATCTGCAGCTCGTCGATCAGCACCTGGGGCAGGTCCGCCGGCAGGCTCACCGTCAGCTGCCTTCGGTCGAGGCGCGGCTGGAGGCGTTCGATGGCGGCCCCGCCCAGCTCCGGGAAGGATCGCGGCCCCAGCTCCAGCGCCTGGCCGGCCTCCAGTCGCGACATGGTCAGCAGCTCGCCGACCAGGCGGTCGAGGCGTGCCGCCTCGCGGTCCAGCCCGGAGGCCAGCTCCTGGTGCTCGCGGTCGAGCCCTGCGCCGGGTCCGAGGAGCGAGGTCAAGCCCGCCCGAAGGGCCGCGATCGGGCTCTTCAACTCGTGCGAGAGAGAGGACAGGACGGCGGCCTTCAGGCTGTCAGAGGCCTCCAGGGTGCTCGCTCGCTGGGCCTGGTAGGCAGCGGCGCGGCGGTCGAGCAGCAGGGAGCCGAGGCTCAAAAGCGCGGCCAGCAGCCGCCGCTGGTGGTCGTCGGCGGTGGCGGAGTCGAGCACCATCACCGCCACGCCGCCGGCCAATGGAATGATCAGCGGCTCCGGGTTGGGGCCCGCGACCCGCACCAGGTCGAGGCCACCCAGGCCGAGCTTGGCTCCAACGGGTGTCTGGTGCTCGAAGCTCCACTCGGCGCGGCGGAGCAGCTCGGGGCCCAGCTCCTCACCGCCGGCGACGATGGCCTTCCCGTCCTCGACTGCGATCAGGCTGAAGCGGGCGACGCCAGGAAGTGCCCGTGCTCGCCGGGAAACGAGGGCGATCGCAGCCCCCGCCTCCGGCTGCCGGAGCGCCGTCGTCGCCAGCTCGTACAGCTCGGTCGCCTCGCCGGCCAGCACCGCCGCGTGCTCCGACTCCCGGCGCAGGGAGGAGGCCAGCTGTCCGGTCACCAGCGCGGTGGCCAGCAGCAGGATCAGGCCCAGCAATTCGTGGGGCGCGTTGACCACGAAAGTCCCGACCGGCGGCACGAAGAAGTAGTCGTAGGCCACGAACGCTCCGACCCCGGCGACAGCGGCCGGCAGCCTGCCGTGGCGGGCGCCCAGCCAGAGCACCAGCAGCAGGTAGACCATCGAGAGGTTGGGGACGGCCGTGCGGGATTGGACCAGGCCGATCCCGGCCGTGATCAGGGTGACGCCCCCGATCGCGTAGAAGTAAGGCAGGACGGTTCGGGCCGCCCGCATCGCTTCCCCTACCCGCCGGGTCCGAAATCGAGAGCCGGGTCCGGCGCCTCGGCCGGCCGGGTCCAGCGGATGTAGGGGTAGCCGGTGTCGACGTGGAGCCGGTTGGCGCGGTCGACCGCGGCACCGTAGGCGGCCTCGAAGCCGGTCCAGTCCCTGGCCAGGCAGGCCGCGCCGACGGGGTCCAGGAAGTCGGCCTGGAAGTCGCGGATCTGCTCGGCGTACTTGGGCCGGGTCTGGGACAGGTTCCGGAGCAGGCTCCGGGTGCGGCGGTAGTAGAAGGAGGCCAGGTCCCAGTTCCCGCCCTCGGCCGCGAACCAGAGGTTGGCGTAGACGCGGCTGACGACGACCATCACGTCGCCGGCGCCGGGAAGCAGCGCGGCGACGTCGGCGATGCTCATGTCATCGGCCATCGGGCTGATCCTATCTGGAGCCGACGGGGGGACTTGAACCCCCGACCTGCCACTTACGAGGCGGCTGCTCTGCCAGCTGAGCTACGTCGGCGCGAGGGTTCGAGTCTACGGATTTGGCCTATCTTGCGGGCGTGCCGGCGCCGCGCGTGATCCGCCTCGACGCGAGCGAGCACGACCTCGTGCGGCCGCTGCTGCTGGAGCTCTACGAGTACGAGCAGCCCTTCTTCGCGGAGCACCCGCAGTTGACACGGGCCGAGCTGGAGCAGACCGTCCAGGCGATCCCGAGGGGCTTCGTCGGGGAGAACGTGATCCTGGCGGTGCGCGCCGGCAAGGGACTGGCGGGGTTCTGCTGGTGCGTCTTCTTCGACCCCGGGACCGGCCTGGAAGGCGAGGTCGCGGAGGTCTACGTGAGCTCCAGGCACCGGCGGGAGGGAGTCGGGCGGGCGCTCCTGGAGGCCGCGGTGAAGCTCTTCCAGGAGCGGGGGGTGACGCTCGGGTACGTCTGGACCCGGCCGGAGAACGAGGCCGCGGTCAATCTCTATAAGGAAGCGGGCTTCCAGGACAACCGGCAGCTCGTCCTGACCTGGTACCCGCGCGAGTAGCGGGACGTTTCCCCCTGTCGGGCGGTGCTCGGCAAAACCTGCGCTCGCTCTACCCCCACGAATCTAAATAAACTTCTGCGAACAGTGATCGACCCCGAAGGGGCCGAGTCACCCCCGGAGGCGCCGGCAGGAAACCGCCGAACGGGCGCCACGGTGGCGCTGGTCGTGATCGCGGCCATCGTGAGCGGAGCCGTCTCCGCCGGTGTGACCCTGGCCGTCCTCCGCTTCCAGTCCCGGACCAACCCACAGACGGTCGACCTCGGTTCCAACGTTCGGATCACCGAGGACTCGGCCATCATCCAGGTCGCCACCAAAGCGTCCCCGGCGGTGGCGACCATCGTCACCAACGACTCCGCCTCCGGCCCCCGCCTCGGCTCCGGGTTCGTGACCACCAGCGACGGCTACCTGGTCACCAACGCCCACGTGGTCGCCAACGCGAGCGGACTCTCCGTCCTCTTTGCCGGCGAGTCGGCGCGCCGCGACGCCCGGCTGGTCGACTCCGACTGCCGGACGGACCTCGCGGTCCTCAAGGTCGACGGCGTCGCCAACCTGCCCACCCTCGCCTTCGGCGACCCGGCCGCCCTCAAGATCGGCGAATCCGTCGTGGCAGTCGGGACCCCGCTCGGCCTCCGCGCGGCCGGCCGAGGGATCATCAGCTCCCTGCACCAGCCGATCACCGTCTCCGACCCGGTCGTTCCGTCGGGCTCGCTGACCATCGCCGACACCATCCAGACGGACGTCCAGACCGACTCGCGAAGCTCCGGCGGACCGCTGCTCAACGTGGCGGGCCAGGTCGTCGGGGTCAACGTCGAAGCGGACTCGGACGGCCAGCCGGTGGGGTTCACCATCAGCACGGCCGACGTTCGTTCGGAGGTAGAGCAGATCATCCGCGACGGCTCGCTGGTGGTACCGGACCTGGGCGTCGAAACGCTGCAGGTGACCAGTGCCGACGCCGCCCTCCGTGGCGTCCCGGTCGGCAGCCTGGTCAGCGCTCTCGTCGCCAAGGGACCGGCCGAGGCCGCCGGAGTCAAGACCGGCGATGTGATCACCGCCGTCGACGAGGTCAAGATCGACGACGCCCACCCCCTCGGCCAGGTGCTGGCCTCCAGCTTCCGCCCCGGGCAGCGGGTCTCGCTCACGCTCTCGCGACAGGGCTCCTCGACGCAGGTCCAGGCCACCCTGGGCCGCCAGCACCCGAGCTGCGGATGACCGTCCGGGAGGAGATCGCGCAGGCATTGGAGCGGGCAGCCCGTGCGGCGGGCGCCCAGGACCCGCTGCCCGACCTCGAGCTCTCGCGAACCCGCAACGCCGCCCACGGCGACTTCGCGAGTCCGGCGGGGCTGAAGCTCGCGCGCGTCCTCCGCCGGCCGCCCGACCAGATCGCGAGGGAGCTGGCCGAGAAGCTGGAGCTGCCCGGCGGCGCCGCCACCGCCGAGCCGGTCGGCGGTTATGTCAACTTCAGGCTCCGGACGGAGTGGCTGCGGCGGCTCGTCGGCGAGGTGGTCGCGGCGGGTCCGCGGTACGGTGCGAGCGACCAGGGCGGCGGTGAGCGGGTCCAGGTCGAGTTCCTCAGCACCAACCCGACCGGGCCTCTCCACATCGGCCACGGCCGGGGGGCCATCCTGGGCGACGCGCTCTCCTCGCTGCTCGAGTTCACCGGCCACTCGACCTGGCGCGAGTACTACATCAACGACTACGGGAGGCAGGCTCGCCTTTTCGGCGCCTCCATCCTGGCCCGGCTCCGCAACCAGGACCCGCCCGCCAACGGCTACGTCGGCGACTACGTCACGGAGCTCGCCGAGCTGGCCCGCGCCGCCGCCGTGCCGGAGACGGAGGAGGCGCTGCAGGAGTTCGGGCTGGAGCTCATGGTGGAGCGCTTCAAAGCGCTCCTCGAGCGCCTCGGCGTGCGCTACCACGAGTGGTTCTCGGAGAGGTCGCTCTGGGAGTCCGGGGAGGCGCAGAAGGCGATCGATCGGCTCCGCCAGAGAGGTCTGCTGAGGGAGAGGGACGGCGCCACCTGGTTCGTTCCGGCGATGGACGAGGAGGGTGGTGACGCCGACGACCGTGTCGTCTTCCGCTCGGACGGCGCCCACACCTACTTCGGGTCCGACCTCGGCTACCTCGTCAACCGCTTCGAGACGCGCGGCTTCCATCGGGTCATCGAGGTGTGGGGCGCGGACCACCACGGCTACGTGCCGCGGATGAAGCAGGCCTGTGCCGCCCTCGGCATCGATGCCGAGCGGCTGGTGATCATCCTCAACCAGTTCGTGACCCTGAAGGAGGGCAAGATGTCGAAGCGGGCGGGCCGCTTCGTCACCCTCGAGGAGTCGACCTCGAGCTGGCGACCACCCACAACAAGACCAACCCCGTCTATTACGTGCAGTACGCGCACGCACGGCTCTGCGGGATCGAGCGGACGGCCGCCGGCCGCGAGCTTCCCGAGGTCGCGGACCCCGACGCGCTCGAGCATCCCTGGGAGCTCGACCTGGCCCGCCAGCTGGCCCATTGGCCCGACGCCGTCGCCGAGGCCGCCCGCCTGATGGAGCCGCACCGGGTGCCCTACTTCATCTACGAGCTGGCCGACCGGGTCAGCACCTTCTACGAGGCGGGCAACGACAATGGGGACTTCCGCGTGGTCGTCGACGACCCGCGGCTGACCCGGGCGCGCTTGGAGCTCGCGCGCGCTGCGCGCGCGACCCTGCGCAGCGGCCTGGACCTGGTCGGCGTCTCGGCGCCGGAAAGAATGGAACGGACTTTGGAGGACTGAAGAAAGAACTTGGACGTCACCTGGCATGGACACGGCTGCTTCCGGCTGCGGGGCAAGAACGCCACCGCGCTGACCGACCCCTATCCGCCTTCACTGGGCACGCGCCTGCCGCGGATCGACGCGGACGTCGTGACCGTCAGCCACGACCACCCCAACCACTCCTACCTCGACGGCGTCGGCAAGGACGCGTTCGTGGTCGAGGGGCCGGGCGAGTACGAGGTGAAGGGGATCACGGTTTTCGGCATCCGCACCTTCCATGACGCCCTGGCCGGCGCCGAGCAGGGCGGCAACACGATCTACGTCCTGGAGGTCGACGAGATCCGGATCGTTCACCTGGGCGACCTCGGGCACATGCTGGAGGACGACGTCGTGGAGGCGATCGGGACGCCGGTGGACGTGCTGCTGGTGCCGGTCGGCGGCGGCAAGGCGCTGAACGCGACCAGGGCGGCCGAGGTGGTGCGCAGCATCGAGCCGCGCTGGGTGGTGCCCATGCACTACCGGACGCCGGGCCTCAAGACCGACCTCGACGGCGTCGACATCTTCTTGAAGGAGATGAGCGTGACCGAGGCCACGCCGCAGGGCAAGCTGGTCGTCCAGTACTCGGGGTCGGGCGACTCGGACACCAAAGTCTTCCTCCTGGAGCCCAAGACCTAGCGGCAAGCAGGCTGCGGGGGTTTGACACCGGCCCTCCCGCTGGTAGAGTTTGAAAAACCCCCGGGAGGTCAAAGTTGCCCAAGTACGTCTTCGTGACCGGCGGTGTGGTCTCGTCGCTCGGCAAAGGGATCACGGCTGCCTCCATCGGCAGCATCCTCAAAGCCCGCGGCCTCTCGGTGACCATCCAGAAGCTCGATCCCTACCTCAACGTCGACCCGGGCACGATGAGCCCCTACCAGCACGGTGAGGTCTTCGTCACCGACGACGGTGCCGAGACCGACCTCGACCTCGGGCACTACGAACGCTTCGTCGACGAGAACATGTCGGCCGCGTCGAACGTGACGACCGGGAAGATCTACTCGGAGGTCATCGCCAAGGAGCGCCGCGGCGACTACCTGGGCGCCACCGTCCAGGTCATCCCTCACATCACCAACGAGATCAAAGAGCGCATCCAGCGGGTGGCGCGGGAGTCACAGGCGGAGGTGGTCGTCTGCGAGGTCGGCGGAACGGTTGGCGACATCGAGTCGCTCCCCTTCCTGGAGGCGATCCGGCAGCTGAAGAACGACCTCGGCCGCCAGAACGTCTTCTACGTGCAC
>VBHN01000100.1:0-859 GCA_005881155.1 Chloroflexota bacterium | reverse complement strand
GACGCGATCGTCTGCCGCTCCGAGGGTCCGATCGGCCAGGACATCAAGGACAAGATCGCGCTTTTCTGCGACGTGCCCCGGGAGGCGGTGATCTCGGTTCCCGACGCCGACACCATCTACCGTGTTCCGCTGGTGCTCGAGGACGCCGGTCTGGGCAAGGTGCTCGCCCACCACTTCGACCTTCCGGGCGACACGCTGCAGGCCGACCTTCAGCCGTTGGCGAAGATCGTCCACCGGATCACCAACCCGCGCGGCACGATCCCGGTGGCGGTGGTCGGCAAGTACGTGCAGCTGCCTGACGCGTACCTCAGCGTCACCGAGGCGCTGCGTCACGCGGGCATCCACCACGACGTCGGCATCGAGATCCGCTGGATCCAATCCGAGACGCTTGACCAGGGCGACACCTCCCAGCTCAAGGGTGTCGCGGGAATCGTGGTCCCCGGCGGCTTCGGCCATCGCGGCATCGAGGGGAAGGTGGCGGCCTCGCACTACGCGCGTCACAACCGGATTCCCTACCTCGGCCTCTGCCTGGGCCTGCAGTGTGCGGTCATCGATTTCGCCCGCGAGATGCTGGACGCGCCCGACGCCAACTCGACGGAATTCGCGGCCTTCACCTCGACACCGGTCATCGACCTCATGCCGGAGCAGCGCGACGTCGCCAACCTGGGCGGGACCATGCGGCTCGGCCTCTACCCGTGCAAGCTGCTGCCCGGCACCAAGGCTCAACGGGTCTACGGCGAGGAGGTCGTCTACGAGCGCCACCGCCACCGCTTCGAGTTCAACAACGAGTACCGGGAGGTGCTGGGCGAGGCCGGGATGGTCTTCAGCGGGGTGTCGCCCAACGGGCGCTTGGTGGAGA
>VBHN01000234.1 GCA_005881155.1 Chloroflexota bacterium | reverse complement strand
TGATGTAGGCGGCCTCGTCGGAGGCGAGGAAGGCGAAGAGCGCCGCCACCTCGTCCGGCCGCGCGTGGCGCCCGAGCGGAATCCTCGCGTCGACGGCACGCAGCATCTCGGGGGTGTACTCCGCCTGCTGCATCGGCGTGAGCACGTAGCCGGGGCAGACGCAGTTCACGCGCACGCGAGGCGCGAGCTCGAGCGCCAGCGTCCGGGTCAACGCGACGACGCCCGCCTTCGACGCGTTGTAGTCCGCATAGAGCGGATGGCCGACGAGCGCGTTCGTCGAGGCCGTCAGCAAGATCGCCCCACCGTCACCCCCTACCATCCGTCGCGCCGCCGCCTGCGCGCAATGGAAGATCCCGTCGAGGTTGACGGCGAGCACGCGGCGCCACTCCTCGGGTGTGATGTCGAGAAAGCCGTGGCGGATGCTGATTCCGGCGTTCGCGACCAGGACGTCGAGGCCGCCCAGGAGCTCGTCCGCCTCCGAAAACGCGTCCCGCACCGCCGCCGCATCCGCCACGTCGGCCTCCAGCGCCCCCGCGAGCCCCTCGACCGTCTCCTCCCCGCCCAACGAGACAGAGACGACCCGCGCCCCCTCCGCGACGAACCGCCGCGACGTGGCCGCGCCGATCCCGCTCGTCCCGCCGGTGACGACGACACGCTTGCCTTCGAGGCGCCCCATCGCCGCGATCCTACGACGGGGCGCCCGAAGACCAGTCGAGCGTTACTCGTACTGCAGCGCCTCGAGGACGTTCAGGCGAGCAGCCCGCCGCGCCGGCACGACCGCCGCGGCGATCCCGGCCAGGATCGCGATCACGGTGAAGATCGCGAGCGTCAGGAGCGGGACGTGGAAACCGACCCCTTCGCTCGATAAGCCCTGTGTGACGAGCGCTGCGAGGAAGAGCCCGAGCGGTAACCCGAGCCCGGCCCCGATGAGTGCGGTGATGACGCTCTCGTGGCGGACCATCCGCCTCGTCTGGCGCCGCGTCATCCCGATCGCACGGAGCATCCCGAGCTCACGCGTCCGCTCGAACACGGTCAGCACGAGCGTGTTCACCATGCCGAACAGGCTCACGATCACCGACAGCGAGAGGAGCACGTACAGGAACATCAGCAGCTGGTCGACGCCGTGGGCGCGATTCGAGACCCACCCCGCCTTCGTCCTGATCTTCACGTCGGGGAAGCCCGCCAGCGCCTGCTTGATCGCTGCGGTCCGCCCTTGACGTTCACGAACGTGAAGAGGTTCTTGGGCCGCGGGAACCCCGCGTCGAACGCGTTCCGCGAGATCATGATCCCGCCGAAGAGCGGATCCATGTGCCCCGGGTCGAAGACGCTCTGCGTGTAGAAGGTCAGCTTCCTCCCCGAGGGCGGCCGCACGGTGAAGAGGTCGCCGATCTCGAGATGGTTCGTGTCGGCGAAGCTCTTGGTGACGATCGCCCCGCTTCCCTGCGGGGAGTCGTGCGGGCCCTGCTTCCAGTCGAAGTGGTAGGCGCGGGCGATGTTCGGCCCGACGCCGGCCACACTCTCGGTCGCTCCGAAGATCCGCGCCTTCTCGGTCCGCACGCTCGCAGCCAGGGTGACGCCGGACGCTCCCGCCACCGCGTCGCCGGCCTGCGACGGGAACGGGTCGAATCCATTTCCGGCGTTCACGACGTAGTCGGAGCGCACCTGGTGGTTGAGCGTCTCGACGTCGGAGGCCTTGAGCCCCTTGCCGAGGGTGGCCACGAAGGTGATCAGGGCGAGCCCGATCATCAGCGCAGCTGCCGTGTTCGCCGTCCTGCCCGGGTTGCGGACCGAGTTCTCGCTCGCAAGGCGTCCCGGAGCGCCGCCGGCACGCCGCGCCGGTGTGCCGACGAGCGACGCGAGCGGCTTCACGAGCGCACTCGACACGAGCGCAACGCCGATGAAGAGGAGCAGCGTCCCGAGCGCGAGCGGGAGCAGGGTTCCGACGATGCCGTTCGCGAGGAACAGCCCGTCCGCGATCAGCGCGACCGCGAGCAGGAGCAGCGCGACCGCGATCCACGGCGCCCAACGTGAGACACGCGAGCGCGGCAGCACTGCGCCCTCGCGAATGGCCGCGATCGGAGGCACACGCGTCGCCTGAATCGCCGGGAAGAGCCCCGCCACGACCGTGACGAGCACGCCCGCGAGCAGCGAGACGATCACCGTCCGCAGGGCGAAGACGGTTCCCGTCTGAGGAAGGTCGGCGCCCAGCGCGACGAAGATCGCGTTCAGGCCCTTGGCGATCGCGAGACCGAGGAAGAGCCCGATCACCGCCGCGAGGAGGCCGATCGTGAACGTCTCGACCATCACCGATCGCAACACCTGGCGTCGCGTGGCGCCGAGCGTGCGAAGGGTCGCGAACTCGCGCGCGCGCTGCGCAACCGTGATCGCGATCGTGTTGAAGATGACGAACGAGCCGACGAAGAGCGCAATGCCCGCGAAGGCGAGCAAGAGGTACTGGATGAAGCTGATCCCGGACGTGATGTCCTTCGCTTCCTTGCTCCCCTGCTCCCCTCCCGTCCGCACCTGAGCGGTCGAGGGGACGAGCGGCGCGAGCTCGCGTGAGAGCTTCGCGTCGCTCACGCCGGGTTTGCCGCTGGCGGCGATGGCGTCGAGCTGGCCCTCCTTGCGCAGCAGCTTCTGCGCCGTCGGGACGTCGAACACCGCGATCGTCGCGGCGCCGATCGTGCTGACGGTGCCGAGCTTCGCGATCCCCGAGATCGTGAACTGCCGCGTACGACGACCTGGTCCGACCCGGTCGCCCACTTTCCCTCGACGAGCTTCATCGGGTTGAACTGCGGGTACTTCGGATCGAGGCCGAAGCCGAACGTGGGTGCGCCCCCCTTGCCGCCGATCGCGTTGCCGTTCCGGTCGATCAGCTTCACGAGGTCGGTGGAGCCGCCGAAGTTGATGATCCCGCCCGCCGCCGCCTGGACGTCCGGAAGCGCACGCACCTTGTCGAGCACCTTCGCCGACACGGTGGCGTTCCCGCTCGCGGCGCCCTTGACGATCTCCTTGCCGGAGATGACGACGCTCGTGTTCTTGTAGGTGCTCTCGAAGACGCCGTTGAAGGCCTTCTTGATCGTGTCCGTGAGGACGTAGGTGCCGCTCACCATCGAGACGCCGAGCACGACCGCGAGCGCGGTCAAGATCGCCCGGGTCTTGCGTCCGAGCAGTCCTTTGAGGGCGACTGTGATCATCGCCGGCTCACTTCGTCCATCGCAGCGATCACGTCGCTAGCCTCCGACGGGCCGAGGTCTTGCACGACGCGACCGTCGGAGAGGAAGAGGATCCGGTGCGCGATCGCCGCCGCGTGCGGATCGTGGGTGACCATGACGGTGGTCTGGCCGTAGGCCTCGACCGAGCTTCGGAGCAGCTCGAGGATCTCGCCGCTCGTCGTCGAGTCGAGGTTGCCCGTCGGCTCGTCGGCGAACATGACCGTCGGCCGCGAGACGAGCGCCCGCGCGATCGCGACGCGCTGCTGCTGGCCGCCCGAGAGCTCGGCCGGCCGGTGCGTGCGCCGGTCCTCGAGCCCGACCTTCTCGGTCAGCTCCTGGAGCCAGGCCTTGTCCGGCTTCTCGCCGGCGATCGACAGCGGGAGGACGATGTTCTCCTCCGCGGTCAGCATCGGGAGCAGGTTGAAGAACTGGAAGACGAAGCCGATGTGCTTGCGGCGGAGCCTCGTCAGCTCGGTGTCGTTCAGCTTCGTGACGTTCGTGCCGTCGATGTAGACGTCGCCTTCGCTCGGCTTGTCCAGCCCCGCGAGCAGATGCATCAGCGTGGACTTTCCGGAGCCCGACGGGCCCATCACGGCCGTGAGCTTCTCGCGCTGGACGTCGAGATCGACGCCGCGCAGCGCATGGACGGCCGTGTCGCCCTCGCCGTACTGGCGGGAGAGCGCTCGAGCCGCGACCACCGCCTTCGGTGCTGCGTCCTCGGCCACGTCGACAGCCGGAATCGCGATCGCCTGGCTCATGCCTGCCTCCCTTGTGGGAGCTCGGTAGCGAGCTCGCGACGAGCGTTACATGGTCAGGCGCGAGGTTCTAGAGGGGCCGACCGGCCTCTGGGGTGCGGTTAGCCGTACCTCGCTTGCAAATCACGAATTGCCCTCTTGAAACTTGTACCGGAAGCTGCGACGCTGGCGCCGGAGAGAAGAGAGTTCTTACGGATCCTGCGGCGGAGAACAGAGCACGTACATCGCGGCGCCTGAGCGGCGCTTGGATGAGGCGCCTTGCATCAGGCGCCTTGGTCTGCCTGGCGATGGTCATGCTCGCGGCGATCGGCTACGCGAGCGGCCGCGGGCTTGTCCCACTCAGCTATTCGTATGGGTACCAGTACTGCTCGACCCCGGGGCAGTACCAGTACTGCTCGACGTCGAGCACCAGCTCGAGCACGACGACCACCACGTCATCTTCGACATCGACGACGACGAGAAGCACGACGACAACGACCACGCCGACGACGACCACCACCAAGTCGACGTCGACGACGACCACGACGCCGAAGCTTCGCTGCGGCCTCGGCAAGAACATGGAGAGGTGCGAGATCAAGATCAACGACGTCTCGAAGAAGGAGGGAAACGTCGGTACGACCCCCTTCGTCTTCACGGTCTCGCTCGACCGCTCGCCGATCGATCCGGTCACCGTCAAGTACGCGACGTCGAACGTCACCGCCACTGCGCCGAGCGACTACATCGCGACGAGCGGCACGGTCGTCTTCCCGTCAGGGGTCCAACAGCAGACGATCACCGTCCTCGTGAAGGGC
>VBHN01000099.1:16823-18031 GCA_005881155.1 Chloroflexota bacterium | reverse complement strand
TCTGCCAGATGAGCTAGCGGCCCTTCGACGAGAAGCTGTTGGCAGGGGCGGAAGGATTCGAACCCTCGGCCCTCGGTTTTGGAGACCGATGCTCTGACCAGACTGAGCTACGCCCCTACGAACCGCAGGAAAGTTTACCCGCTGCCGCCCCAGCCCTAGCCCGAGCCCGGAATTCGGGCAGGATCTATTCAGCATGGCCGTCTTCATCGCCAACGTCGGGGTGAACGCCAGCCACACCACCCGTTCGCCGCTCTTCGACGATGGGAGCTTCCGGCTCCTCCCGATCCCGGAGCGCATGAAGTGGCGACCCCCGATGCTCCGGCTCAGGGACCTGCCCGAGCTCGCCGAGCACGCCCCGGAAGCGCTGGCTCGGATCCCCGTCCACCACGATCCAGACCTCCGCGGCCCGGTCAACACCTACGGGGACAACTGCCGGCGGGCGGCTCGCGCCTACGCCCTCAGGAAGGCCCGGCCAGGAGACCGGATCGTCTTCCTGGCCCGCCTCCACCCACGCGCAGCAGCGCCCGCCTTCTACCTGGTCGGCGAGCTGCAGATCGACGCCATCCGGCCCGACCTGACGACCGACCCCGGGCCTGGCTGGTGGGACGCCAACGCGCATCTCCGCCGAGCGCGGGCCACAGGAGTCTGGGATTCCTTCTGGGTCTTCCGGGGCGGCGCCGGCAGCGGCTTCTATCCAAAGGCCCGGCCCTTCCGGCGTGAGCAGGCGGAGGCTGTCTTCAGGGAGCCCTGGCTCTGGCGCGAGAACCGCACCGAGCTGCAGACGATCGGCTCCTATACCCGAACCATCCGCCGCCTTCCGGGGGCCGAGTGACCGGCACCGAGCTGCCGGTCCTGGTCGTCGGCGACGTCCACGGCGACCTGCAGCGGCTGTTCGAGGCGCTCAAGCCCTACCCACCGGACGAGGTCCGGACCATCTTCCTGGGCGACCTGGTCGACGGCGGCCCGTTCGGGGTCGGCGCGCTGCGCTACGCGAGGGACCGGCCCAACAGCGAGGTCCTGATCGGCAACCACGAGGTCCTGATGCTCTGGGCCCTCCGTGACGGCTCCCGGCTCAGCTTCTGGGCCGGGAACGGCGGCGAGCTCCACGACCTGAAGGAGCTGGAAGGTGACCCGCGGCTGCAGGCCTGGCTGCGGGAGCGACCGGCGCTGCTCAAGCTGGAGGACGGGACCCTGGTCCAGCACTCGGA
>VBHN01000099.1:0-16782 GCA_005881155.1 Chloroflexota bacterium | reverse complement strand
CGAGGGCGAGGCGGAGCTCTGGGACATCCTCTCGCCGGGCAAGGTCTTCCGCGAGAACCGGGGCCGGCTCGAAAGATGGCTGGCCACGATGGGGGCCAGGCGCCTCGTTCACGGCCACAAGCCACACACGCGGCCGCGGCCGGACGTCTACCACGACGGGCTCGCGATCGATTTCGACGGCGGGCTCAGCCGCTATCGAAAGGCCCGATACCGGCGCCAATTGCCGGTGCAAGCATCCGTCGCTCGACTAGACTTGAGCGCACCTTGGTCGAGGTCTTGACGCCACCTCAGTCGCCGCCGACGCGGGGCTCGGGGAAGGCCATGATCACGCCCCAGCGGATCGCCAAGCGGGTGCGCCGGCTGCGCCGGGAGATCTCCGAGACCTACGCCGACATCGACCAGCCCCTGGTCATCGTGGTGATTCTGAAAGGAGCCGCCGTCTTCGCCTCCGACCTGCTGCGGGCGCTCAGCATCCCCGCCGAGCTGGAGTTCGTGCGTGCCTCCAGCTACGGCTCCGGCACGGCCAGCTCGGGCAAGGTCAAGTTCGCCCACATGGTCGAGGGCCCGCTCACCGGGCGCCACGTGCTGCTGGTCGAGGACATCGTCGACTCCGGCCGCACCATCAACGAGATCCTGAAGCGGCTCCGCCGCGACCGCCCGGCCAGCATCCGCCTGGCCGCCCTCCTCGACCGCCCTGCCCGGCGCGAGGTCCCCGTCGACATCCACTTCACCGGCTTCGTCATCCCGGACCGATTCGTGATCGGCTACGGTCTCGACTATGCCGGGCTCTACCGCGAGCTCCCAGGTATCTACAGCCTCGGCTGAGCCGGCGACCTCGGGCCCGGTCGTCGAGCTCGTCGACGCCCGCAAGACCTTCGGCAGCGTCCAGGCCTTGGCCGGGGTCAGCCTCGCGGTGCGGCCCGGCGAGCTGGTCGGCCTGTTAGGGCCCAACGGCGCCGGCAAGACGACCGCGATCAGCCTGATGTTGGGGCTCCGCCGGCCGACCTCCGGTACCGCCCGACTCTTCGGCCTCGATCCCCGCGACCTTCGAGCCCGGTCGCGGATCGGGGTCATGCTGCAGGAGTCCGGCATCCCGCTGACGCTTAAGGTCCGCGAGGTCGTCGACCTCTTCCGGACCTACTACCCGCAACCGCTTTCCACCGACAAGGTTGTGGAGATGGCAGGGCTGGGCGAGTTCCAGGGCAGCCTGGTGGGCAAGCTCTCGGGCGGCCAGCGCCAGCGCGTCTACTTCGCGCTCGCCATCTGCGGCGATCCCGACGCGCTCTTCCTCGACGAGCCGACCGTCGGCCTCGACACGGCGACCCGACGATCCTTCTGGGACCAGGTCCGCGGCTTCAAGCGCCGCGGCAAGTCGATCGTCCTGACGACCCACTACCTCGACGAGGCCAACGCTCTCGCCGACCGGGTCATCGTCATCGATCACGGTGTGATCCGCGCTGAGGACACGCCTGAAGCAATCCGCGCGTTGGTGCCCGGGAAAAAGGTCACCTTCCACTGGCGGGGGGTGACCGCCGCCGACCTGGCGGGACTCCCAGTGGAGGGCCTGGCCCTCGACGGGCCGCGAGTGGCGTTCCTCACCTCGCACGCGGAAGACGTGCTCCGCGCCCTCTTTGGCAGAGGTGCTCCGATAACCGACCTCGAGGTCGCCGGCGCCGGCCTCGAGGAAGCAGTGCTGGTGCTGACCGGTGGCCGCTGAGCTCAAGGTTGCACCGCTGGGACCGATGGTCGCGGGCCAGGTCCAGGCCGAGTTCCGCCGCCTTCGCCGCGTCTGGGAGTTCACGGGCTTCGGGCTTGCCTTCCCCCTGATCCTCTACATATTTGTCGGACTCCAGGGCAGCGGACCCGGCGCCGCGGAGTACCACAAGTACGCGCTCGCCTCCTTGTGCACCTACGCGGTCGTGAACATCGCCCTCTCCACCTTCGGGATCTCGGTCGCCAACGAGCGCGGCAGCCGGATGGACGCCTTGTTGCGGGCGACGCCGGTCCGCCCCCTCGCACCGCTGATCGGGAAGACCGTCGCCGCGATCGCATTTGCCCTTGCCGCCATCCTCCTGCTCTACGCGGCGGGCATCCTCCTGGCCGGCATCTCGATGCCTTTCGAGCAGTGGTTCACCCTGACCTGGCGGCTGCTGCTGGCGATCGTCCCCTTCATCTGCATGGGGTTCGCGATCGGTTACCTGAGCGGCCCGACCGGAGCGGTCCTGGCCGTCAACCTGATCCTGCTGCCGATGTCCTTCGCCTCCGGGATCTTCTTCCCCATCAACAGCCTCCCGACCGTCATCAAGGACATCGCGCCCTACCTGCCGATGTACCACCTCGGCCACCTCGCCTGGAACGCGGTAGGAGTTCCCTACGACGACCTCTGGAAGAGCGTCCTCTGGTTGGCCGGTTATTCGGTCCTCTTCCTGGCCATAACCCTATGGGCCGTCCGCCGTGAGGACGACCGCCGCTTCAGTTAGGGCGCCGTCGAGCCCGATCCCCCAGCTGGCGCTCCACTCCTGGCCGGGCTCCAACACCACCAGTCCGAGGCCGGAGTTGAACGCGTCCGGCGCGCAGGTCATCGGCTCCAGCGCGAGCCCCCGACGGCGCCGGTCGCGATGCAGGGTGTCACCGCTGAACGCCTGCAGAAAGGAGTGCTGGGGGTCGAACCAGAGCCGGATTCCGTCCAAGCTCGCGAAGGGCTCCTCGAAATCCGTGAAGCAGGTGTCGAGGACCGTGTCGGCAACCACGCGGGGGCGCCGGAAGTCGAACCTGGTGCCCTCGACGCTGAGCCGGCGCCCGGTCGGGACGAGGCTCTCGTCCAATTCGAGGTAGCCGGCCGCCGGCAGGTGGAGGAGCGCGGCCGGCTCGGCGCCCGGGTTGTGGGCCCCGAGCGTCAGCGTGAGCCCGTCGCCAGCCAGTTTGAAAGCCGCGCTCAGGTCCAGCGTGAACGGGTAACCGGGCTGGGGATGGAGCGTGAGGCCGAGCCGGAGGCGATCCGGGCCCCGCTCCAGCGGCCGCCAGGGCAGCCAGCGAACCAGTCCATGGATCGCATGGCCGCGCTCGGGGTCGCTCAGCGGCAATTGGAGCAGGTGGTCGCCGAACTGGTAGCTCCCATCCCGCAACCGGTTGGGCCAGGGCAGCAGCAGCTGGCCCCGCCCTCCCGAGCACATCTGACCGGACTCGAAGCCATCCAGCAGCCGGCGCCCGCCTGCGCTGTACTCGCGCAGGGTCGCGCCGACCTCGGTGACAACCGCACGCTGGTCGCCGAGCTCGAGCTGGAACTGCTCGCCCGACGGGAAGGGCTGGGCCATCTGAACCGATAGCCTATGCGGCATGAGCGGGGCCGCCACCAAGTTGACCATTCGCCCGGCGGTCGAGGACGACCTGGCCGCGATCATGGGCATCTACAACTGGGCGGTCAACCAGACCTTCGCGACCCTCGACGCAGAGCCTCTCGACCGGGAGGAGGCGGAGGAGTGGTGGCACGCTCACGGCAGCAAGAGCCTCCTGCTGGTGGCCGAGGGCGAGGAGGGCGTGATCGGCTGGGGCCGGCTGCTCTCGTGGTCGCGGCGGGGCCTGACCTCGACGGTCGAGGACCTCGTCTACGTCGACCCGCTGCTCCAGGGCAAGGGCGTCGGCAAAGCGCTGCTGAGCAGGCTTTTGGAGGAGGCGGCCAGCCTCGACTACCGCGTGATGGTGGCCCAGGTCGCGGCCGGCAACCGGGGTGGCCGCGCCCTCCACGAGGCGCTCGGCTTCCGGGAGGTCGGCATCCTCCACCAGGCCTCCCACAAGTTCAACCAGTGGATCGACGTGACGCTCTTCGAGCGCCCCCTGGAGCGCGCCTAGCCGCCCATCCCCAGGTTGGCGGTGCCGTTGGCATAAGCGTTCGGGAAGACGATCGCCATCACCCCGCCCGCCTGCCACTGGCCGACGACGGCCGCCGCCCGCCGGTTCTGGCCCGCATCCGGCGATCCAGGCGAGGCGAACCGGATACCCGCCCCGTTGATCTCGTCGCCGGAGGGCACGTCAACCGCCAGCGCGGCGGCGCGGAGGCCGTCCCCGGTCAGGTTGGGGCCGGCCTTCGGCAGCATGTCGTGGAAGAGAGTCCAGCCACCGACGAAGCCGGCCACGCCCGGGATCTCCATCGGCTGGCCGTGGTTGTCGGCGGCGAAGCGCGCGACAGCCTGGGCCAGCAGGGCCCGGCCCGCGACGGAGAGCGCGCCGGCGGCCGCGACCTCGTCCGGCTTGTCGGCCGCGTAAACACCCAGGGCCTGGTCGCCCAGCCGCTTCTGGAAATCGGGCATGCAGAAGGCGGAGCTGGTGCCGACGGCCGCGCGGAGCGTGACGTGCAGCGCCAGGACCTGCTTCCAGACGGCCACCCCATCGTCCAGGTAGCTGACGTCCCAGAGGAAGTCGGGACGGGCGGCGGCGATCTGCGCGGCGACCGCGGCCGGGTCGTAGGCGTGGGGGTCGTACTCGATCCTGGTCACCGCCCTGATGCCGGCCGCGGCCGCTTCGGCCTCCTCGCCGCCGGCCACCGAGCGCCCATAGAAGTCGTTGGTGTGGACGATCACGACGCGCGTCGAGGCCGGCGCCAGGTTCAGCTTCGGCATCAGCACCTTCTCGGTGAACTGCGCGGCCATCCGGCCCAGCGTGCTGCCGGTGGCGACGGTCCGGAAGACATACGACTTGCCGTGGGTGACGTCGTCGGCCACCGCTCCGGTCTCCAGGTAGACGGTGTGCCGCTGGTCGGCCCGGGCCGACGCCGCCACCGCCAGCGAGCTGCCGTAGCTGCCCACGATCGCCTGGACGTGGTAGCTGTCGATGAGCCGGTCCACGGCCGCGACCGCCTGGTCCGGCGTCTCGACGTCGATCACCTGCAGCCGCACGCGTGCAGCGCGGGCGACGCCCTGGCGCTGTGCGACCTCGAGCGCTGCCTTGACGCCCCCCAGCTCTTCCCGACCACCTTTGGCCTGCGGTCCCGAGAGGGGGTAGATGGCCCCGATAGTCACCACCGGACCGGAGTCGAAGAGGCTGCCCAGCGAGCAGGCTGAGGCGAGCAGCGCCACTGTCACCAAGAGGGTCGCCAGCCTGCCCATCAGGCTGAGCATATTCGGCTCAGGCGGACTCAGGCAGTCGCGGCGAGCTGCTTGCGGAGCTTGTCCGCCGGCGCGTACCCATAGTTGACGTGCGCCGCCGTGCCGTCGCGGGCCACGACCACCGTGGACGGGACCGTGAAGACCGCGTAGCGCTCCGCCAGCTCGCGCTCCGCGATCGCGTCGACCTTGCGGATCGTGGCCTCGATCCGTCTCAATGCCGGCTCCTGCAGGGTCCTGCAGGTCGAGCAGTGCTCGGTCGTGAAGTAGAGGATGTAGGGCTCGCCGGAAGAAGTGCCCACTTCTCCTACCGCTCGCCGGCGAGCATGCCAGGCGGTCAACCTGGCGGCCACAGCGGTCAGGCCGACCGCCGCCCCGGTAAGGCCGAGGGCGGCGGCTTGAACCTCGAAGCTCATGCCTGCTTGAGCACCCCGGTGCGTCCGAGCAGGAAGTAGACCTGGCAGCCGACGCAGTAGCCGAAAGCCAGGTTGATGAAGGCGAGCACGCCCACCAGCAGCGCCAGCGCGAGGCCGGCGGGGGCGAGGATGGGCAGCAGCACCGAGGCGACGACGACGAAAACGCCCCCCAGGCCCTGGGCGAAGTTGTGCGGCACGGGCGAGTCCTCGATCACCCGCGGCTTGACGATACCGCGTGGTTTCAGGACCTTGAAATAGAGCTGCTTGAAGAGCGCCAGCTCGGGCTTCCAGGTTCCCAGCAGGAGGACCACGGCCAGGGCCGGGATCAGCAGCTCGAACCAGACCGAGACGAAGCTGCCCAGGAAGGCGAGAAGGACCGTGGCGATGATCCCCGCCTGGTTCACCCTGAGCGCGCTGTGATCGACAAAGGTCGCCATCGCTATTTCTCGATAGGGGCCTTGATCAGAGACCCCCACTCGGTCCAGGAACCGTCGTAGTTGCGGACGTCCGGATAACCGAGGATCTCGGTCAGCACGAACCAGGTGTGAGCCGAGCGCTCGCCGATCCGGCAGTAGGCGATCGTCTCGCGCTCGCCGGTGATGCCCTGGCTGCCGTAGAGCTCTTTCAGGTCCGCCACGTCTTTGAAGGTGCCGTCCTCCTTGACCGCCTTGGCCCAGGGGATGTTCTTCGCGGTCGGGATGTGGCCGCCCCGCTGGGCGCCCTCCTGGGGCAGGTTCTCAGGAGCGAGCAGCTCGCCCGAGTACTCGCCGGGCGAGCGGACGTCGACCAGGCCGGCCTTGCCCAGCTGGGCGGAGACATCGTCGCGGTAGGCGCGGATCGCCTCGTTGGCAGAGCCGCTGAACTTGAACCCGGTCTCGGGGTGGGAGGGGACGTCGGTCGTGAACTCGCGGCCCTCCGCCTCCAGCTTGATGCGGCCGCCGTCGACCAGCTTCACATTGTCGTGGCCGTAGTACTTGAGCGTCCAGTACGCGTAGGCGGCGAACCAGTTGTTGTTGTCGCCGTAAAGGGCGATCGTGGTGTCCGGTCCGATGCCGCTCCGGCTGAGCAGGCCCTCGAGCTGGTCCTTGGCCGCGATGTCACGGGCCGGCTTGGCCTGGAGGTCGTTGCGCCAGTTCCAGCCGACCGCGCCCGGCAGGTGGCCCTTCTCGTAGGCCGAGGTGTCGACGTCGACCTCGACCAGCCGTACCTTGGGGTCGTCCAGGTGCTCGACGGCCCAATCGGTTCCGACCAGGGCCTCGGGATTGGCGATGTGTCCGTTGCTTCCCATAAGTTTCGATTTCCTCCGCAATTGCAGATTTGGAGTGGCTAAAAGAAAAAGACCGGGTCCTCCGGGCGTCTCCAGAACGCGGACGCGAGAGGTGCTTTAGCCGGTCTTCAGCGCGTACAGAAGCAGGCCGGAGAGTAGATCAGCCGCATCGCGGGGTATTCGTAGCCGTTCTCCTGCCGCATCTGAGGCATTTTAACCCCAGTGCGGACTGATCTTGTTCCAATAGCCTGATCGGGGAATGGTCGAGCTTCTCAAGTACCAGGCGCTGGGCAACGACTACCTGGTCGTCGACCTGCCGGCGCCGCTGGACGACCTGGTGAGGCTTCTGCCGATCCTCTGCCATCCGCATTTCGGCCTCGGCAGCGACGGCCTGCTCGCCTTCGACCCCGGGGAGCGCTCGGTCCGCATCTTCAACCCGGACCGCAGTGAGGCGCAGCGGAGCGGCAACGGGCTCCGGATCGCCGCCGCTCACGCGGTTCTCGAGCATGGCGCGTCGAGGCAGTTCGAGATCCGGACCCAGGACCGCGCCAACCCCGTCCGGGCGCTGGAGATATTGGGCCCGCGCGTGGTTGTCGAGCTGGACATCGGCCGGCCTTCTTTCCGCGCCGCCGACCTACCCGCCCTGGTGGAGGGCGAACCGCGCCGCGTCACGCTGGAGACGCCGGCCGGAACCGTGGAGGCCGCGCTGGTCTCGGTCGGGAACCCGCATGCGGTCGTCTTCGGAGAATCCGTCGATCCGCGACGGGCGGTGCAGCTCGGACCCCACATCGAGCGGCACCCGCTGTTCCCGGAGCGGACCAACGTCCAGTTGGTGGAGGTGCTGGACCGCTCTCGAGCTCGGATCGAGATCTGGGAGCGCGGCGCCGGTTACACGCTGGCCTCGGGCACCAGCGCCAGCGCGGTGGCTGCGGCCCTGATGCGCGAGGGACTCGTCGATGACGAGGTCACGATCGTGATGCCCGGGGGCGAGCTCCAGATCAGCCGGGCGGAGGACGGCAGCCTGGTCCAGCAGGGGCCGGCCCAGCGCGTCTACCGCGCCCAGGTCGAGCTGGCCGACCTGGAAGGCGTGATCCTTCCCCAAGTCCTGGGCCGCGACCACCCAGGTGTGGAGGCCGAATGAAAGGAAAAGACGGCCCGGACTTTCGACCGAGCCGTCCATCCCCTCTTTCCGGGGCGTTTCCCTCCGTCCCTAGGTGACGTCTCGCCCCTGGATCGCCAGGTAAAACTCGCGGTCTCCGGTCGAGACCAGCGAGGCGCCGATCGCCTGCAGCGCGCCGGCGACTGCATCCATGCTCGGCACCTCGCCGTCGTAGTCCGCTTCGAAGGCAGCCACGTCCTCGGTCGAGCCAAGGGAGCGCACGGCCGACATCCCGGGAGCCGCAGCCAGCAGCTCGGCGACCCGATCGGCGAGGGTGGCGTCGAGCACGGGCCGCACGCTGACCAGCACCCGCCTGCCACCGTCCGCCGGCCAGTTCAGGCCCTGGAAGGCGGGAGGCAGGCTGATCAGGCCCGGCTCCTCGGGCAGATCGGCCGACTCGAGGGCAGCCCAGCTGGTGTCCGAGGCCGGTTGCTCGGGCGTCAGGTCGGGGAGGAAGGGGGCCCGGTAGGACGCGGGCAGGGGAGCGGCGCCCGCGTCGGCCGCGGCCTGCTTGACCGGTGCCTCGCAGGGCGCGGCGGTGACCGCGAAACCCTTCGTCCGGAGCCGTTCGTAAAGCTCGGGCGGCACGGCCGAGCGCCAGTCTTCGGCGCCCATTGCCGGCATCCGCTGGGTCTCCGCCAAGCCCGGATTGGGCTGGGGCTCAATGCGCGGAGTGGAGAGCGCGATCAGCGTCCAGAGAGCTGTGTTGAGCTCGGCGAGGCCTTGTTCGACCTGGGTCCAGTCGCCACCCAATCCCGATTCTGCCTCTTCTGACATCGCGGTGACGCTATGACGGCCTGAGGTCATGCCGGCGTCATCCCGCCGACGCTTCGATATCGCGCCGGGCAGGCGGCTGGGAGGAGCCTACCCGAAACTTATCGACGGGCCCGAGCTGCCCTCCGTATGAGGCAGGTAGTGGCTGAGCGCGTGGGCGAGGTTGGGGAGCGGGAGTGATTGCAGCCAGACCTTGCCCGGGCCGGTCAGCTGGGCCAGGAAGAGGCCGTCTCCGCCGAAGAGTACGTTGCGGATGCCCGGCACCGTCGTGATCGAGAACTGGACCGAGGCTTCGAGCATGCCGACGTGACCCGGGTGGACTCGGATCGTCTCGCCGGCCTGGAGATCCTTCTCGATGACCTCGCCCTGCAGCTCGCACCACCACAGGCCCTGGCCGGTCACCCGCTGCATGAACAGGCCCATGCCGCCGAAGATGCCCCCGCCCAGGCGCTGCTGCATCGCGATGCCGAGCTGGATCTGCGGCCCGCCGGCCAGAAAGCCATGCCGGTGGACGATGTAGCCCGAATGGCCGGCGGGCATGTCGATGGGCAGGATCGAGCCCGGGACCTTGGTCGCGAAGGCGACCTGGCCTGGGTACTGGTAGGCGTAGTACTGGGTCATGAAGATGGTGGACCCGCTGATGGCGCGCGTGATGGCGCCGAAAAGACCGCCCGATTGGCCGCCGACCTGGACGCCACTCTGGAGCCCGATGCTGGCGGTCATCCAGGAGAGCTCGCCGGACTCGGCGATGATCCACTCTTGGGGCTGCAAGGTCACCTCGAGGACGGGCAGGGTGGTCCCCACGATCTGGTGTTCCACGTTCTACAAGGCCTCCTTCGCGGCCGCGCTTTTCAATCCGGGATGACCTTGAGGCCGCGCTCGGCGGCGGTCAATATCTCCGCGCCGTCCGCGGTCACGGCGACGTCGTCCTCGATCCTGACGCCGCCCCAGCCGGGGATGTAGGCACCGGGCTCGACGGTGACCACGTTGCCGGCTTCGAGCCGCACCGTGGACCCGGGCTCGAGGTTCGGTCCTTCATGCGAATCGAGCCCCAGGCCGTGGCCGGTCCGATGGATGAAGCGGTCGCCCAGACCGGCTTTCTCGAGGGAGCGCCGGGCCGCGGCGTCGACCGCGCCGCAGGTCACGCCGGGCCGGATCGCCTCTAAGGCTCGGTCGTGTGCGTCGAGGACGGCTTGGTGGACACGCAGCTGCTCGGCATCGGGCTTGCCGACCACCGCCATCCGGGTGGTGTCGGCGTTGTATCCGCGGTGACGGGCGCCGAAATCCAGCAGCACCAGGTCGCCGCCGGCCAGCCGTCGGTCACCGGGCGAGAGGTGCGGCAGAGCGCTGTCAGAGCCGGCCTGCGCAAGGGTTCCGAACGAGCGGGTGGAGCCCGTCGCGGTGATCAGGGCGTCGATCCGCGCCGCCACCTCCAGCTCGGTCTGCCCGGCACGGAGCTCACCGAGGATCGACCGTGTCACGTCGTCGGTATGGCGCGCCGCCGTTCGAAGTAAGTCGAGCTCGTCACCGCTCTTGGTCTCGCGGAGGCGGCGCAGCGGCTCCGAGCAATCGCTGACCTCGCCCGCGTCCAGCCGCTCCCAGCGGGCCAGCGTCAGATGCTCCTTCTCGACCGCCAGGAGGCGCGGATCGCCGATCGCCGAGCGCAGGACCGGGAACGGGTCGTCGCCATCGCGCCAGCCGAGGATCTCGACCTCGCGGGCCTGCCCGCGCGCGCTCTCCTCCTCCAGGTCCGGTACCAGCAGCAGAGCTGAATCGGGGCCGATCACCAGCGCCATCAGCCGCTCGTGGGGATTGGCGCGAAAGCCAGTCAGGTAGGCGATGGAAAGCGGGTCCGTGATGCACGCGGCCGGCACCGACGCCGACAGCATCCTCCGCCAGGCGTTCCTGTTGACGGCGATCATCCTCATCGTCGAAGCCGGCGCCGGCTACCTCTCCCACTCGCTGGCACTGCTGTCCGACGCGGGCCACATCCTCACCGACGTGGTGGCGCTCGGCTTCGCCTGGTTCGCGGTGGTCCAGGCGCGGCGCCCGGCTGATCAGCGGCGCACTTACGGCTACCACCGAGCCGGGATCCTGACCGCGATGCTCAACGGCGCGGCCCTGGTCCTGATCGTGATCGGCATCTCCTACGAGGCCGCCCGACGCTTCCTCCATCCCGAGCCGGTGCAGGGCGGGATCGTGATCAGCGCCGCCCTGGTGGCGATCGCGGTCAACGCCTACATCGCGGTCCGCCTCCGTGGCGGCGGGCGGAACCTGAACGTGCGCGCGGCGCTGCTCCACGTGGTCGGCGACATCGCCGCCTCGGTCGGCGTGATCGTCGCGGGCCTCCTGATCATCTTCACCGGCTGGCTCTACGCCGACCCGTTGATCTCGGTCGCAATCAGCGCGCTGATCGCCTGGAGCGCGATTCGGATCGTGCTCGACACCCTGAACGTGCTGATGGAAGGCGTCCCGGCCGGCATCGACCTCGAGCAGGTCGCCCAGGCCGTCCGCTCGACCGACGGCGTCGACTCCGTGCACGACCTGCACGTCTGGTCCATCTCCGGCCAGCAGGTCGCCCTCAGCTGCCACGTCGTGGTCGCCGAGGAGCTTCTGGCGGCCGAATCGGAACACCTCGTCAGGCGCGTCGAGGAGGCCGTCTGCGATCGGTTCGGGATCGGTCACACCACCATCCAGGTCGAGGCCTGCCATCCCTGCACCGGCGAGGCGCTCGAGCACGGGCTGGGGGACCACAACCATCCCCACGCGGTGGGTCAGGTGGGATCTACTCGATAGCCAGGATCTTGACGCGGTAGCTGGAGCCGGAGTCGGTGACGACCTCCACCTCCTCGCCGGCCTTCCCTCCCAGCAGCGCGCGGCCCATCGCCGACTCGTTGCTGACCCGCCCCTGGGCGGGATCCGCCTCGGCTGGGCCGACGATGCGGTAGCTCTCCTCGGGCCCGCCGTCCTCGTTGAAGCGCACCGTGCTGCCCAGCCGCACCACGCCGCTGGGCGCGCCGGCCTCGATGAGCCGGTGGTTCTTGACGATCTGCTCGAGCTCCTGGATCCGGCTCTCGATGAAGCCCTGCTCGTTCTTGGCCGAGTGGTACTCGAAGTTCTCCGACAGATCGCCCAGCTCGCGCGCGCTCTTGATCTTCTCGACGATGTTCGGCCGCCGGACCCGCGTGAGCTCATCCAGCTCGGCTCTGACCGCGGCGAGCCCTTCGGGCGTTATGTCTATCTCGGGAGCCACATCGCCAGTCTATTAGCGCCGTCAGTACTTATGCTGTGCGCCGAAAAGCGCCCGCACACCAAGGAGGACTTCGTTAATGAACTCGTCGTTGAAAGCCCGTCTCCTCACCGTAGTGATGCTTCTGCTGGGCATCCTGATGATCATCGGAAGCACGGTGTCGATCTTCGCGACCTCGATCTTCCCCTTTGACGGTCTCGCGGGAACCGACGTCTCCGTCGCCGGCGTGGCGTTCGGCGTCGGCATCGCGGTCGCGTCCTTCAATCCCGAGGGCCACATCAGCTGGGTCCGGGCGGCGATCCTCTACATGCTCCTGCTGATCGTCTACCGGATCGTGTTCGGCATCTTCTGGGGCACCTGGGGCGAGCCTGCCCCGCTGGTCATCGCGATCGTGTTCGGTGTCGCGCTGGCCGTCCTTTACCCGCGTCGCGGCGAGCTCATGCCGCACTCCGGCAGCATGGCCGACGGGCCGGCCGCACACCCGGCACACTAAAAAACACCGAAACCAGAGACGTTTCAGAAGGGAAGGGCGGTCAGCGCCTTTCCCTTCTCTTGTTTAGGTAGCCCCTCCCGGTACCAGTGCCTGCGCCTCTTTCATGAGTCGCTTCTGGTAGAGGTAGGAGACCCCGAAGACAGCACCGCCGAGCGCGAGCCCGACGACCCCGGCGGCGATCGCGTGAGCCCAGTCGGGGGTCAGCGGTACGAACGCCGTCACGTCGTCCCCGAGAACGAACGCCAGGGCCAGGGCGGCGGGCGTCGCGACCGGGAGCAGCTGCAGGCGCCGCAGCACCTCCGGTACCGGCGGCTCCGGCCGCGCCATCTGGCGCGGCCCCATCACCGACACCGAGCGCACGTAGCGCAGGTTGGGCGTGACGCTGATCGCCACGTTCACGACGTTGCCCGGGACCTTGGCCAGCTTGTCGGGCGGGCAGAGGTACTGCTCGGTGCCGGTCCGGGTGCGGATCATCAGCATGCCCAGCCCGCGCGAGGTGCTGACCGTGCTGGCGCCAAGCAGCTGTCCCTGCACGACCAGCGCTTGAGCCTTGCGGTCCTTGAAGGCGAGGCGCACGCCCGGAGCCACCAGGCTCACCAGGATCACGACCGGCGTCAGCCAGGCGGCGGCCGCGACGATCTTGACGGCCAGGCCGTGCGGGGAGAGCGGGCCGAGGATCAGCTCGACCATGATCAGCAGGCTCAGTACGACGCCGGCACCGCCGAAGTAGCCGAGGCGGATCACCGACTCGGGCGAATAGCCCTGGAGGAAGCCCCCGGCCTCGACGTAGCGCTCCCGCTGGCGCTTCTGTTGTGGGCCTCCGGCGGCCGCCGCGGCGGCGCCTTTCGGGCGCACCTGCCGCATCGTCTTTTTGACCTGGCGGACCTGCTGGCGCTTCTTTCCCATTTCGCGTCGAAATTCTATCGACGTTCCAAGAGTCTTCCCGAATCGCCCGCGCTTGAAGTACGCTTCCGCCCACAGTCCCGAAATGGCAGGGCCAATTCCTGCCAAGCCGCTGTAACATTCGAGGAGAACGTTCAATTCATATGGCTGACCCTCCTACGTCAGTCCCCAGCGCCCACTCCGCGGCCGTCTATCGCTACGCGGTCGAGCTTGTGGAGGACACTCGGCGCGCCAACGAGGGCCGCCTGGGTGACGCACGCGAGCTCGCCGCCGTCGTTCGGATCGCCGACGAACCAGCCGCCGATCGCATCCTGAGCGCCGCCGAAGAGGCCTGCGCGCGCGACCTGCACATCGCCGAGCAGCAGGCCGAAGAGGTCGTCCGTCACGCCCGGGCCGGCATCATGGCCGCCGTCCAGCGCTACGCGCAGAACCTGGTCGAGGAGGCGCGGAAGTCCGGCCAGAGCCGGCTGGACAAGGCCAGCGAGCTCGCCGAGCTGGTCCGCCTCGCCGACGCGGGCTCGGCCGATCGGCTGCTGCAGGCCATCCACACCGTCAACGACGCGGCCATGCGAACGGCCGAGCGTCAGGCCCAGGGCGTCCTGGAGACCGCGCAGACCCGGCTGACCCTGGCCACCAAGTTCGGGGATGCGGCCAGCGCCGGTCCTGACGAAGCCGCGGCAGCGGAACCGGCTGCGCCGGCGCCGGCCCCTCAGCCGGCGGCCCAGGAATCACGCTGGCCGCCCGTTCCGCCCGGCGGCCCGGGCCCGGAGCAGGCGCAGACCAGCCCGGCGCCGGCCACGGCCACCGACCCCGAAGCGGCGCCGGCCCCGATCGAGTACGCAGACATGCCCTCGCACGTCGGCGAAGATCCGTCCGCGGAGCCCAAGGGGGACGGGTCGGTGCCGCCGGTAAATGGCGTCCCGGCCCAACCAGAGCAGGGTACCGGGGACACCGTCCGCTTCCGCCAGGAGGGGTCCTGAGGAGCTCCTGATGGACGGCCCCCAAGGAGCTGTCCCCCCGAAGGAAGCGGCGGCGCTCCGGGAGATCGCCCGCCGCTTGGCCGAGGTCTTCGTCGCCGCCTCCTCCGTGGTCGGCCGCTCCGAGGAGGAGACCCGCCGTCGCGAAGAGGAGACAGCCCGCGTGGCCGAGGTTCTGGGTCGAGTCGACGCCGCCGCTCGCCGCCGCGTCATGTCCGCCCGCCGGGCGGCCACGGCCGCCGAACTGCGAGCGGCTCAAGCCCTCGCCGACGAGATGCGTTACCAGGCCGGCTCGCGCGCGCTCGCGTCAGTCCACCGCTACGCCGGCACCCTGGCAGCGGAGGCCGAGGAGGAGAACGCTCGCCGGCGCCGCCAGGTGGCGGACCTGGGCGCCATCCTGGGCCGCCTGGAGAGCGACAGCGCGCGGGCGCTGCTGGACGCCGTCGAGCGAGCCGAAGCCGGGCATGTGGCCAGCGCGCGCCGGCAGGCCGACGACCTCACGGCGCAGATCCAGGCGGCGCTGGGCGTCCTTCCCCGCCCCGCGGCGGTGGCCGAAGAGGGGCGCCCGCGCTCGCAGAAGGCGCGCCGCCGGGCGCGCCGGGCGCGACGGCCCGAACCGGACCAGGACATGGTCCTAAAGCTCGACCCCAACCGCCGCCGGTCCGCCACCTAGCTTCCGGAAATGACCGGGCTGCTGCTGACCACCGTCGAGGTGGCCGAGCGCCTGGGGTTGAGCAGTGCCGCGGTCGCGCAGGCCGTGAGACTCGGGGCGCTGCAGCCCGCCGCCCGGACCGGCGACGGGCTTCTCTTCAGCGAGCGCACCGTGGCCGAGTACGAGCAGCGGCGCGCCGAGGCAGGGCTCGCGCCCCTTTCCCAACCACCGACGGGAACCCGCGAAGAATGGGCCGGCGAGCTGGACCGGGTCTCGGGTTGGCTCCAGGAGCTCACCGAGGTGGTCCGCCCGCCGGCTCCCGCGCCTCCTCCGGCTCCCCTGGAACCGGAGCCCGAGCCGGCCCCCCAAACGGTGCCCGAGCCCGAACCCGTGCCCGAGCCTGAACCGGAACCCGAACCCGAAACGGTGCCCGAGCCTCCGCTGACGCCCGAGCCCGAACCCGAACCTCTGCCCACGCCTCCGCCGCGGCCGGTGGCGGTGCCGCCTTCCGTCGACACCGGCTCTGAGCTGCTGGCCGTGCAGCCGATCGCGCGCTTCTCGGTGCTGAAGCAGGTGCGAGCCCGGATCCGCGAGGTGGACGGCGTGCTCGACGTCCGTCTCGAACGGCTGGAGGCGGGCGTCGCCTGGTACCGCATAAACCACGCCGGCGGCTCCGACCTGGGCGGCGCGGTGGCGGCGGTGCTGGCGCCCCTCGGCCTGGCCGTGCTCTCCACGCGAGTGCAGCCGTGAGGATCCGCAACCGCTGGCTTCGCGCCGGCGCCTACTCCCTGGGGACGGCCCTGGTCGCGACCGTGGTGCTGTTGACCGGCCCGCTGCTGAAGGTCCCCGGTGAGGTGACCCTCGTCATCCTGGTCGTGGCGTCAGCGGCGGCGGTCGCGCTCAGCCAGCTCGGTCAGCGACGGCGCGAGGTTTCGCCCCCGGTCGAGGCCGTCGAAGCGGCCCCGACCCCGCTCAACTTCACGGCCCTGCCGCCGGGCGGGATCCTCGACCCGGCCCGCGGCCGCCAACGCGTCGAAGAGGAGCTGGCGGTCGCCGAGGAGTATGGGCGCCCACTGGCGCTGCTGCTGGTCGGCCTGGACGTGCCGCTGGGCATCCTGGCCGCCGACCTGGAGGACCGGATGGCGGGCCTGGAAGAGGTCGTCGTCGGAGCCGTGCGAGCCCAGGACGTGATCTTCCCCCACGGCAGGGCGGAGCTGCTGGTGATGCTGCCGGAGACCCCGGCCGACCTGGCTCGGGTGGTCGTCGCGCGGATCGACCAGAGGGCCAGGGGCGAGGTCGGCGGCGTCCGCGGCGCCCTGGCCGCTCCCTCTGCCCCGGGCCAGCCGCTGGGGGACATCCTGGTCGAGCTGGAAGAGGCGTTGGACCTCTGCCGGAGCACCGGCCTGCACTTTGCCGACCCCGCCCGCCTCCTCCAGCCCCTTGGGTTGAGGGGGGAGGACCCCCCTGTCGGTCCTGCTCGGCAAAGCGTCCGCGCGACCTACACCCCCGAGGCTTGAGATCGACCACGACCCCTCTTGCCCGCTCTGCCGTGCCGAGCGGATCACGCCCTGGTACTTCGAGTCCGACCTCTGCTGGATTGCCGACTGCGAGATCTGCTCGACGCCGATGGTGGTCTGGCGCCGGCACGGGATGCCGGAGGACGCCGAGCAGGAGGCCATGCTGGTCGAGCTCCGGACGGTGGCGGCCAGGGAGTACCCGCAGGGCTACTGGCTGGACCCGGAGATGAGGCGGATCCCGAACCACTTCCACTGCCACGCCCGACCCAAGGATG
>VBHN01000098.1 GCA_005881155.1 Chloroflexota bacterium | reverse complement strand
GAGCAGCGCCTCGAGCTCGGCCTGGGGCCGGTAGCGGCGCTGGTCGTCGTCGGAGGAGTGGGAGGTGAAGCGGGCGACCTTGGCCGCGACCAGGGTGGCGCCGTCGCCGGCGCGAGCGCGCTCGACGGCGGCCTTGAGCGCGTCGTAGCAGGCCAGCAGGTCGCCGCCGTCGACGCTGACGCCGACCACGCCGTAGCCCTCCGCGCGCTTGGCGACGCTGTCCACGCCCATCTGCAGCCGGTGCGGCACCGAGATCGCGTAGTCGTTGTCCTGCACGATGCAGAGGAAGGGCAGCCGGTGGATGCCGGCCCAGTTGAGGCCCTCGTGCCAGTCGCCCTGGGAGGTCCCGCCCTCGCCGATGCAGGTGACCGCGACCTCGTCCAGGCCGCGCAGCTTGGCCGCGTAGGCGAGGCCGGCGGCGTGGGCGATCTGGGTGCCGACGACGCTGGACTTGGTGATGATCCCGGCCGCCGGAGTTGGGGTCCTCGGCCCGGCCGTAGACGGAGAGCAGGAAGTCGCGGGCGGACATCCCCAGGGCCAGGCAGAAGGCGAGGTCGCGGTAGTAGGGCACCAGCCAGTCCTTGCCCGGGATCATGGCGTTGGCCGCGGCGACCTGCACGGCCTCGTGTCCCTGGCCGGAGATCACGAAGGGGGCCTTGCCCTGGCGGTTGAGAACCCACATGCGCCGGTCGACGGCGCGGGCCAGGACCATCTGGCGGTACATGGCAAGCAGCCGCTCGGGGTCCAGGCCGAGACCCGCGTGCCGGGTCTCTTTAGCGGTTGCCATTTCCTCGATTTCCATATTAGTTGGCAGTCGTTGGGGTGATTGACTAGACTCAAGTTCCGGAGGCGGGGAGTTCCGAATCCGGAGGTTGGTTCCCTATTTCTTTCTCGTCTGAGGTCAAGAGCGAGCTCTCGGGCTTGATCCCAGCCCGCTCCTGCTGCCAGCTGGCGGAGCTGACCGGCATCTTCTACTCGACGCGAGGACGCCTGATCAAGACCGGCAACGGGCAGGCCGCCTACTTCTCCCTGCTCCGGAACACTGTCGCCCGCAAGGTCGTCCGGCTCTCCCGCAGCCTGGCCCAGATCGAGGCCAAGTACCACGCCGTGCGCACCGCCAAGCGCACCGCCTTCTTCATCGAGCTGCCACTCCCGGCCGAGCTGGAGCCGGCCTTCCTGACGCCCGCCGCGCGCGCCCTGCCGCCCAAGCCCTGCGACCGCAAGAACTTCTTCAGGGGGTTCTTCCTGGGCTGCGGCTCGGTCAACGCGCCCTCGACCCGCTACCACCTGGAGCTGGTCGCTCCGACCCTCGGCTGGGCGACGGTGCTGCTCTGCCTGCTGCACGAGGCGCAGGTGCGGGCCGGCGTGGTCGAGCGCGCCGGCCAGCACGTCGTCTACGTCAAGGACGCGGACGGCATCGTCCGCTGCCTCCAGCTGATGGGAGGCAACCGGGCCGTGATGGAGTTCGAGAACGTGCGCGTGGTGCGCGACGTCCGGGCCCAGGTCAACCGCCGCATCAACTTCGAGACCGCGAACATCGACAAGACCATCGGGTCGGCGCTGCGGCAGGTGGACGCGATCTCCAAGCTGGAGCAGGAGCAGGGCCTGGAGACGCTGCCGCCCTCGCTGCGGGAGATGGCCCGCTGGCGGCGGGACAACCCGGAGCTCAACCTCTCCGAGCTGGCCGCCCAGATGAACCTCTCCAAGTCTGCCGTCAACCATCGCCTGCGCCGCCTGGTGGAGATCGCCGAGGCCGGCGAAGAGGTCAACAAGACGGCGAGCTGAGGCCGGCTCGCGGGCCCGACTCTCTTACCCTTTAGGGCATGACGACAAGAGTCGGGATCAACGGGTTTGGCCGGATCGGCCGCAACATCTATCGGGCGGCCACCGAGCTCAACCCGGAGCTCGAGATCGTCGCCGTCAACGACCTCGGGGACGCCCACACCTTCGCCCACCTGCTCAAGCACGACTCGGCCCTCGGCACCTTCGGACCGCCGGTCAGCGCCGACGGCGACAGCATCCAGGTCGGGGACCGGAAGGTGCGCTTCCTGAGCGAGCGCGACCCCGCCGGACTCAGGTGGAAGGACCTCGGCGTCGAGATCGTGGTCGAGTCGACGGGGCTCTTCACCGACGCGCACAAGGCGCGCGTCCACATCGACAGCGGCGGGGCCAGGAAGGTGATCATCTCCGCGCCCGCCAGCAACCAGGACGCCACCTTCGTGATGGGCGTCAACCAGGACAGCTACGACCCCGCGACCATGCACGTGGTGTCCAACGGCAGCTGCACGACCAACTGCCTGGTGCCGGTCGTGAAGGTGCTCGAGGACAGCTTCGGCATCGAGCGGGGCATGATGACCACCGTCCACGCCTACACCGCGGACCAGAAGCTGCAGGACCTCCCCCACAAGGACCTGCGCCGGGCCCGGGCCGCGGCCGACAACATCATCCCGACCTCCACCGGCGCCAACCGCGCGGTCTCCGAGGTGCTGCCGGAGCTCAAGGGCCGGTTCCAGGGGATGGCCTTCCGGGTCCCGCTGCTGGACGTGTCGGTCATCGACCTGACCGTCCAGCTGCGCCGCGCCACCACCGCCGAGGAGGTCAACTCCGCCTTCGAGGAGGCGGCCAGCGGCAGCCTCCGCGGGATCCTCGCCGTCAGCCACGAGGAGCTCGTCTCCTCCGACTTCAAGAACGACCCGCACTCCTCGATCGTCGACGCGCCGCTGACGCTGATGCAGGGCGAGGACTGGGCCAAGGTCGTCTCCTGGTACGACAACGAGTGGGGGTTCAGCTGCCGCATGGTGGACCTGATCACCTTCATCGCCGCCCGCCTCTAACTTCGTTGAAGGAATCGTTTGAAGAGCTCGACCTGCGCGGCAAGCGGGTGCTGGTGCGCGAGGACCTCAACGTGCCGCTGGAGGACGGGCGGATCGCGGACGACACCCGGCTCCGGGCCGCGCAGCCGACCCTTGACGCGCTCCGGAAGATGGGCGCCAGGGTGATCGTGATGTCGCACCTCGGGCGCCCCGAGGGCAGGCCCGACCCCAAGCTCTCGCTGCGGCCGGTTGCGGAGGCGCTGGGCGCCCGTTTCGTCGACGACTGCCTGGCGCCGGTCGGCGCCGTCGCCGACGGCGAGGTCGTCCTGCTGGAGAACGTCCGCTTCCACCCCGGCGACGAGGAGAACGACCCGGAGTTCGCGCGCAAGCTTGCGGCCCAGGGCGAGGTCTATGTCAACGATGCCTTTGCGGCCTCGCACCGTGCCCACGCGTCGGTGGTCGGCGTGGCCGACTACCTGCCCGCCTACGCGGGGCTGCTGATGCTGGCCGAGCTGGAGGCCCTCCACCGCGCCCTCGACGAGCCCCGGCGGCCGCTGCTCGCGGTCGTCGGCGGCGCCAAGATCTCGACCAAGGCGGGGGTGCTCGAGCACCTGCTGCCGCGGGTCGACACGCTGGCCGTCGTGGGCGCCATGGCCAACACCTTCTTCAAGGCCCGGGGAGCCGAGGTCGGTGCCAGCCTGGTCGAGGACACCGCCCTCGAGACCGCCCGGAACGTCGAAAGCAGGGGCGGCCGGAAGCTGGTGCTGCCGGTCGACTCGGTGATCGCCCGCGAGCCCGTCCCCGGGGCGGAGACGCGCGTGGCCGGCGTCGACGGAATCGAGCCGGGCTGGAGGATCCTGGACATCGGCCCGGCCACCATCGAGCTGCTCCGGGAGCACGTCGAGGGCGCGGGCACGATCGTCTGGAACGGGCCGGCCGGCGTGGCGGAGGTGCCCGAGTTCGCGCAGGGGACCCGGGCCTTGGGGGAGGCGATCGCCGCCTCCGGCGCCTACACGCTGGTGGGCGGCGGTGACACGGCGGCAGCGATCGAGAAGCTGGGCCTGCACGGTTTCTCACACGTCTCGACCGGGGGTGGAGCGACGCTGGAGGCGATGGAGGGCAAACAGCTGCCCGGGGTGGCTGTCCTGAAGGAGGCTGAGGGTGGCTAACAAGCCGGTGCTGGCGGCGAACTGGAAGCTCAACCCCACCACCGCCGGGGAGGCGGCGGCCCTGGTGCAGGGCATCGTCGAGGCGGCCAGGAACCAGGACCGGGTCACGGTCGCGATCTTTCCGCCCTTCCTCTGGATCCTCGGCGTGCTGGAGCTGCTGGAGGGGACCGGCATCGAGCTCGGCGCCCAGGACTGCTTCTGGGAACCGTCCGGGCCCTACACCGGCGAGGTCTCGGCGGCGATGCTGGCGGGAGTCTGCCAGTGGGTGATCGTCGGCCACTCCGAGCGGCGGGCGATGGGGGAGACCGACGAGGTGGTGGCCCGCAAGGCCGGCGCCGCGCTGGCGGCCAAGCTGTCGACGATCGTCTGCGTCGGCGAGAACCAGGAACAGCACGACGCCGGCCAGGCGGCGCAGGTCGTGACGGCCCAGGTCGGCGCCTCCCTGGCCCAGGCCTCGGCCGACGACTCGGAGCGCCTGGTGCTGGCCTACGAGCCGGTCTGGGCGATCGGAACGGGCAAGAACGCCGACCCGGAGCACGCCTACAAGCAGATGCGGCTGATCCGTGACGCGGCCACCAAGCTGATCGGCCCCAAAGCGGGCCAGAACGTCCGCGTGGTCTACGGGGGAAGCGTCAACGCCGCCAACGTCGAGCAGTACGTGGAGCTGCCCCAGTGCGACGGCTGCCTGGTCGGCGGGGCCAGCCTCAAGGCCGACGAGTTCTCGACCATGATCCGAAGCACGGCCGGCGTCTACTCGGCCGCCGTCCAGTAGCGCTTGAAGAAGGTCCTGCTGGTCTTCCTCTCCTCCACGACGGCCATCGAGTCCGCCGACACCCCCTCCCTGGACGAGGTCGCCCAGAAGGGCGAGACGGGTCTCCTGGAGCTGGACGCCGACCTCGCGGTCGAGGCGCAGCGAGCCGGCTTCGCGGCCGTCGCCCCCGCGCAGGCGCTGGCCGCCCTGGAGGAGCACCACCGCGTTTTCACCCGCCTCGACGCGGACAGCGCCGCGGCGCTCGAGGAGATCGATCGCCACTTCTTCGCCCCCCTGGCCAGGACGCTGCGGCTCGCCGACCAGGTGATCGCGGTCGCCGGCGGAACCGGCGCCGGCCCGCTGCCGCTGCTGATCACCAGCGACGGGCTGGAGCCGGAGGGCGCGCTCGAGTTCGGCGAGCGGGAGGCCGCGCGCGGCCGCTTGGGGAAGCTGCGAGGATCAGAGCTGGTTCCTAGATTGATAGAGATAGCCAAAAGCTGACCACGGAGGAAGCAACAAAGAATGGCCTTCCAAGTACCGGCCCTGACCTACGACTTCGGCGCCCTCGAGCCGCACATCGACGCGCGCACGATGGAGATCCACCACGACAAGCACCACCAGGCCTACGTCACCAACCTGAACGCCGCGATCGAAAAGCACCCGGAGCTCGGCTCCAAGACCGTCGAGGAGCTGCTGGGCGACCTCAACGCGGTGCCCGAGGACATCCGGACCGCGGTCCGCAACCACGGCGGCGGCCATGCCAACCACTCTTTCTTCTGGGAGATCATGGGTCCGGGCGGTGGCGGCGAGCCGACCGGTGCGGTCGGCGACGCGATCAAGTCCAGCTTCGGCGACTACGCGACCCTCAAGGAGACGCTGACCAAGGCGGCAGTCGGCCAGTTCGGGTCGGGTTGGGGCTGGCTGGTGAAGGACGGCTCGGGCAAGCTCCAGGTCTTCGGACGGCCGAACCAGGACAGCCCGCTCATGGAGGGCCTCACGCCCGTGCTCGGCGTGGACATCTGGGAGCACGCGTACTACCTGCTCTACCAGAACCGGCGGCCCGACTACGTGGCGGCCTGGTTCAACACCATCAACTGGGACGCCGTCAACAAGAAGTTTTCTAGCTAGACTCGATCCCGGTATGGCAGCGGTACGTCCCTACCTGGTCCTGGCCGAGCTGGCGATCTCCGTCCTATTGATGGCCGGGGTGCTGCTGCAGACGCCCAAGGCCACCGGCCTGGGCGGGACGATCGGGGGCGGCGGGGGCGACTTCGGAGGCGGCTACCGCACGCGGCGCGGCATCGAGCGGCAGCTGTACTGGACGACCTGGGTCCTGACCTTCGGCTTCCTGGCGGTCTCGCTGGCGAACATCCTGGTCGCGACGCACACCAAGTAGGGTGCGGCGCTTGCGGCCGGCCGGGCTGGCGCTGGTCGCCGCGCTGCTGGCGACCTCCTGCCAACCGTTCCCCGCGCGCGGCACCGGCCCGACGGCCGCCTCCTCCGCCTCGTCCGCCGCGCGGGCAGCGAGGTCGCCGGTCGCGGGAGGCACCTTCACCGAGGCCGTCGCCGGGATCGCGGGTTACCTGAACCCACTCTTCGCCGACGAGGACAACGCGCGTGACATCGACAGCCTGGTCTACCAGGGCCTCACGCAGGCCGGAACCGACCAGCAGCCCAAGCCGCTGCTGGCCCGCGAGATCCAGCTCTCCGCCGACCACCTCACCTACAGCGTGCGCCTGCGCGGAGACGTGAAGTGGGCGGACGGGCAGCCCTTCACGGTGCAGGACGTGCTCTTCACCTTCGGCGTCCTCCAGGACCCCAACTACACGCTGCCGGAGGCCGCGGTCTGGAAGGGCGTCCAGGTGAAGAAGGCCGCCGACGACCAGGTCGACTTCACCCTGAAGGCGCCCAGCGCCGCCTTCCCCGGCTCGCTCCGGGTCGGCATCATCCCCAAGCACCTCTTCCAGGGCGAGGTGGCCGCGATCCCGGTCAACCCGGCCAGCGGGCCCAAGGCACTGGGGACCGGGCCCTACATGGTCGACTCGATCTCCTCCGACCGCGCCGTCATCACGCTGCGCCGCAACCCTTTCGCGCAGCCCGCGCCGCACCTCGACAGAGTGGTCTTCCGGGGCTACAGCTCGCTGGACGCCGCTGCCGCCGCCGTGGCCGAGGGCGTTGCCGACGGGGTGGGCGGCATGCTCTCACCGGCCCAGGCCAAGCTGCTCGCCCGGCCCGGACTCTCCGTCCACCACCTGGCCAGCTTCAGCTTCGCCGCGGTCTTCCTGGACCTCGACCCCACCCATCCCTACTTCTCGAACCCGGCCGTGCGCCGGGCGCTGGGCCAGGCCATCGATCGCCAGGCCTTGATCCGGGAGGTCCTGCAGGGGCGGGCCGACGCGCAGACGACCTCGCTCCCGCCCAGCGACTGGGCGTGGTCGAGCGGCGCCTCGCAGCTCTTCCCCTATGACCCCGAGGCAGCCCAGAAGGCGCTCGACGAGGCCGGCTGGACCCTGCCCGCCCAGGGCCTCTACCGGACCGCAAACGGCCGGGACTTCGTGGTCGAGCTGGTGGCGGCCGACGCCTATCCCTACCGCGACGTCGCCCGCAACCTGCAGCGCCAGCTGGCCGCGGTCGGCGTCGGCGTCCGCCTGAAGATCGTCCCGGTCGGGCAGCTGGTGACGCGCTACCTGGGCGTCCGGTCCTACCAGATGGCGCTCGCCAACCTCGACAACGGGCCGGACCCCGACCAGTTCAGCTTCTGGCACTCGAGCCAGACCGGGTATCCGCTCAACTTCTCCAACCTGCCCCGCCAGGGCTTCATCGACAAGGACCTCGAGGACGGCCGGGCCAGCCCCGACAGGGACGCGCGGATCGCGGCCTACACCGACCTTCAGACCCTGCTCGCCGGCGCGGCGCCGGCCCTGTTCCTCTACGAGCCCCACTACGAGTACGCGGTCAACCGGCGGATCGGCGGCGCGCACTTCAACCCCGTCGTCGACGCCATCGACCGTTTCCAGTACGTGACCGACTGGTACCTTGCGAGCTGAAATGGACCTCGGGCTCCAGGGACGCAGGGCGCTGGTCACCGCTGCCAGCCGCGGGCTGGGGCGGGCCTGCGCGGAGGCGCTGGCGCGGGAGGGCGCCGAGGTCTTCGTCGCCGCCCGCGACGAGGCGGCCCTGGCCGAGCTCAACGAGCGGATCGGCGGCGCCGGCTACCGGGTCGCCGACGTCTCCGTCCGGGAGCAGGTCGAGGCGCTGGTCGAGGCCGCGGCCCAGGCCCTGGAGGGCCTCGACATCCTGGTCGTCAACGCCGGCGGCGCGCCGCCCGGCCTCCTCGAGGAGGTCGACGACGAGACCTGGGAGAGGGCCTTCCGGCTGACCACCATGAGCGCGGTCTGGCTCTGGCGGAACTCGCTGCCCCACCTCCGCAAGTCGAAGCAGGGCCGGATCGTCAACCTCACCTCCGCCTACGTGAAGGCGCCGCAGGGGATCACTGTCAACTGCATCGCGCCCAACGCGATCCTCACCGACCGCACCCGCTCGATGGCCGCCGGCGTCGCCGAGCGGAACGGGGTCAGCCTCGAGGAGCAGCTGGAGCGGAACGCGAAGGCGCTGCCGATGGGCCGCTATGGCGACGCGTCCGAGCTGGGCGCGGTCTGCGCCTTTCTCTGCTCGGCCCAGGCGGGCTACCTGACCGGGCAGACGATCGTCATCGACGGTGGCACAGGCAAGACAATCTTCTAGATGACGATCACCTTCGCCAGGCGGATGGAGAACCTGGGAACGGAGGGCGCCTTCGAGGTCCTGGCCCGCGCCCGGATGCTGGAGGCGCAGGGAAAGAGCGTCATCCACCTCGAGATCGGCGAGCCCGACTTTCCGACGCCCGAGAACATCATCGAG
>VBHN01000097.1 GCA_005881155.1 Chloroflexota bacterium | reverse complement strand
TAGTAGCGCGCCCGCAGGTAGAGCAGGCCGGTCGGATCGAGCTGCTGACCGGTGAATCCGAAGCTGCTCGTGGCGCCGGTTTGGGCGCGCACTCCGCCGAACACGTCGTAGGCCGCCGTGCCGACGACCGAGCCAGTGGAACTGGTGAGGTCTCGGACCGAACCCAAGGCATCCGCCAGCGGGTAGGTGGTAGCCGATGCCGACTGCTGCGAGAGCAGCTCACCGGAGTCCTGCCGGAGGTAGCTGACGGTGCCGTCGCCCACCACCTGGGCAACCGCGCCGGTGCGATCCCAGAGGAAGGCGGCCGCGCTACCACCGGTTGAGGCCACCCGGAGGCCCGTGGGATCGTACGCATAGCTGGTCGAGGTGCCGCCCACGCTCGCGGACAACAGCTCGTTCGCCCAGTCGTAGGAGTACGTCGAACCGCCGGCGGCGACCACGTTGCCGTCGGCGTCGTAGCTGTAATTCGTCGACCCGGCGGCCACCAGCCGGCCACCCGAGTCATAGGAGTAAGCCGTCGTTCCCGCCGCCGTCTTCGAGCTGACCCGGTTGCCGGCCGCGTCGTAGGCGTAGGTCGTGGTGGAGCCGTCGGCATAGGTGGCTCCGACCAGGCGCTGGTTGGCATCCAGCGCATAGCCCTCGGTGCCGGCCCCTGAGGTCATCGAGACCCGGTTGCCGTTGGCATCGAGCGTGTAGCGGAAGCTCTCCAGCGACCCGCTCCCGCCGGCATCGACGATCCCGACGAGGCGGCCCGCACCGTCGTACGTGTAGTTCGTTGAGACGCCGTTGGGCCGCGTGATCCCGGCCAGGCGTCCGTCGGCGTCGTGGCTGAATGCGGTCTTGAAGCCTGACGCGTCGACAAGCCCCGCAAGCAATCCGGCCGCGTCATAGGTGTACGTCGCCCCCTGACCTCCGGGCAGGGTCAGCCCGGTCCGGCGCCCGGCGGCGTCGTAGGAATAGCCGATGGTCCCTTGTGGGGAGGCCGCCGAGGTGAGGCGGCCCGCGAAGTCGTAGCCCAGGGTGGTGGTCCCGGCCGCTCCCATAAGCGAGGATCTCCTGCCGGCGGCGTCGTAGGCGAAGGTGTCCGTCCCGCCCGGGTGCTGAACGGAGTTCAGCCGGCCGGCGGCGTCGTAGCTGTACTTCGCAACCGCGCCGCGCGCGTTGGTACGGCTGGCGAGGCGACCGGCGGCATCGTAGGTCGACCTCGTGGTCGCACCGCTCGCGTCGGTGTGCGAGACGACGTCCCCAAGGGCGTCATAGGTGAGGCTGGTGAGGTGGCCGATCGGGTCCGTCGTCGAAAGGAGCCGTCCGGCGGCGTCGTATCCCAGGTGGGCGACACCGCCCAGAGGGTCGGTGATGCTCGTCTGCCGGCCGGCCGCGTCGAAGGCGTAATGCGTCACCTGGCCCAGAGCATCTGTTTCGGCGATGAGTTGACCAGCCGCGTCGTGGGCGTAGCCGGTGGTGTCGCCGAGTCCGTTGGTCACCTTGGTCTTGCGCCCGCTGGCGTCATAGGTGGTGATCATCACGATGCCCGAGGGCAGGGTGAGGGATCTCAGGCGCCCGTCGCCGTCGTATTGCATTCGCGTCGTATGGCCGGCCGCGTCGGTGCTGCTGGCAAGACCCCCCAGCGGGGCAAAGGCGTACGACGTACTGCGGCCCGTCGCGTCGGTGTCGGAGACCCTCTGGCCGGCGGCGTCGTACGTATGTGCCGTGACCCCACCCAGGGGGTCGGTGCTGCTGAGCAAGTAGCCGCCGGCGTCGTAGGTGTTGGTGGTGACGTGGCCGAGGGGGTCGGTCACGACGCTGGTATTGCCGAGGGCGTCGTAAACGAAGCTTGTCGTCGCCCCCAGTGGATTGGTGGTCGTGACCAGCCGGCCCAGGGTGTCGTAGGTGAAGGTCGAGGTCCCGCCGGTCGGGTCGGTCACCGCGGTCTTCCGTCCCGCCCCGTCATAGGCGTAATGCGTCACGCCGCCTAATGGGTTGGTGTCGCTGACCCGGTTGTCGGCGCTGTCATAGGCGGTGGTCGAGCGGCCCCCGACCGCGTCGGTGACTGAGACCTGGCGGCCGTGGCCGTCGTAGGCGTAGCTGGTTGTCCCGCCCGCGGGGTCGGTCTTTCGGAGCATCCGTCCCACAGCGTCGTAGGTGTAAGCCGTGCTGCGTCCGAGAGGATCGGTGCTGGAAAGCAGCCGGCCCTCTCCGTCGTAGGTGTTGCTGGTGCTGCCTCCGAGGGCATCCGTGCTGCTCGACACTCGTCCGAGCGCGTCGTAGCTGTAAGTCAGCTGGGCGCCGGTCGGGTCGGTGACCGCGGTCGGCCGGCCGCCGGCGTCATAGCTGTAGGTGGCGTGGCCGGCGGCGGGATCTTTCTTATCCGTGAGCCGGCCCGATGCGTCATAGGTGTAGGCCGAGGTCCGTCCAACGGGATCGGTCTCGGACAACAGGCGACCCGCGGAGTCGTAGGTGTACGTGAACTTGCCGGCGCGTGGATCGGTCTGTGAAGTGCGGTTGCCGGTGCCGTCGTAGGTGTAGCTGGTGACGCCTCCCAGTGGGTCGACCACGGAGACGAGATTGAGAGAGCCATCCCAGGTGTAGGTTGTGCGCCCACCGGCCGGGTCGGTGAAGGTCAGGAGCTCGCCGTGGGCGCCGTAGGTCATTGTCGACTTCCTGCCCAACGGATCCGTGATCGTCAGGGGATTGCCGGCGACGTCATAGGTGGCGCCGGAGGTGGCGCCGTTCGGCGCCGATGTCGTCAGCACGTGCCCGACCGCGTCATAGGTCCAGCTGTAGGTGTTCGTGATCCCGTCGCCGATCTCGGCCTGGGTCAAGGTGTCGCCGAGGTCGTCCAGGGTGAGGACGAACGTCTCTCCCGCGGCGTCGGTCAGCACCTGCTGCTGGCCGGCCACGTTGTTCGACAGCGCCGTCGTCTTGCCATTGGCGTCCGTTACGGACACAACCCGGCCCTGGACGTCATAGCTGACAGAGCCCAGCGGCTGGCCGCCGGGACCGCTGCTGCCGATCAGATCGTGGTTCGCGTCGTAGCTGAAAGTGGTCGCGGCACCACTGGGATCGACGACGCCGGCCAGATCTCCCGCGGTGGAGTAGGCGTAGGTCAGGAACTCACCCGAGGGGCCGGCGACCTTGGTGATGCGGCCCTGGCCATCGCGGGTGAAGGTGATGGATCCACCGGACGACGAGTGCACGCCCGTGGCATCAACGCTGATCGAGTTCCCGTTGGTGTCCATCTCGGAGACCAACCCGGTTGTGCGATCGACCACGAACTTGCGCCCGTCCCGCGTTGTGAGCAGGAAGCGGTGCGGGTCGTATCGCCGGTGTAGCTGCAGCCCGTGTCATCCAGGGGCGCCAGCGTCGAGGTGGTGCCGCCCACCCCGCCCGCCGCCCGAGCGGTGAAGGCTGGAGAGCAGTCCCAGAAGAGGTTGGTGCCGCCGTTCGGGGTGAGGTCGAACTCCTCGACGTGCTGGTCGGGGAAGACGATGCTCACCGACCGAGGCGCCGAATTCTTGTAGGCGGTGAAGCACAGTCCGAGGGTGCAGCTCTTGTTGTACATGGTCCACCCGCCCGCTCCCAGGATCCGGTTCGGGGCCACGCGGAAGTTGGCCACGCTCGCCTTCCACCCCACCCCGAAGTCGCCCGAGATCTTGTCAAAGCTGTCGTAGCTGCGGCGAACGTCCATACGGAATCCGCTGACCGGTACCGAGAGGTCCTGGTAGGTGGTCGTGTAGCGGCCGGGCTTCAGGTTGCCCAGGACGGTGACGGTGCTGGTCAGGTCCTGGATGCCGCCGCCGGAGGCGGTGGCCTCGACCGTGATCCCGTAGGTGTCATTGGTGAGCAGAGTCGGGTCGAAGGTGGCCAGTGGCGCCGGCGGCACACCGGTCCCGGACGCGATCGTCACGATCGGTCCCGGGTCCAGCGCCTGGTAGAAGACGCGCCAGCTGGCGATCGACTGACCCGAGGGCGGCGCGATGCTCGCCGTGACCTGGACCGGCTTGGTGACGGCCGTCCCGTCGGCCGGCGAAGGCGTCGTGATCGCCGGCGGTGGCGGTGCGTTGGGATCCGGCTTGGGATTGGGGACGCCGCCCGCGGGCGCGGTCCAGGTGATGCTGCCGAGGTTGGAGATGGAGAGCAGGCCGCCGCTGGAGGCGCTGGCCTGGATGGAGTCGGTGCCGGCCACGGCACCCACGTACCCGAACGTTGCCAGGCCGCTGGGGAGCGTATTGGCGTTCAGGGTCCGAGCGTTGGGCCCGAAGACCTGGAGCGTAACGGGCAGGTTGACCAGCGGGTTGCCGGCGCTGTCCATCGCGGAGACGGTCAGCGCCTGGTTCTGGCCCAGCAGGGCACCGGGGACGTTGAAGGGCATGATGTCGAGGCTGATCGCCGGCGGCAGCGGCACGTTGATGGTGCTGGCATTGCCCGCGATGCGCTCCCAGGGGGTCGACTCGTTGCCCTGGCAGACCAGGTCGAAGCCGCGCGTGTTGAGGATCTGGTGCGTGTCGGTATAGGTCTTGGTGACCCCGTTCCGGGTGACGTTGACCAGCGGCTGGACGCCGTTGTTTCCACCGCACCCGGCGCCGCTGTAGTCCGAGCTGTCGAAGTTGTAGCAGCCCGTTTGGGTGAGGATCAGGATCTGGTGGGCCGGAACCACCAGCGGATTTGGTCCCCAGAGATCGAAGCTCACGCTCGATGGAGACGGGAGATCGACCGTCACCTTGTCGAAGGTGATGTCCGTGTCGCCGCTGTTGTCGAAGCGGAGCGCGCCGGCGTCGAGGGTGCAGTTGCCGATGAAGGTCACGCCCGGTGAGCCCTGCCACGGGAAGGGGAACTTGGCGCCGCCGCGGAGGCCATCTCCGTAGCCGACGTAGATCGAGAGGGGATCGGTCTGGGGAATGAACTGGGCGGTCTCCAGGACCAGGAAGAGGGCCCCCGCGCCGCACTCGCTGTAGTCGAGCTCGAAGGGATAGGTGCCGGCGGCAGGGAAGTGTGCCGTCGCCGAGCCCGGCTGGCCGTTGGCGGCGCCGTTCGAGGCGGCGATCACCCCGTACTGCTGGAAGGGCGTGACCGAGGGGTCGTTGAAGAGGTCGCCGTTGACACGGGTCGCACCATTGCCGATGCCGAGGATGTAGCCGTCGTCGTGGAGGATCGTGAAGGTCAGGTCGCCGGGCTGGTTGACGACGAAGCTGCCGGTGAACTCGGCGTAGAAGTTGGTGAGGGTGTCGACGCCCGCCTGCAACCCCTGGCCCTGGGCGACGATCTGGCCGTTGTAGTTGCCGTTGACGTCGACGGTCAGGTCGGTGAAGGGCCGCGTGTTGACGTCGACCTTGGAGATGTTGTGGGGGACGGCTCCCGCCGCTGGGTTGAAGAGGATGTCGGGGAAGGTCTGCCCGAACACCGGCTGGCTGGCCTTGGTGACGTCGAAGGTGCAGCTGTTGCCCTGGTTCGGGAAGAAGTTCCCCAGTACGGGGGTGACCGCGATCGGCTGCAGGAGCTTGCCCCAGCTGATGGTGGCCGTGTTGGAGTTGAGCGTGACGCCCGGGGCGCCGACCGTGGCCTGGGCGACGTCGTTGCCGGCGTTCGCCCCGGTGTAGGTGAAGGTCGCGTGACCGAGAGCGTCCGTCACGCCGCTCCCGCTCTGGGCGTTGGCGCCGGTGATCTGGAAGGTGACGGCCTGGTTGGCGATCGCGTTCAGGCTCTTGTCGAGCAGCGTCGCGGTCAGGGTCTGGGTCGTGCCCAGCAGGTTGGGACCGGCGCTGGTCGGGGCCAGGGCCAGGGTGGCTCCGAAGAGGTTGTTGTGGACCTGGGTCGTGAACTGGCCCGAGACAGGCCCATAGAAGTTGCCGTTGGCGTCCTGCCAGGTCAGCTGGGCGGTGTCCGTGAGAGGTCCTGCCGGCTGGGCTGCCGGCACCGGGAAGGTGGCGGCTGCGTTGGCCGAGGCTGCCGGCGCGAGGGAGGCCGGAACCCCGCTCACGGTGCCTGTGGCGCCGTTGGGAACGCTGTCGACGACCGAGAGCGGCCCCGCCGGCGCTCCGCCGAAGTTGTCGAGCGTGAGGGAGTAGCTGGCCGTCGTGCCGGCATCGGCGGTGGCCGGGCCCGTCTTCGCGATGGTGACCAGGGGCAGGTGCTCGATGGTCGAGACCGCGGGGGCGGTCACGCTGACCGGGCCGCTCAGGCCGGCGCCGGTCGCGGCGGCGGAGGCGTTCAGCTTGGCACCCTCGAGCAGCTGGAGCCGGGCCAGGTAGACGCTGTCCGGCTCGGCGGCTCCCTTGCCGGCCGGGACCGGCACCTTGTATGTCGTCGAGTAGGGCAGGGACGCGCCCACGTTGACGGTGCCCAGCGAGATGCTCAGAGGAGGCCCGGAGGGCGGGGTCACGGTGACCGTCACCCCCGTCGCGGCGGGCGCGTCGGGGGCGGACTGGAAGAGGTTTCCGAACAGCGCCGTGTCGTCCCAGGGCTGGGCGGCGTCCGTGTTCCGTGGCGTGACCTCGATGTGCACGTGGTTGCGGACGGCTGCGGTTTGCTTCGGGTCGCTCAGGATCGCGACCTGGGCCGGAGTCAGCGTGAAGGCAGCCTGGTACTTCCAGATCGCCACGTCCTTGGGCGGAACCTGGGTACCGAGCAGCGCGTCGCCGGAGTCCGGGTAGGCGACCCCGCTCGACGGCACGCCGGTTGCGGTCAGGGTCAGGCCGGTGGTGGAGTCGGCGGAGACGACGGGCGCGTAACCCACCTGCACGGCCTGCATGCCGGCGATCGCGGTCCACTGGGGGCTGAGGCCGTTTCCGCAGCCCTGCAGGCAGTACTCGAGCTGGTCGAAGTAGTAGGCGACAGTCGAGGTCACGTCCCCGTGGCTTTCGGCCGCGATCCGGCCGCCGACGCCGAGTGAGGAGGAGAGGTTGCTCAGCTGGCCGCTGTAGGTCAGGGTGCCACCGGGAATTGCAGTCGTCCTGTCGACGGCGAAGCTGAGGCTCAGAACCGGCTCGAGGGTCGCCGAGTCCACGGTCTTGCTGACCTTGACCCCGGCGTTGCCAGTGCTGGCCCAGGCCCCGGTGGGCAGCATGAGGATCGTTGCGGCGCAGCTGGCCACGGCCGTGAGCCAACGAACTTGACCTGGCATGCCACTCCCTCCTCAAGGACGACCGCAGGTTGCTTGGAGGGGCAACTTCAACACGGCGCGTAGTCCGCGTCAAGCCTGTTGATTCACGGGCCGGCGCCAAGGCCCCGTGTTGACCGACATCGGCAACGCCGCGCGGCCTTCGCACGCCTCGCGCACGAGCGCGGCCGAAGCTTCTTCAACTCCGGCAAGTGAGCTCGAAGCCGCCGCTGGTCAGCCCTCCGGCGGGCACCTCAGATTGGCTGGGGAGAAAGGATTCGAACCTTTGATCTCCTGATCCAGAGTCAGGCGCCTTACCAGCTTGGCCACTCCCCAGCGGCAGAGTTTCTTGAGGCGGGTTTCACATTCTACCGGTGGGTTCAGGAAGCCCAATCTAAACGCCCGGAGGCGATCAGGCATCGCTCCCGGGCGTTTATCCACAGCTTGGCCACAGGCGGGGATAAGTAGCCTGCCAACCGAGCCGGCGACAAAGTGAAGACGAGCCGGCGGCTACGCGGTCGGCGTCGGCACCGGCTTCGAGCAGTCGCCGTTCTTGCCCAGGTCGCTCTGTGCAACCGAGGACGTGAACTTGCCGCCTTTGTGCTCGTGCGCGACCTGCGAGACGTAGAAGCCATGGTTGCAGGGGTGCGCGGATGGCGAGGCGCTGGCGTCGGGGGCGGCCGCCGCGTCGGCGGCCTCGGGCGTCGCGGAGGTGGTCTTGGCGGTCTCTGGCGAAGGCGCCGCCGCCGACCTGGCCGTGGCGGCCTTCGAGTGCGAGGCCACCGGTGCCAGGCTCGCAGACGAGAGCGCGCCGAGGGTCAGCGCCACGACCGCACCGAGCAGGAAGAATTGAACTTTCATACCTAGTTCAACGCCCAGCTCGGGCTTTGTAACCTGGCCGAGGCCCAGTCAGCTGGTCTCGGCGGTCTTGGAACGAACCCGAGAGGTGCGCTTCCGCCAGCGCTGGGAGGCCGGCGCGGCCGCTCCCATCAGCTGCTGATAGGCGCCCATCATCAACTCCCGAGCGCGATAGAGGTTGACGGCCCAGCCGACCCCGAAGACGCGCTCTGTGAAGAGCCGCTCGTCCTCCGGGTTCCAGTACGCCTCCCGGATCCGTTCCCAGGTCGGCGGCCGGAAATCGTAGGGGACGAAGCCTCCGACCCTGCCGTGCCAGGTGCGCTCGTCCTCCGGCTTCGACATCTCCTGCGAGACGGCTGCGATGAACAGCCCGAAGCCGACCACCTTGATGAGCCGGCGCAGTCTGCGGACCATCTTGATAACCCCATTATCCGGCTTTCGACGGGAACCAACCGGGCCGGCCGTCCGTTCAAAGGCAAACGGATAGGATGCGACCAATGCTCAGGACCCCCCAGCGCTGGTTGCGCTGGCTGACCCCCGGACTCTACGTCAAGCGCTGGCTCCTGCTCCTGATGATCAGCATCCTGATGCTCGACCTGGGGGTCGCCTACTTCCTGCGCGTGGTGTACTCCGAGGCGACCCTCCCCCACGAGTTTTACTACGTGACGCTTCAGTTCTGGCCCCGCGCAGTCCGGGCGCTGATCTTCGGCATGGTCGGCGTCGGGCTCCTTGTCTTCAGCTTCTACATGCTGCAGCGGTCCGTCCTCGCACCCTTCATCCCGGGCGGCGACCGGAGCGTGGCCGACGTGCTCTATTCGAGCCGGATGCTCAGCCGTGGGCCCCGCGTGGTCGCCATCGGCGGCGGCCATGGGCTGAGCACGCTGCTCCGCGGCCTGAAGGAGTTCACCGGCAACCTCTCGGCCGTGGTCACGGTGGCCGACGATGGAGGCTCGAGCGGACGGCTCCGCGAGGAGTACCGAATCCTGCCGCCTGGCGACATCCGCCAGTGCCTCATCGCCCTGGCCGACGCCGAGCCGCTGGTGAAGGAGCTTTTCGACCATCGCTTCAAGGAGGGCAGCTTCAAGGACCACTCCTTCGGAAACCTCTTCATCATGGCCATGGCCGAGGTCACCGGCGACATGGAGCACGCGGTCCGCGAGTCGGGCCGGGTCCTCGCCGTCCGGGGCGACGTGCTGCCGAGCACGCTCCAGGACGTCGTGCTCTGCGCGACGGTGAACGGCGGCACGGTGGTGGGCGAGTCCAAGATCCCCCTCCAGAGGCAGCCCATCACCAAGGTCTTCCTGCGGCCGGACACCGCCGAGATCAACCCCGAGGCCGCTCTGGCGATCCTCAACGCCGACGTCATCACGGTCGGGCCCGGGTCGCTCTACACGAGCATCCTTCCCAACCTGCTGGTGCGCGGGATGGTCGACGCCCTGAAGTCGAGCCCGGCGCTCAAGGTCTTCATCTGCAACGTCGCCTCAGAGAACGGGGAGACTGACGATTTCAAGGTCTCCGACTTCATGAAGGTGGTCGAGGACCACGTCGGCGGCAACATCTTCGACTTCGCCATCGTGAACTCGAATTACGCCTACACGCCGACCGGCGGTCAGACGAAGGTGATCTTCGACAACAAGGCGCCGATCGGGCGCGACATGCACTTCATCCTGGCCGACGTGGTCAACAAGAAGATCCCTTCGCACCACGACACGGAGAAGTTGTCGAAGGTGATCATGAAACGCGTCTGGCACGCCTGACCGCGACCAGGGTCACGATCGCCGTCGCGGCGAACGCGTAGGCCAGGCCGGCGAGCGCGTCCACGAAGTAGTGCTCGCCGAGGTACACGATCGCAATCCAGACGCAGGCGGTGTAGGCGAGCAGGCCGATCGCGAGCCACCGGTAGCGCCGCCAGGCGTAGATCGCCGAGAGCGCCGGGAAGGCCGCGTGCAGGGACGGGAAGGCCGCGAACTTGTTGGGGTTCAGGTTGCTGTAGAAGGGTGAGACCAGGTAGTCCACCCCCCACTTCTGGACCGTCTCGTTGATCACCTTGTGCACCTCTCCGCTGTTGGCGATCCAGGGCGGGTCGGTCGGGAAGAAGAGGTAGGTCACAAAGGAGAGGAAAGACATCAGAAGCAGCGCCGAGATGAACCGCCAGTAGTGGGCGCGATCGTTGATCCAGAAGACGAAGCCGACCACGATCGGCAGTGGGAAGTGCAGGAAATAGAAGATCATCGAGACCCAGTCCTGGATCCCGATCAGGGCCGGGTTGTAAAACCGGTGCTGGAGGATCACGGTCGGCAGCGAGCCACCGAAGACGGCGCGCTCCAGCGGTGAGACGTCATGGGGGGCGAATCCGGTCTTGGACGCGAAGCCGCGCATGATCTCGTAGGCGAAGAAGAGGACCAGGAAGGGCAGCCAGTCGACCAGGAAGGCCCGCCCCCGGCCCAGCGCGACCGCCACCAGCAGCAGCGCCAGCACCACCCACTGCGGCTCGATCGAGATGCCCCGCCAGAGCATCACGCCGAAGATCAGGCCCAGGTAGAGGGCGATCCCCAGCCAGAGCCAGCGGTGCCCGCCAGCCGGCGGCCGCGGCCCCCGGGGGCCCCCTGCCGGCGGCCGGAGCTCAGTCTTTGGTGACGACAAAGACCGCGGTTATCTCGACCGACACGCCGCGCGGCAGCTCGGCCACGCCGACCGCCGCCCGCGAATGCTTGCCGGCCTCGCCCAGGACCTCAGCCAGCAGGTCGGAGGCCGCGTTGATCACCTGGGGCTGCTCACCGAAGCCGGCCGCGCTGCGAACGAACCCCGTCAGCGAGGCAACCTGCTCGACCTTGTCCAGCCGCTCGACCCTGTCGAGCCCAGCCGCGGCGTCGACCTGGGCGAGGATGTTGAGGGCGCAGATCTTGGCTGCCTCCCTGGCGCCTTCGAGGTCCACCTCCTCGGGGACCCGCCCCACGTGCTTGAGCTCGCCGTCAACGACCGGGACCTGGCCGGCAACGAAGAGAAGTGAACGCCCGCCGCCCAGCGGGACCAGGCGGACGGGTACGTAGGACGCCATCGGCTTGGGGGCGGGCGGCAGCGTCAGCCCCAGTTCCTTCAAGCGGTGGTGAGGCGAAGCCATACCCGGCGAGTGTAACCGTGGCCGCGAAACGTCCCCGTAGACTGGAAGTTGGCGACCTACACCGTGATGCTCAAGTTCTATCCCGACCGCCGGCTGCCGGCGCTGCGGCGAGCGTTCCAGGACCTACTGGCGATCCTCTGGGTGGCATTCTGGGCGGTGGCCGGCTGGGTGACGTACCAGACCGTGATGGGCCTGGAGGTGATCGCCGACGGGATTCGGGACACCGGCAAAACCTTCAACGACTGGCTGGAATCGTTCAAGGGCGCCGTCCCCAAGGGGATCCCGCTGATCTCCAACTTCTTGCAGGCCCAGGCCGGCCAGCTGGAGAAGCACACGGGCGATCCCCTGATCCAGCTCAGCCAGACGGTTCGCCAGGACATCTACGACCTCGCGGTCGCCCTCGCCTTGCTGATCGCCGTGCCGCCGATCCTCTACGTGCTCCTCACCTACGGGCCCTGGCGCTGGCGCGACGCACGCGAGATGGGATCGGCGCTCGCCTTCGTCCGAGCGGCACAGGCCGGAAACCGGGTCGAGCAAGCCAAGGCCGTCCTGGCCTACCGAGCCCTGGCGACCCTCAATTTCACGCAGCTGATGCGAGCCAGCCGAGACCCGGTCGGCGACCTCTCGAACCGGGATTACGACCGGCTGGCCGCGGCCATGATGGACCGGGCCGGCCTCGACCCGTGGCGGTTGGCGCCCCCTCCGGACCCCGACCGCAAGCTGCTGGTGGAGGCTACTCCCGGCCCCGGCGGATCTGCAGTCCGAGAGCGGTGAGCATGACCAGCACGGCGAGGACTCCCAGGGCAAGGTAGGGCGCCTCGGGACCGGTCACGCTCCTCCTCCAGTCGTAAGCCGCCGGCGCCGGCGCCGAGCTGGTGGCCGGCGCGGCGACGCCGGCGACGGCGGGGATGGCGCTGCTCGGCGGGTTGGGTGTGCCGCCGGTGTCGCGGTACGACCAGAGCAGGGTCACCTGGTCGAGGGGCCGGAAGCTGGCCGAGTAGACGGTCGGCGCGTCCTCGCTCGAGATCGCCAGCGCGGTGACGCTCGCGATCGGGGCCTGCAGCGAGCGGAACGTCTGGCCGGAGTCGGAGCTGGCCCAGAGGCCGCCCGAGAGGGTGGCGCCGCCATCGCTGGCGACGTAGAAGCGATCGGCGTGGTTGGCGACGTAAGCCACGGCGGTGAAGTCGATGGCCGGCAGCCCGGCGATCTGGCCCCAGGTGACGCCGCCGTCGTTGGAGAGGAAGGCGCCGACGTTGGTCCCCACCACCAGCTGCCGGTTGTCGCCCTTGGGCAGGACGGGCCCGGTGGCGGCCGCGCCGATCATGGTGCTGGAGCCCAGCGACTTGACGCTGGTCCAGCTGGTGCCGCCATCGGAGCTGAAGTAGAGCGGCAGCGGCTCGCTGCCCTTGCTCGCGTCGCCACCGGCCAGCAGGTGCGGCGGATCGTTGACCGCCGGCACGGCGATGGCGTCGAGGCTCAAAAGGCTGAAGCTGAGGTAGGGCGCCCAGGTCGTCCCGTCGTGGGTCGAGTAGAGCCCGCCGTCCGCGCCGGCCAGCGTCATCGACTTGGCGAAGCCCAGGCTTCGGACGGTGGTGTTCGGGATGCCGGCGAGCTTGGCCCAGGTGGCCCCGCTGTCAGTGCTCCGCCAGAGTCCGCCGGCGCGCGTGCCGGCGTAGATGAGACCGGCCTTGAAGGGGCTGTACTGGATGGTGGTCACGCCCCGGCCGAGGCCATGAGCGGCGGCGGTCCAGGTGCTGCCGCCGTCGTTGCTGCGGTAGATGGTCCCGGAGCCGGTCCCGACCATCAGGAGGGCGGGGTCGGAGGGGCTGACCGCCATCGCGAAGACTGGGCTGTCGAGCTTCTCGGGTAGGGGCGCCAGCCGCACCCAGGTGTTGTCCGGGCGAACGGGCGCGGAGGCGGCGAGGGCGGGAGACGCACCGAGCAGGAGCGCCCAGGCGCCGAGGAGGGACACCGCAAGAAGACGTGGGGA
>VBHN01000096.1 GCA_005881155.1 Chloroflexota bacterium | reverse complement strand
TCCATCAGCGTCGCTGACGGCACGCCGATGACGACGGTCTACGACTTCGAGGACCAGCTGCGCGCCGATCCGCGCGTCACCGAGGTCAGGCTGATCACCAAGGACGAGGCGCTGGCGCGCTTTGCGGCCGACCCCCAGAACGCAGACATCGCCCGCCAGATCGAGGGCAACCCGCTGGCGGCGAAGCTGGAGGTGCACGTCGCCAGGCTGGCCGACGTCGCCGCCATCGATGCCGAGGCGCGGCAGTGGCGCGGCGCGGACCGCAACGACCCCACCGACTACCAGGGCGAGTTCATCGCCCGCATGCTCCGGCTTTCGCAGTGGGTGAACCTGGCGGGCCTGGTCATCCTGGTCATCCTGCTGGTCGTCTCGGTCTTCATCGTCATGAACACCATCCGGACCGCCGTCTACCACCGGCGCCAGGAGATCGAGGTGATGAAGCTGGTCGGCGCCACCGAGTGGTTCGTGCGCGGTCCCTTCGTGCTGGAGGGGATCCTGACCGGCGTGCTGGCCGCCGGCCTCGCTTTGGGCTTGCTGATGCTCGCCTACCGGCCCTTCGTCGATCGCTTTCACTCCGACCTCTTCTTCATACCGCTCGGCTACGACCCGACCTTCGTCACCGAGCTCGCGCGCGACGTGCTGGTGGCCGGCGCCCTGCTCGGAGCGTTGGGGAGCTACATCGGCGTCCGCCGCTTCGTGAGGATCTGAGCTTGCGTCGCACCGTGATGGCGCTTGCAACGGTCGCTGCTGTCCTCGTGGGGACCTTCGGAACGGTGACCGTGCGCGCGCTCGACTGCGCGCCCGACGACTACATCTGCCAGGAGCTGGTCGACTCCAAGAACCAGCAATCCGCCACCGCGGACGAGCTCGCCGTGATCCAGCACCAGATCAAGGACACCCAAAAGCAGATGGCCGCCCTGGCCGCCCTGATCAACCAGCTCAACAACCAGATCGTCGCGCAGCAGGCGCAGATCGACGCCACACAGGCTCAGATCCGGGCTCTCGACGCCAAGATCGCCCTGACGCAGGCGGAGATCACCCGCCGCCAGGCGCACCTCCAGGTCCGCGAGGCGCTCTTCGGGCAGCGGGTGCGCTCGATCGAGAAGCACGGGTCGGTGAACTATCTCGCCCTGGCCCTCTCCTCGAGCAGCTTCAACCAGCTGATCGACCGGCTGATCACCGCCCAGGAGATCATCCAATCCGACCACAAGCTGCTCGGCGACCTTCGCCAGCAGAAGGCCGAGCTGCAGACCCTCACCGACCAGCTCAACGTCCAGCGCGGCCAGGAGGCCGACCTGCTGACCAAGCAGCAGGCGCAGCAGGTGCAGTTGCAGTCCTCACGCACCCGCCAGCAGGCGGCGCTCGCCTACCAGCGCCAGCTGGAGGCGCAGTACAAGGCCCAGGCCGATGCGCTGGCGGCGCAGAAGGCCCAGATCGACGCCCAGGTCGCCGCGCTGCAGGCGCTCTACGATGCCGAGGCGACCGGCGCCGGGGGCGGCACCGGCCAGTTCGGCTGGCCCGAGAATCCGCATTGGATCAGCCAGGGCTTCGGCTGCAGCCCCTACCTGTTCGAGATGTACTGGCCATCCTGCCCGACCCGGCACCTGCACAGCGGCATCGACATCGCCGAGCCGTACGGCCAGCCGGTCCTGGCCGCCGACAGTGGAGTCGCTAGCCTGTACAGCACCGGGTATGGCTACGGGAACTACGTCATCATCACCCACGGAAACGGCTACGCCACCCTCTACGGGCACCTCGCCTCCTTCGCGGTGAGGAACGGGCAGCTGGTCTACCGCGGGCAGACGGTCGCCTACGAAGGCAGCACGGGCAACTCGACCGGGCCTCACCTGCACTTCGAGATCCGTTACAACGGCAACTACCTGGACCCCTGCCTCTACCTGGGCTGTTAGTGCCTCGGTTACGCCGGGGGTTGGCCCTGGCGTTCGTCCTCTTGGTCGGCCTCGGCGCCGGCGTCACCGCCGGCGTCTACGCCGACCAGGCCTATCCCGACCAGCTGCCGCTGCTGGCGCCGCGGGCCTCCGCCAAGGGTCTTGACCAGGCGACCTTCAACCGGGCATTGCAGATCATCCACAACGACTACTACGATCCCCGCCCGAGCTACGCCAACCTTTCCCACGGCACGGTGCGCGGCCTCGTCGAGGGGTTGAACGACCGCTTCTCCTACTACCTGGACCCGGCCGAGTACCAGCGCCAGCTCAACAGCTACGCCGGCCAGTACACCGGAATCGGCGTCGAGGTGACCAACAACGCGGACTACCCGGTCGTCGACACGGTGTTCCCGGACTCGCCGGCCGCCAAGTCCGGGCTGCGACCGGGCGACGTGATCATCAAGATCGACGGGCAGGACGTGCACGGCCAGAACTCCGACCAGACCTCCAACCTGATCCGCGGCAAGGCCGGCACCACGGTCCTGATCACGGTCGACCGCGGCGGCGAACACCTGGACCTGCCGGTGGTGCGGGAGCCGATCACCATACCTTCGGTGCGCTCCGTGAAGTTGGAGGGAAACGTGCTCTACATCCGCATCTACTCCTTCGGCGACTCGACGGCGGCCGACTTCGACAAGGCGCTCAAGGACGGACTGCCGGGCGAGAAGGGCGTGATCCTGGACCTTCGCAACGACGGCGGCGGGTTCATCGACGCGGCCCAGAACGTCATCAGCCAATTCGTCAGCAGCGGGGAGGCTTTCGAGCTGCGCGACCATTCGGGCCACGTCGACCGCCACAACGTCAGCGGCAACCCGCCGGCCGCGTCCATCCCGGTCGTGGTCCTGGTCAACGCCAACACCGCCTCGGCGTCGGAGATGGTGTCCGGCTCGCTGTCCGCGCACCACCGGGCGAAGCTGGTGGGGACGGTCACCTTCGGCAAGGGCTCGGTCCAGCAGGATTTCCCGCTCCCCGACGGGTCCGACCTCCACATCACCATCCGGCGCTGGTTCCTACCGGACGGTTCGAGCGTGGAGCAGAAGGGCCTGACGCCGACGGTCGGGGCGAAGCTCGCCAACCCCGCCGAGATGTACGACGCGGGCAAGCCGGAGCTCGGCCACGCGAAGGACACGCAGTTGAACGCGGCGCTGCAACTGCTGGGAGTGAGTTCGGCGGCCTAGACTTCCGAAGCTTTCGGGCGGTTAGCTCAGCTGGCTAGAGCGTCTGGTTTACACCCAGAAGGCCGGGGGTTCAACTCCCTCACCGCCCACCAAACTCGAGCTCAGCCGCTCGGCGTGCCGGCCCCAACCGCCGCGAGAGCCAAGGTCATCGCCTCGTCGAAATTCAGCGCGCGCCCGGCTCTCCAGGCCGCGTCCGCCGCCTCCTGGCCAAGGGCGGCGCGGGCAGAGTCCAGCATTGGAGCGGTCAGCGCCTGCCAGTTGGCCGAGGGCCGGTTGCCGATCGAATCGTGCATCGCCGCTCCCGCTCCCGCCAGGCGCAGCGCCTGCTCCGGCTGGCCATCGAGAGCGCTGAGGCAGGCGAGCACGTCGAGCGACCAGGCGGTCCGTCGATCGTTCAGCGCGCGGCCGATCTCGAGGCTCTCCTTGATGTACTCCCGGGCTCGCTCGCGTTCTCCCGAGTGCAGCAGGTTGAACGCCAGGAAGGTCAGCGAGACAGAGGTCTCGTCCCGCCGGCCCAGCTTGATGCGCAGGTCGATGCTCTGTTCGAGCATCGACGCCGCGCTCGCCAGGTCACCGCGGGTCCCGACCAGGAGCCCCAGCTGGTGCAGGCTGTTGGCCTCTTCTTGCTGGTCGCCGAGCTCCCGCGCCAAGGCGAGGGCCTCCTCGAGGGTGGCTCGGGCTGCCCCGCGGTCGCCGCGCGCAACGGCCAGCAGCCCGGTCCTGTTCAGGACCCGCACCACGAGCGCCGCATCAGCGCGGGCGCGGCCCGCCCGGAGGGCGGCTTCGAGCCGATCCCGAGCGGCGTCGAAGTCTCCCTGCAGGTAGGCAAACGCGCCCGCCAGCTCCTCGAGCCTCGGCCAGAGCGGAGAGTCGACGTCTCCGTTCTCGAGAAGGGCCTCAACGAGCTGCCGCGGCTCGGCCGTGTGGCGGCGGAGCTGCCAGAAGGTGCTCATCGCATCGGCGAGGCGCATTCCCAGCTCCGGGTCGTTGTCGACCGACCACCTGATCACGGCCTGGACATCCTCGTGCAGGCTCTCGAGGCGGTCCAACCAGGAGGCCAGCTCGCCGGCTTGGCGGGCCTGCGCCAGACCGAGCAGGTGGAAGCCGAGGCGTCGTCGGAGGGCATCGGCCTCGCCGGCCTCGCCCAGGCGCTGGAGCCCGTACTCTCGAATCGTCACCAGCATTCGGCACTGACCGTCTGTCGTCATCAGCAAGGACTTGTCGCTCAGCCGCGAGACGAGCTCGAGCACGGCTCCCGCCGGGAGCGTCTCATCCGCGCAGACGGCTTCGGAATCTGCGAGTGCGAAGCGGCCGGCGAAGACGGCGAGCCGGCGGAAGACGAGCTTCTCGTCTTCTGTCAGCAGCTCGTGACTCCATTCGACCACCCCCTGCAGCGTTCGCTGACGGGCCGACGCGGTGCGGCTGCCACCGGTCAGGAGGGCGAAGCGGGACTCGAGGCGCTTGGCGATCTCCTCAAGGGGGAGCAACGGCAGGCGCGCGGCAGCCAGCTCGATCGCGAGCGGGAGATCGTCGAGACGTTCGCAAATCTCGGCCACCAGCAGGCTGCTGCCGACACTCACGCGGAAGCCTGGTGCGTGCCGTGCCGCGCGCTCCGCGAAGAGGCGCACCGCCTCTGCTCGAGTGAGCGCCGGCACCGGCCAGACCTGCTCTCCCGAGAGCTTGAGGGGCTCCCGGCTGGTGGCGACGATGCTCACCTCCCTGCAGTTGGTCAGGAGCCGCTCGACCAGCTCTGCGCTGGCCTCGACCAGGTGCTCGCAGTTGTCCAGCACGAGCAGCAGTCGGCGTTCCCGGCAGCGCTCGACCAGCGTGTCGAGGAGCGGCCGGCCGGCCTGCTCCTCAAGGTCGAGGCCGTGGGCCACGCCCTGCGGCACCAGGCCCGGGTCCGAAACAGGGCCGAGCTCGACCAGCCAGACACCGTCGCGGTAATCCCCGGTGAGCTCCGCCGCCAGCTGCAAGGCGAGCCTCGTCTTGCCGACCCCCCCGGGCCCGATCAGGGTCAGCAGTCGGGCCTGCCGCCGCAGCTCGTTCAGCGATCGCAGCGCCTCCTCCCGGCCGACGAACTCGGTCAGCTGCACCGGCAGGTTGGTCAGCTCGCTCGGGAGTGAACGGATGCGTGGGAACTCCGCGGGACGCTCGACGTCGACCAGCTGGAACACATGCTCCGAGCGCAGCAGGTCCTTGAGGCGGTGGTTGCCCAGGTCCCAGAGCGTGGCCTGCGCGGGAAGCTGGTCCACCAACAGCTGCTGAGTGGCCTGCGTCGTCAGCACCTGGCCCCCGTGGCAGGTGGCCAGCAGCCGGGCGCAGCGATTCAGCGGCGGCCCATGGTAGTGGCCCTCGCGCAGCTCGGCTTCGCCCGTGTGCAGGGCGATGCGGATCTGGACCTGCTCTCCGGGGGGCCACGCTCCCGTGGCGAAGGCGCGTTCCAGCGCGAGCGCGCAGGTGGCGGCATCCGCGGCGCGCCGAAAGACGGCCAGCACGCTGTCTCCCTCGCGCCCGCTCTCGACCAGGACGCCGTCGTGCCTTCCGACGATTTCCGAGACGATGCGATCGTGCTCCGACATGACGTCGCGCATCAGGTTGGGGTCGGACTCCCACGCCTTTGTCGAACCGACCATGTCGGTCAGAAGGAAGGTGAGCGTGCCCTCCGGCAGACCCCTGGCCACCACTTCAAATACCTGAGTGATACATTTCCGACATGCCGATGAGCGCACGGGAATCCGAATCGCTGGAGACCATGGCGCTCGAGATCCGCCGGGTCTCGCTCGAGTTCGAGCGTTTCGGCAGGTATGTGAAGGGTGACCGACCCCATCCGAACCTGCCGAAACTCGCAGAGCAGTTCGAGAAGATCGGCAATGCTCTTTCCGAAGCCACGGAGGCACGCAGCGGCTTGGGCAAGGCCAGGTACGCGGCGATCGCGCAGGCCTTCGAAGAGATCGCGCGCTTGATCCGGGAGTCGGGCGAAGAGGAGAGGTAAGCCGGGCGCAACGTGCGTTCGGGCCCCCCAACCCTGGGCTGCACGGGCACCATTGTGGCCGTTGCCTGCGCCGACGGCGTGGTAACCTCTCGCCTGCGGAAGACAGCCTGGCCAGGTCAGGCCCGCCGCTGCAGCGAAAAGGAGGTGCCCAAATGGCGAATGTGTGCTCGTTCCGCGCCCGGGGCGCCCAGCCGACGATCGGGGAGATGGCCTAGCCAGTTCTTCCGGCCCTAACCAAGCCACTCGCTTGCAGCCGCTCCCCGAGGAGCGGCTTTTTTCTTGTTCGGGCGAACCCCGGCACGCGACGAGCCTGCCGCAGTCAGTTCGTCTTTTTCGTTCGAAAAAGGAGAAGCGAGAGCCTTGTCCATCGACGTGCTCGAGCCGCTCTTCGACGACGGTTGGATCGAAGAGGTGATCCGCCCGGTCAAGAGCGGCAAGGAAGCCAGCGTTTACCTCTGTCGTGCCGGTGCCCGGACCGGCGAAGAGCTGGTGGCCGCCAAGGTCTACCGCTCGCCCGAGAACCGGGGCTTCAAGAACGCAGCCGTGTACTGGGAAGGCGGGACGCGGGGTTGGAACGCTCACGACCTGCGCGCCACCAAGAAGCGAAGCGGATGGGGCAAGACGGTCCTGTTCGGCGCCTGGATCCTGCGCGAGAACGAGACCCTGGAGGCCCTCCACCGGGCCGGCGCCAACGTGCCGAGGCCGATCGCCCAGGTCGGCAGCGTGCTGCTCATGAGCTGGGTCGGAGATGAGGAGGAGGCCGCCCCGCAGCTGCGCCAGGTCCGCTGGGACCGGGCCAGGGCGGGGCGGATCTTCGACTTCCTGGTCGGCCAGGTCGAGCTCTGGCTGGCCAACGACATCGTCCATGCCGACCTCTCCGAGTACAACGTCCTGGTCTGGCGGGGAAGGCCGGTCGTGATCGACTTCCCGCAGGCCGTGGACCCGCGCTTCAACCGCAACGCATACTCGCTGCTGCAGCGGGACCTGGCCAACCTCTACCGGCACTTCGAGCGGCTCGGCGTGAGGCGTGATCCGCGAGCCCTTTCGGCCGCCCTGTGGGAGCGCTGGCTGCACTCCGACGCCTGGCTCGGGATGCCGGAGGGGGCGCCGGTAGAATAGGACGCCGTGTGCCGAGGTAGCTCAGCCCGGTAGAGCAGCGGACTGAAAATCCGCGTGTCGCCAGTTCAACTCTGGCCCTCGGCACCAGTCCAGGTCCAAACTCGCAGCGTGGAAAGTAAGCCGGCTTGGTTGGCCTGGAGTCCTGATGCGATTTGGGGCGCCGCAACCGGCCTTGCCGGCCTCGGGAGCGTCGTCGCCGGACGCTCGGCGACACATCGGGCCTGGTCGACTAAGAAGTGGTCCACGACCGAGCCTCGATAGCCCGGGTCGCGGCCCTGCCTGTCGGGTT
>VBHN01000095.1 GCA_005881155.1 Chloroflexota bacterium | reverse complement strand
CTTCGACGAGATCGAGAAGGCGCACCCGGACGTCTTCAACATCCTGCTCCAGGTCCTCGACGACGGCCGCCTGACCGACGGCCAGGGCCGCACCGTCGACTTCCGGAACACGGTCCTGATCATGACCTCCAACCTCGGCAGCCAGATCATCCAGGAGCTCGCCGGCGAGCCCTTCGACCAGGTCCGGGACCGCGTCATGGGCGTGCTGGTTCAGCACTTCCGCCCGGAGTTCCTGAACCGCGTCGACGAGGTGATCGTGTTCAAGCCGCTGACCCGCGAACAGCTGAAGGCGATCGTCGACATCCAGCTGGAGTCGCTCCGCCGCCGGCTGGCGGAACGCAAGATCGAGCTGGAGCTGACCGAGGAGGCCAAGGCGCTCCTGGCCGAGCGCGGCTGGGACCCGGCCTACGGCGCCCGGCCGCTGAAGCGGACCATCCAGCGCCTGCTCCAGGACCGGCTCGCGATGTCGGTGCTGGAGGGCCGGTTCCGCGACGGCGACCGGGTCCGGGTGGAGGTCGAGGACGGCGAGCTCAAATTCGTCAAGGCCGTAGCCCTGACCGCGACTGCTTAAGCTGAAGCTTGAAGTAGAACCGACTCTCCCGGAACCCGCCGTCAGCCGCTGGCGCTGGCTGGCGGTGTTCTTCAGCGGACTCCTGCTCTGGATCGTCTCGGTGGCCGTCACCGAGCTGACCCGCAACTCGAACCTGATCCCGACCGTGGTCTTGCTGGGCAGCTTCCTCGTGCCGGCGACCGCGGTCGTCTATTACCTGGACCACGGCCACAGTCCCACCCTCAGCGCGCAGCGCGTCTTCTTCGCCTTCGTCTACGGCGGCGTGACCGGGATCCTGGCGGCCGCGCTGCTGGAGGCCTGGCTGCTCCAGGACGGACCTTTCCTCTACCTCGGCGTCGGGCTGATCGAGGAGTTCGCCAAGCTCCTGGCGCTGCTCCTCGTCGGCTGGGGCCTGCGCCGGTTCACGACCCGCGACGGGATCATCCTGGGCGCCGCGGTGGGGTTCGGCTTCGCCGCCTTCGAGAGCAGCGGCTACGCCTTCAGCGCGCTCTTCACGCCGCACGGGCTCTCCCTCTTCAGCCTCGTCTACACCGAGGTCCTGCGGGGCGTGCTCGCCCCGGTCGGCCACGGCCTCTGGACGGGCATCCTGGGCGGGGTGCTCTTCGAGGCGGCGGCGAGGAGGGGGCACCTGGCGCTGACGGGGCGGCTGCTGGTGACCTTCCTGGTGGTCTCCTTCCTGCACGGGCTCTGGGACTCGATGCGCGGCATCGCCATCGTCCTGACCCTCCTCACCGCCCACGCCGCCGTGACCTCGGTGTTCGTGATCTGGGAATTTGGTGGGATGGCGATCGTGTCCGGGATCGGCCTCTGGATGCTGCGCTCAGCCTGGCGGCGGGCCCGGCTCCAGGTCTCGCCGGCCTAGGGCCTTGAACAACGTCACCCTGGCCAGGGCCACGATGGGCACCTCGCTCGGGTTCCACATCGTCTTCGCCGTGCTCGGCGTGGGACTGCCGCTCCTGATGTTCGTCGCCGAGGGACTCTGGCTCTGGCGCCGCGACCCGGGCTGGCTGGAGCTGGCGCGCCGCTGGTCGAAGGCCTTCGGGATCCTCTTCGCGGTCGGCGCCGTCTCCGGCACCGCTCTCTCCTTCGAGCTCGGCCTGCTCTGGCCCGGCTTCATGGCCTTTTCGGGCTCGATCATCGGGCTGCCCTTCTCGGCCGAGGGCTTCGCCTTCTTCCTGGAGGCGGTCTTCCTCGCGCTCTACCTGTACGGCTGGGACCGGCTCAGCCCGGTGGCCCACTGGCTGACGTCGATCCCGATCGCGGTCAGCGGCGCCGCCAGCTCGCTGTTCGTGGTCATGGCCAACGCCTGGATGAACTCTCCGGCCGGCTTCCACCTGGACGCCGCCGGCAAGCTGGTCTCGGTCGACCCGCTGGCGGCCGCCCTGAACCCCTCTACGGCGACCGAGGACCCGCACATGCTGGTCTCCGCCTACGTGGTCACCGGCTTCCTGGTGGCCGCGGTCTACGCGGCCGGCATGCTGCGCGGCCGCACCGACCTCCACCACCGGCGGGGCCTGGCGCTGGGGATGGCGATGGCCGCCCCGGCGATCGCGCTGGCCGGCATCACCGGCGACTCCAGCGCCCGCTTCATCTACCAGGCCCAGCCGGTCAAGTTCGCCGCCATGGAGGGCCTCTACCAGACCCAGCGGGGCGCGCCCATCCACCTGGGCGGCATCCCCTCCGACTCCCAGCACCGCGTCCTCTTCGCGATCGAGATCCCTTATGGACTGAGCCTGCTGGCGGCCTTCGACCCCAACGCCCAGGTGCAGGGATTGGACAGCTACCCGCCCGATCTGCGACCCAACCCGGTCGTGGTCCATCTCTCCTTCGACACCATGGCCGGCCTCGGCACCCTGCTCGGGCTGCTCGCGCTCGGGTTCTGGATCCTCGTCGTTCGCGGGCGACGGCTGCCCCTCCAGCGCCGGCTCCTATGGGCGCTGGTCGTGGCGGGCCCGGCCGCGGCCGTGACCATGGAGGCCGGTTGGTTCGTCACCGAGTTCGGCCGCCAGCCCTGGATCGTCTACGGCCTCATCCGCACCTCTCAGGCAGCGACCAGCGCCCCCGCCCTGGGCGCGACCTTCGGGGTCTTCCTGGCCATCTACGCCCTGCTGGCGCTGACCAGTGCGAGACTGCTGCTCAGGCTGGCCCGCGGCGCGCGCCAGGCGGGCGCGTGACGCTCGCCGCCGCCAACGCGGCGCTGCTCTGGGCCGCCCTCACGACCTATGCGGTGCTGGCCGGCGCCGACTTCGGCGGTGGTGTCTGGGATCTTCTCGCCTCCGGACCCCGAGCCGCCCAGCAGCGGCGCGCGGTGGCGGAGGCGATGGGCCCGGTCTGGGAGGCAAACCACGTCTGGCTGATCTTCCTCGTCGTCGGCTTCTTCACCGCCTTCCCGCCTGCCTTCGCGGTGCTGGCTCTGGCCCTCTACCTGCCCCTGACCCTGGCCCTGGTCGGCATCATCCTGCGCGGGGCCGCTTTCGCCTTCCGAGCCCACGGCGCCGAGGCGGAGGGAGCCTCGCGCTGGGGCCTGGTCTTCGGTTCCGCGAGCCTGCTGGCCCCGTTCTTCCTCGGCGCCGCGGCGGCGGACGTGGCCGCCGGCCATGTGCACGCCAACGGCCGCCCGGCCGGCGTCTTCGAGGGCTGGGCGACGCCGGAGGCGCTCCTGATCGGCCTCCTGGCGGTGAGCCTCTGCGCCTACCTGGCGGCGACCTACCTGCTGGTCGAGACGGCGGACCGGCCCGACCTGCAGGCCGACTTCCGGCGCCGGGCGCTGGGGGCCGGCGCCCTGGCCGGCGTCCTCGCCATCGCCACCCTGGCGCTGGCTCGCAGCCAGGCCCCGCGCCTGTTCGAGACGCTGACCGGCAACGGCCTGCCCCTCCTCGTGCTGGCCATCCTCAACGGGGGCGTGGCGCTCTGGACGGTCTGGAGGACGCGCCCGCGCGTGGCGCGGGCCGCCGTCATCGCCCAGGTCGTGCTGGTCATCTGGGCCTGGCCCCTCGGCCAGTGGCCCTACCTGGTCCCGCCCGACCTGACCGTCGCCGGCTCGGCCGCGCCTTCGCAGGCGCTGCAGGCGATGCTGGTCGTGACCGGGGTCGGGATGGCGCTGCTCGCCCCCTCGCTCTGGTACCTCTTCCACGTCTTCAAGGGCCGGCTGCCGCAGGCCTGAGCCGTCCCAGCACGCGCACCAGCAGGTAGGTCGCGAAGGCCAGCGAGGTGATGAAGAAGCTGACCGGGTGGGGCGAGTAATAGGAGATGGCAAGGCCCAGCCAGGTGAAGGCGAGCGCCAGCAGGGCGGAGACCAGGATCGCCGTCCGCGGCCGGCTCGTCAGGCGGATCGCGATCGCCGCCGGCGTCACGATCAGGGCGAAGATGAGCAGCACGCCAACCACCTGCACGGCCTCGGTGACCGCGACGGCGAGGATGGCCATGAAGCCGATCGAAAGCGCGGTGACCGGCACGCCCCGGGCGCCCGCCAGCTCCTCGTCCACGGAGCTGAACAGGAGCGGCCGGTAGGCGGCCGCCAGGGCCAGCAGGGTGATGACGCCCATGGCCAGGGTGATGGCGACGTCGATCCCGCTGATGCCCAGGATCTCGCCGAAGAGCAGCGCGTAGGCCTCTGTCGCGTAGCCCTTGTAGAGCGAGATGAAAAGCACGCCCAGCCCCAGCGTCCAGGCCAGGACGATGCCGATCGTCACGTCCCGGCCGCGCAGCCGGTTGCCGAGGGCGCCGATGGCGGCGCCGGCGCCGAGCGTGAAGGCGAGCAGCCCGAAGACCGGGCTGACGCCCAGGACCACGGCGCCGGTCGCGCCCGCGAAGCCGATATGGGAGAGCGCGTGGGCGGCGAAGGCGGTGCCGCGGAGGACGACGAAGTAGCCGATCGCCCCCGCGACCAGGGCCACCACGGTGCCGGCCTCGAAGGCGTGGACCATGAACTGGTAGTGGAAGAGGGCCGCGAGGTCGTCGAAGAGGTTCCAGCTCAGCTGAGGCGTGGTGTCGGCGATCTTGAGGAAGAGCGGCTCAGGCATGGGGATGGCTCGCCTCCTCTTCCAGCCCGACGACGAAAAGGCGGCCGCGGCTGTCCCTCAGGACCTCGACCGGCGCCTGGTAGATCCGGCTCAGCGACCTGGAGGTGATGATCTCCTCGGGCCGGCCCTTGTGGACGGCCCCCTGCGCGACGTAGAGCACCTGGTCGACGTAGCGCAGCAGCGGGTTCACGTCGTGGGCGATGAGGAGGACGGTGAGGTTGGTGCGCCGGGCGACCTCGGCAACCAGCTCGACCACCGTCGCCTGGTTGCGCACGTCGAGGTGCGAGAGCGGCTCGTCGAGGAGCAGCAGACGCGGCTCGCCGACAAGCGCGTGCGCCAGCAGCAGCCGCTGCTGCTCACCGCCCGAAAGGCGGCCCAGGGCGCGGTCCGCATAGGCCTCGGCGCCGACAGACCGGAGGGCCTCGTCGACGGCCGCGCCGTTGCCCCGCAGCGGCAGCCCCCAGCGGTGCCCGTCGACGCCGAGGCCGACGAAGTCCCGCCCGCGGATCGAGAAGTCGGGGTCGAAGCCGGCGCCCTGGGCCACGTAGCCGATCTCCGGGTTGCCGCGGTGCGGTGGTCCGCCCAGCACCTCGAGCCGTCCCGCCAGCGGCGGGAGCAGGCCGAGCAGGAGCCTGACCAGGGTCGACTTGCCGGACCCGTTGGGCCCGAGCACGGCCGTGAAGGAGCCCGCCTGGATGCTGAAATCCGCGCCCGACCAGACGGGGCGGCCGCCGTACCCGGCGGCCAGGCCGGCCCCCGTGACCGCCGTCACGGCCTGGTTCACGCGCCGGCGGCGGAGGCCAGGGCGTTCTGCAGCGAGATCAGCTGCGCCAGCTGCCAGTCCTGGAAGGTGGCGGACTCGGGCTGGAGCGTTTCCGAGATGCCGACGACGGGAATGTCCCGGGCCTGCGCCTGGTGGCGGAGGTTGGTCGTCACCTGGGTGACGGTCTGGAGGTTGTAGACGAGCACCTTGATCCGCTTCAAGGCGACCTGGTCCTGGAACTGCACCACCGTCCCGGCCGGCGGGTCGTTGCCCTCGGCGACGGCCTGCATGAACTCGGGCGGGGAGACGAGGTCGAGCCCGGCCGCGGTGGCCAGGTACTCGAAGATGCTCTCGGTCGACCCGACCCTGGTGCTGCCGAACTTCTGCTTGATCTCGGCGATGCGGTCCTGGTACGGCTTCGCCGCCGACGCGAAGGCCGCCCGCCGCTGGTCGAAGTAGGCGCTGTCGGCGGGATCGATCGCCTTGTACTCGGCGGTGAGCTTGTCCGCGACCCTGGTCACGTACTCGGGGCCGTACCAGAAGTGCGCGTTGTCGCCCTCCTTCTTACCGAGCAGGTCGGCGACGGTGACGACCTGGCGGTGGGTGCTCGGGTTGGCGCCGAGCAGCTTCGCCCCCCAGGCGTCGTAGCCGGCGCCGTTGAGCAGGACGAGGTCGGCCTCGGCGAAGGCGCGCGCGTCGTTGGAGCTGCTCTCGTACTCATGGGGGTCGGCGTTGGGGTCGCTGACCACGCTCTGGACCGTCGCGTGGCTGCCGCCCAGCTGGCTCGCGATGCTGCCCCAGAAGTTCTCGCCGGCGACTACCTTGACGGTCCCGCTTCCTCCTCCACCCGAAGCGGCTGGGCTGCAGGCGGCGACCATTGCACAATCAACTTGCGCAAGCAGGATGCGGTTATGCGGCTATAGTTAGCCCGGATGCCCCGTCCAAGCCCGGTCAGCGACGCCGTCAGGTCCCTCTTCGAGGCTGGCGGGCGGCACGCCTGGTCGATCGACGAGCTCCACGACACGGTCCGCTCCAGCCTCGGCGGAGCCGACTACTCGACAGTCTTCCGGGCGGTCGCAGGCCTGGAGCGGGAGGGCGTCATCCAGCGCCTGGAGGTCGGCGACGGCAAGGCGCACTACGAGCTCCAGGACAGCCACCACGACCACGTCCGTTGCGATTCCTGCGGTCGCCTGGCGGAGGTCCCCGGCTGCGTGCTGGCCGCCGAGACGGTGGCGGTGCAGCGAGCGACGGGCTTCAGGGTCCTGAGCCACCAGCTGGTCTTCACCGGGCTCTGCCCGGACTGCACGGCAGCCGGCTAGCAGCTGGTCCCAGGCGCCACCCAGTAGGGGTGGCCCGCAACCTCCCTCGGAGCCTGGACGTAGTGCCGGTCGGCGAGCCAGGTCGAGAGGGCCGGCGGCGGCCACGAAGAGCGCCAGGACCCCGTGCAGCAGCGCCACCGAGGGTCCCGGCAGCTCGATCAGCGCGGTCAGCCAGTAGATGCCGGGCGGCTTGTTGTCCCAGAGAGCGCCGCACCGTGGTTCAGCGCCCAAGCGATGTCCGAGTAGGTGCCCTCGTCCGCGTACCAGGCGGGCTCGATGAGGCTGGGCAGGCGTAGCAAGGCGAGCAGCGCGGCGCCGGCCAGCAGGAGGAGAAGCGGCCTGTCCCTATCCCTACGGCGTGCCCGCGCTGCCGCGGGCGCCGCTTGGCTCGTCGGGTCTCCCTTTGCTAGCTTGCCGCTTCGTATTGGTAGAGCGCCAGCACGAAATCCTGGGGCGCCAAGGGCAGGCGTTTGCGGAGCTGTTCCTCCGGCGTCCGGCTCACCAGGACCAGCGGCCGGTTGCGCGTCCCGGGTGCACGGCGAAGGCGGAAGAGCACCGACGCGACCGTCGGGCGGGCGGAGTCGACGTCGAAGTAGACCAGGTCCGCGGACACGTCCGGCAGCACCTCGTCCAGCTCGCGGGAGCCGACCCAGGTCACCGCGTAATCGTCCCGCTGCAGCCGCAGCCTGAACATCGCTCCCAGGGCCGGGTCGTCGGTGATGAAGAGGATCACGGGCCGGTCGTCCATCGCACCTCGCACGCTGACCGCGAAACCTGAACCCCAGATGAACCGGATTCGCTTCCGCCGCTTCATCCTTTCTTCAGCCGGTTCCGGCAAACTCCCGGCCATGCGGAATTGGCGGGCTCGGCTGCTGATCCTATCGACCTCCCTCGTCCTCCTCCTGGCGGCCTGTTCGGCGCCCGGCATCCGCTTCGCGACCAGCAGCGAGACCGCCCAGGCCACCACCGGCAAGGCGGCAGCGTCCGCCACGACGACGACCATCCCCGCCCCGGCTCCCACCGCCACCACGGTGCCGCCGATCACCGGCAACATTCCCGGCTCGGGCGCCCTGACCCAGTTCCAGGACACCCTCCGCCAGATTGCAGCCGTCGCCCAGACCGAGGTGGTCCAGGTCAACACCGACTCCGGCCTCGGCTCCGGCATCGTGCTCGACACCGCCGGCGACATCGTCACCAACGCCCACGTGGTGGCGGGCGCGGCGTCGCTCACTGTCAAGACCAACGATGGAAAGAGCTACGCCGCCAGCCTGGTCGGCAGCTTCGCCCAGAACGACCTGGCCGTGCTGAAGATGAGCAGCGTCGACGTCAAGCTGACGCCGGCCAAGTTCGCCGACTCCTCCAAGGTCCAGGTCGGCGACGTCGTGCTCGCCGTCGGCAGTCCCTTCGGGCTCAGCGACACGGTCACCGAAGGCATCGTCAGCGCCACCGGCCGGACCCAGTCCGAGGGCAACGGCGTCACCCTCAACGACCTCATCCAGACCTCCGCGCTGATCAACCCCGGTAACTCCGGCGGCGCCCTGGTCGACCTCAACGGCCAGGTCATCGGCATCCCGACCCTCTCGGCGCCCGACTCCCAGCAGCGCGGGCAGCCGGCAGCGGGGATCGGGTTCGCGATCTCCAGCAACCAGGTCGTCAGCGTCTCTCAGCAGCTGGTCGCCAACGGCTCCGTGACGCACACCAACCGCGCCTACCTCGGCATCAGCTCGCGGGACGACCAGGCGGGCGGCACGACCGTGGTCAGCGTGGTCAGCGGCGGGCCCTCCGACAAGGCGGGCGTCAAGTCCGGCTGTGTCGTCACCGCCATCGGCGGCCACGACGTGGCGGACAGCAACGGGCTCAGCCAGGTGCTCTCCGGCTACAAGCCGGGTGACAAGGTCTCGGTCACCTTCCGGCTGCCGGACGGGTCCACCAAGACGGTCACGGTCACGCTCGGCGAGCGCCCCATCACCACCCCCTGAGCAACGAAGAAAAGGAGAGCCGAAATGTCTGAGGCTGAAAACCCGCCCTTGAGCGTCGTTCCCACCGCGACCGCGGCCGGCGCGGGGGCGCCGCTGGAGCAGGTCCTGTTCGAGATCAAGCGGCTGATCGTCGGCCAGGACCGGATGGTCGAGCGGCTCCTGGTCGGCCTGCTCGCCCAGGGCCACGTGTTGATCGAGGGCGTGCCGGGCATCGCCAAGACGGCGACGGTCAAAGCCCTGGCCCAGGTGGTCGGGGTCAGCTTCGGACGCATCCAGTTCACGCCCGACCTGGTGCCGGCCGACCTCATCGGGACCCGGGTCTTCGACCCCAAGCACGCCGCCTTCTCGACCGAGCTGGGACCGGTCTTCGTCAGCCTCCTCCTGGCGGACGAGATCAACCGCGCGCCGGCCAAGGTCCAGTCCGCCCTCCTCGAGGTGATGCAGGAGCACCAGGTGACGATCGGCAAGGAGACCTTCCTCACGCCCGAGCCGTTCATGGTGCTGGCGACGCAGAACCCGATCGAGGCCGACGGCACCTACCCGCTGCCCGAGGCGCAGGTCGACCGCTTCATGCTCAAGGTCCTGGTCGGCTACCCGTCCCTGACGGAGGAGATCGTGGTCGTCTCGCGGATGACCGGGAAGCCGATCGAGCTCCGCCAGGTGCTGACCGCGGAGCAGCTCAAGGTGATGCAGGCCGCGGTCGGCGCCGTCTACGTCGACCCCGCCGTCCTCGGCTACGCGGCGCGCCTCACCACCGCGACCCGAGCCCCGAAGGAGAGCGGCCTGGCCGAGTTCGCCGCGGCGGTCTCCTACGGGGCCAGCCCGCGGGCCACCATCCACCTGGTCAGCGCGTCCAAGGCGCTCGCCTTCATCAGGGGTCGCGACTACGCGCTGCCCCAGGACGTAGCCGACCTCGCTCCGGAGGTGCTCCGTCACCGCCTCCTGCTCAGCTACGAAGGCATCGCGGCCGGCGTCGACTCCGAGCAGGTGGTCTCAGCCCTCCTCCAGCGCAACCCGCCGCCGCGGCTCGACCTCCGAGACCGCACCGCCTGAGATGAACGGGTCTCTCCAGGGGGGTAGGCCAGCGCAGGCTTTGCCGAGCACGGCCGACAGGGGGGACGTCCCCCCTCTGTCAGATCGGCTGCGGCGGGTCCACTGGCCCGTCGCCGGACGGATCGGCGTGCATCCGACCGGGGACTACCGGTCGCGCGGGCGGGGGCCCGGCCTGGAGTACGCCGACGTGCGCGAGTACGTGCCCGGCGACGATCCGCGGCAGATCGACTGGAACCTGACCGCCCGCTCCGACCGCACCTTCCTCCGGGAGGCGCACCCCGACCGCGGGTTGGACGCCTGGCTGATCCTCGACGCCAGCCGCTCCCTGGACTGGGGGACGGCCCGGATGCTGAAGCGCGAGGCAGCCGCCGAGCTGGTCCTGGCCGCGTCAATCCTGCTCGGCCGGCGCGGCAACCGGGTCGGCGCCCTGATCTTCGACCGGGGCCCGCTCCGCGTCATCCCGCCCGGCGCGGGCCGCAACGCCCGGGCCCGGTTGGTGGCGGAGGCGCAGCGCGTTCCCGGCCCCGGGCAGACGGGCGCCACCGACCTGGCCGGTGCCCTCGCCCAGGCCGAGCGCCTGATCACCCGGCCGTCGCTGGTGATCGTGGTCAGCGACTTCGTCAGCGAGCCTGGCTGGCAGCTGCCGCTGAAGGTCCTCGGCCTGCGTCACGAACTGGTGGTCGCCGTGGTCACCGACCCGCGTGAGTCGGAGCTGCCGGATGTCGGCCTGGTCACCTTCGAGGACCTGGAGACGGGCGGCCAGCTCGACGTCGACACCGGCGACCGGCGCTTTCGGGAACGGTTCCGGAAGGCGGCGACCGAGCGTGGGGGACGGGTCCGCGCCGACCTCCTGGCGGCCCGGGCAGCGGCCTTCGAGCTGAGCACCGGAGAGGACGTGCTGCTCCAGCTGCTGCGGCTCTTCCGGCGCCTGGAGCTGGAACGGCGGGGCAGGCCCGCGGTGGCCCGATGAGCTTCCTGGATCCTGTCTGGCTACCGGCCCTGGTGTTGGTGCCCTGCCTGGCGCTGGTCTACCTGCTGCTCCAGCGGCGGAGGCGCACCTACGCGCTTCGCTTCACCAACCTCGCGCTGCTGGCCTCGGTCGCCGGGCGCCGGCCCGGGTTCCGGCGCCACCTCCCGACCACCCTCTTCCTGCTCGGCCTGGGCGGGCTGGTGCTCGCTGCCGCCCACCCCGTGCTGAACCTCGAGGTCGCCCGCGGGCGCGCCAACGTGATGCTGGCGATCGACGTGTCGGGCTCGATGCAGGCGACCGACGTGCAGCCCTCCCGGCTGGAGGCCGCCCGCAGCGCTGCTCGGACGCTGATCGACCAGCTCCCGCCCAGCGCCCGCGTGGGCCTGGTCAGCTTCAACAGCAGCGCCTCGCTGGTCACCCCGCTGACGACCGACCGGACCACCGTCCAGTCGGCGCTGGACGGCCTCCGCCCCGGAGGCGGCACCGCCATCGGGGATGGCATCCAGGTCGCCCTCCAGCAGCTGCAGCAGGCGGGCGGCTCGGGCACGACCGCGGCCAAGGTGCCGGCCCTGATCGTGCTCCTGACCGACGGCTCCAACAACACCGGCACCAATCCCCAGCTGGCGGCCGCCGCGGCCAAGGCCGCGGGCGTGCTCGTCGACACCGTCGGCATCGGCAAGCGCGATCAGCCGACTTACATCCACGGCCAGCAGGTCGACGCCGTGGACGAGGCGGCGCTCCAGGGCATCGCCACCACGACCGGCGGCAGCTACTACTACGCGGAGGCCGCCGGCCAGCTGAGCCGGATCTACTCCAAGCTCGGCTCCAGCTTCGGCTGGGAGTTCCTCCGCGTCGACATCATGCTGCCCATGCTTGCCCTCGGCGCCCTGGTGCTGATCGGCGGCGGGCTGCTGAGCATGCGCTGGTTCCGCGTCTTTCCCTAGCAGCTCTCGCTCTTGTAGCCGGCGCCGGTGTCGAAGACGACCACCCGTTCGCCCGACTCGATGCGGCCTGACTCAATGAGCATCCGCGTGCCGGCCAGCGCCGCCGCGGTCTCCAGCGACACGTAGCCGGCGCCAGCCGAGCCGGCCCGGCGCTGCATTGGAGCGAGCTCGGTCTCCGGCACCGCGACGGCAGATCCTCCCGACTCTCGCAGCGCGTCCAGGATCAGGAAGTCGCCCACCGCCGAGGGCACGCGCAGCCCGGCCGCCGACGTTGACGCGCCTTCCCACGCCTCCGCGAAGCGCTCGCCGCGTTCGAAGGCGCGCACGATCGGCGCGCAGGCCTCGGCCTGGACGCTGTAGAGCCGCGGCCGCAGCGAGCCGATCAAACCCAGCGTCTCCAGCTCTCCGAACGCCTTCCAGATGCCGACCAGCCCGGTCCCGCCGCCGGTCGGGTAGACGACCGCCTCCGGGAGCTCCCACTCCAGCTGCTCGGCCAGCTCGAAGCCCATGGTCTTCTTGCCCTCGACCCGGTAGGGCTCCTTCAGCGTGCTCAGGTCGAAGGCGCCGGTGGTGGCGGCGATCTCCGCGGCTCGGCGTCCGCAGTCGCTTATCAGGCCTTCGACCAGGATCAGCTCGGCGCCGCAGGCGACCACCTCCCGCTGGTTCACCGACGGCGCGTCAGCGGGCATCACCACGGTGACGGGCAGGCCCGCCGCGGCGCCGTAGGCGGCCAGCGCGCCACCCGCATTCCCAGCCGAGGGGGCCACCAGCGAGCCGGCGCCGAGCTCCAGGGCCCGCGCCACCGCGACAGCCATGCCCCGGGCCTTGAACGATCCGGTGGGGTTGAGGCTCTCGGCCTTCAGAAGCAGGCGCGGCAGGCCGAGCTCGCGGCCCAGCCCGGGCGCGTCAAGCAGCGGCGTCGAGCCCTCGCCGAGGTGGCGAACCGACGCCCAATCCCGAACCGGGAGCAGCTCCCGCCAGCGCCAGAGGCCCATCCCGGTCCGCCGAGCCAGGGTCTCGCGCTTCAGCGTCTCTGCCGCACGCGCCAGGTCATAACGGGCCAGCAGCGGCCGGCCGTCGGCCGGGTCCGGGCCCCAGAGGCGGTCCGCGTCATACCGCCGGCCGGAGAGCGATCCTTCGAGGTGGGTAAGGGTCGAGCCGGTCGGGCTAGTGGTGGTGCTCGTGGCCGGCATGCCCGTGGTGTTCCATGGGGTGCTCCATCATCCGCAGCATCTCCGGCCCACCGGTGCGCAGGAACCGCCAGCCCAGGAGCGCGGCCAGCGCCAGCGCCGCGAAGTTCAGGTAGGTCGTGGCGTTCCAGGCCGGCGGTGCCTGGAAGGCGGCGATGAAGTGATGCGCCGGGACCAGACCCAGGAGCTGGAACAGCCCGCCGATGACGAGCCCCGCCGCCACCATCGCCAGGTAGGACGTCCCCAGCAGGTAGAGGCTCATCCGGCCGCCGTAGTAGCGCCGGTAGATGTTGAGGATGGGGATGATCAGCAGGTCGGCGAAGATGAAGCTGACCACGCCGCCGAAGCTGATCCCACCGTTCCAGAGCACGACCGCCAGGGGAACATTGCCGACCGAGCAGACGAAGCTCAGCATCGAGATCAGGGGGCCGATGAAGGGTCCCCAGAAGGCTCCCAGGGTCGGGTTCCCGCTCAGGAACAGGCCCTGCCAGAAGCGGATCGGCACCCAGGCTGCGAGCGCGCCGGCGATCAGGAAGCCGAGCAGCAGGTCCTGCCAGAGGCTGGCCAGATCCATGTAGAAGTAGTGCGAGATCGCGGTCAGCGCCGGTCCCGAGAAGAGCCGCCTCAAAAAGGGCCCGTCGGTGACCGACATGTCCATCTCCCCATGGCCTTCCATCCGCCCCGGCAGGCCCTTCTCGGCCTGCTTGCGGGCCGCCTCAACCAGCCGGGCGCGCAGCGTGTACTTGAAGACGACGGCCAGGATGGCGATCATCAGCAGCCCGCCGGCGAACTCGGCGGCCACGAACTGCCAGCCCAGGAGCACCAGCAGGACCAGCCCCAGCTCGAAGACCAGGTTGGTGCTGGCGAACTCGAAGATGATCGCGTTGCCGAAGTCGGCGCCCTTGCGGAAAAGCCCGCGCCCGACCGCGACTGCCGCGTAGGAGCAGCTGGAGCTGGCCGCGCCGAGCAGCGTCGCCAGCGTCACGCCGCGAAGGTCCTCCTTGCCGAGCGCCCTCACCACCGCCTCACGTGAGACGACCGACTGAACGACCCCTGAGATCGCGAAGCCGAGCGTCAGCGGCCAGAGGCTGAGTAGGCTTGCGTGGTGCTTGGTGAGACGGCGGTCGAGGCAGTGGACCTGAGCTGCGGCACGCCCGCCATTGCCGGCAATGGCGCCCATCAATTGCTTCCGATAGGCGTCATTGACGGCATTCGCCGGTGACACGCAAGCCGCCGCCGACCCCGTCCCAAACGGTGGGTCCGTTCTTCGGCTTCGCCCTGCCCTTCGAGGGCGGCCCGAACGTGGACGGCGGCACCGCCCGGATCGAGGGCCAGCTCCTCGACGGCGCCGGCGAACCCATCCCCGACGGGCTCCTCGAGGCCTGGCAGGGCGGGCAGTTCGCCCGCTGCAGCACCGACGCCGAGGGCGCCTTTCACTTCACCGTCCTGAAGCCGGCGGCCGCCGCCGGCGAGGCGCCGCACCTAAACCTCACCGTCCACGCCCGAGGGCTGCTGCGACACCTCGTCACCCGCGTCTACTTCCCGGATGAGGAGGAGGCCAACGCCGCCGACCCCGTGCTGCGGAAGGTCGATCCCGAGCGGCGGCCGACGCTGGTCGCTCGCCAGGACGGAGACCTGCTGCGTTTCGACGTCCGGCTCCAGGGCGACGGCGAGACCGTCTTCTTCGAAACCGAAGTGACGCCCTAGGAGCTCGACTCCAGGAACGCGAAGAACACCTGCTTGAAACGATCGGCGGCGTCGAAGATGGGGCCGTGGCCCGACTCCTCGAACAGCTCCATCTGCACGCGCCCGCCGGCCCTGCGGTAGTCCTCGAGCACGTTTCGGATCTGGGTCACCATGGGCTGTGGAGGAAAG
>VBHN01000235.1:1617-4268 GCA_005881155.1 Chloroflexota bacterium | reverse complement strand
GGATCCACTTCCGCGGCTGGCGGGTCAACTACGAGGAGGCGGCGTACGCGCTCGGCGCCCACCTCGACGCCCCGCCGGCGCTGTGGTCGGGGCCACGCCGCCGCCACGGGACCATCGCCATCCCCCCGGGACGGCCGCCTCACCGGGTGCCCGCTGGGCTTGAGGAACTGCGCAGCGCCACCGCCGAGCGCCGCGCGGCGCGGTCCGACACCGGCGGTCCGGCGCCGCCCACAGAACGCTGACCTCACCTCGCGGGGCTGGCGCGCGCCTCCGCGATGCGCTACGGTTCGCAGCCGGGCCCGACGGCGCCTGCCGACCACTCCTCTCCACGTCCATGCACCTCCCGGCGACGACGCCCCCCGTCCCCGTCCGACGCCTGCTCGGCGCGCTGCTCGCGCTGACGACCGGGCTCGGCGTCTTTTTCGCGGTGCACCCGCCGGCGCGCGCCGCCGCCGCCGCACACTACCCGGCATCGCCGGAGTCACCGGCGGCCGCGCCTTCACCGGCAACCCGTGCTTCGCCTCGGAGTACCACTGGGCGCGCGAGGCGGGCTCGCCGGCATCGGTGTACTTCAACATCAACTACGCGCGGCCGGGATATCTGACCTTCGCCACCCACGCGCTCGACGGGCCGGCGGGGCGCTGCGCCCCGACCCAGAACCCGTGCACCGCCTACAACTACGGCTGGAACGCCGCCGCCGACGCCGTCGACCGCGGCGACGCCGCCGGCGCCGACCCGGCGATGTGGTGGCTCGACGTCGAGACCGTCAACTACTGGGCCGACCCGCCCGACCGGGCGCTCAACGCCCGGGTCATCCAGGCCGCGCTCGACCTGCTGCGCTCCCGCGGGCTGAGCTCGGGCATCTACTCGATCAACGAGATGTGGTCACGCATCGCCGGAACCCAGTACCGGCCCGGGGTTCCGGTCTGGTACGCGGAGACCAATCCGGCGAGCGGGTATCCCAGCGCGCCCCACTACTGCGACCCCGCCTACGGCTTCACCGGAGGGACGGTCTGGCTGGTGCAGTGGACCGACACCGTCGACCACGACTACGCCTGCCGGATCTCCGCGCCGCCGCCGCAGCCGGCGCCGTCGCCGGGTATCTGTCTGCCGCGGCCGCTGCCGCTCTGCGTGCTCACCCCGGCGCCGCCCCCCTCACCACGCCCGCACCTGCCCTGACGCCCAAGGGCCCGGGACGCATCCGCGCCCCGGGCCCCCACCTTTGGGACAGGGGGTCACTGGTAGGTCGTGGTCCGCGTGTGGGTTCGCGTCGGGGTCGCCCCGTCGGCGGGCCGCGGCGCGGTGGCGATCCGGACCAGCTTCACCACCAGGTAGCCGGCGAGGAAGTAGACGAGCATGGCGATGAGCGATCCGATCTCCACGACGTTCGCCCGGTGCACGTAGTCGGGGGTGATGCCCTCGAACGGCGCCACCAGGGGTCCACTCACCGCGTTGATGAAGGAGACGAAGCCGACGTCATGGGCGGCCGCGGCGCGGAGGATCACCCGCAGGCCGACGAACGCCTCGACGAGCCCCAGGAAGAACCAGACCGTCTGCAGCATCCGGAAAGAGGGATCGCCTCCGACCACCGTGCGCCGGCGCTCCATCACCGGCCTGCCGGCGATATGCGCCTCGTCGCGCTCCTCGGTGATCAGCGGCGCTTCGGTCATGGACATGACGAGATCTCCTCTGAGCGGCCGCGAGGGCCATGGACCGTCCGCCACTCATTCCCCAAGTCAGACCGATGTCGCTAGTGGATGAACTTATACCACCGATATCAGTTCAGGTCAAGGCGAGGACGCCGCTCGAAGGCTCTGACCGGGTCGCCGGAGGGCGCGCTTACGCGCCCTGGGCGAAGGAGCGGAAGCGGCGCACCAGCTCGGGGATGAGGTTGACCGCCACCCGGGGGTGGGCCATGAGGAAGTCCCGGAAGGTGCCGTTGGGGAGCACCAGGCAGCGGAGCATGGTGTGGGCGCGGACGGTCGCGGTGCGCGGCCCGCCGTCGAGGGCGCTCACCTCGCCGAAGAAGTCGCCGGGCCCGAGCTGGGCGATGGAGGCGCCGTCGATCTCGACCGCGGCGGTGCCGTCGAGGATGAAGAAGAACTCGAGTCCACTGCGATGCTCGTGGAGGACGCCGTGCTCGGGGAGGAAGGTGGCGTCGTCGAAGGTCAGCGCGACCTCCTCGAGCTCCTTCTCGGGGAGGCCGGCGAACAGGGGCGACCGTGCCAGCGAGGGCACGACGTCATCGCGAGCCTTCATCTCCGGGCCCTCCTCCCCCGTCATCTCCTGGAACGCCCGGTAATCGGACATCGCCCGACATCATAGTCGAGGGTCGCGGGGGCCCTGCCCGTCGCGGCGGGCCCGCAACCGGTACAGCTCCACCCGCCCGGGGAGCCCGTGGAGGTGGCGGCGCGGCAGGCGGGTCCAGAGGTAGGCGCCGTCGGTCGCCTGCTTCAGCTGGATGTCCCCGAGCACGGTGCCGGCGCGGGCGACGTCGGCGATCCGGCTGGCGAGGTTGACGGTGTGCCCGAACCAGTCCCCCGCCCGTGACACCGCCGGGCCGTGGGCGGCGCCGGCGTGGAGCGGGGGGAGCTCCCCGTCCTCGGCGTCGACCGCCGCGGTGAGCCGTATCAGGGTCTCGACGAGCGCAG
>VBHN01000235.1:0-1519 GCA_005881155.1 Chloroflexota bacterium | reverse complement strand
GATCGCCACCGGCTCGGTGGCGCCGACACCTCCCGCGGCGACCTGGGCGTGGCTGAGCACCTCGGAGCGGATGGCCTGCCGGAGATGCTGGGTGAGGTGGTTGTCGAGCATGCCGCCGAGCAGCGGGCGCAGCTCCTCGGCGACGGCGCGGTAGCGCCGGGCCACGTCGAGCTCGGTGTCCCCGGGGTGCAGAAATGTCTCCCCCGCCATCCGCACCACCGCCTGAGCGAGAGCGGGCAGCCACTGCCCGGAGATCCGCGCCGCCTCGATGAGGCCGTCGGCGGGTATCCCCGCCTCGATCACCCGCGCGAGCACCCGCGCCGCCTCGACGTCGTCGTCGCCGGCGACCGGGAGGTCCTCCCGCGGCATGGTCAGGCCGAGCGCCGCGATGTAGGAGCGCAGCAGGGTCTCGTCGACGCCGCTGCGCCGGGCGACCTCGGCGAGCGTGTACGCGCCACGTCCCCCGAGGGCCAGCTCGGCGGGAAGCAGGGCGAGCCTGCCCTCGGTGACGGCTCGGCGGATCTCGTCGCCGGTGGCCCCCTGCGCGACGAGGTCGTCGAGCAGCTGGACCCGCGCGCGCCGCTCGGGCTCGGAGAGCCCCTCGAGGAATCCGGCCGCCTCCCAGTCGGGATGCGCGACGGCGTCGCCGCTCAGCAGTGACCGGCGCCGTGCACCGCGGCCGCGGCGTCGAGGCGCGGCGTCCCTCCACTCGTGCGCGCGGTGGCGAGGATGCGCTGCCGCGCCTGGCTCGCGTTGAGCCCGCAGGCGAGCAGCAGCGCGAGCACCCCGGCGACGTGCGGTGCGGCGAAGGAGGTGCCCTGCTCGGCCTTGTAGCCGCCGTTGGTGATCGCCGTCGAGAGCACCTGCCCCTTGGCGTGTGGGCCGCTGGTCGACTGGCCGCTGTCGCCGCCGGGCGCGTAGATGTTCACCCCGCTCCCGCTGGTCGAGTACGGGGCGATCGACGCATCGGGGCCGAGCGCCCCGGCGATCAGGGCGACGTCGGTCACGGAGTCGTAGTCGCTGAACGGCAGCGAGTTGTTGCCGGCTGCGAGCGCAACCGCCGCCCCGCTCTGCGCCGCGGCCCGCACCGCGTCGGGGATGCCACTGCCCGCGAGCAGCGGCGCCAGCGGGATGTCGGAGCCGAGGCTGATGTTGATCACCTTCGCTCCCCGGGTCACCGCGTATTTGATCGCGGCGGCGACGTCCGGGTCGCAACCCTTGCCCGCCTTGTCGATCACCTTGAGGATCAGCGCCTTCGCATCCGGCGCGACCGCGGCGATCCCGACGCCGTTGTTGGTGTCGGCGACCATGAGCCCGGTGGTCATGGTGCCGTGGCCCACGTCGTCCTGCACCGACGCCTGGTCGGTCGCCTGCAGGGTGCCGTCGCACCTGGTGAAGCGCCCGCCGGGGACGAGCTTGTGGGCGAGGTCGGGATGGTTGAAGTCGGCGCCGGTGTCGATGTCGGCGATGAGGACCCCCGCCCCGGTGCTCGCCGTCCAGGCGCCCGGGGCGTTGATGC
>VBHN01000232.1 GCA_005881155.1 Chloroflexota bacterium | reverse complement strand
CGGCGCCAGCTGATCGCCGACCGAGGCCGGCGTGTCCCACCAGCCCTTCTCGGTCCAAGCCCGGACTCCGCGGGTGGCGAACTCGCCCGTGTAGCGGAGCAGCGCGTCCGAGTAGTCGCTGGGCATCGCGCCCAGGGTGTGGTTGGCAAGGTAGGTCGTGTCGTGGAGGATCAGGAAGCGCCTGCGCAGCTGGTCCAGCTCAGCCGCGCTCAGCGGGTCTTTGAAGGTGACCACGAGCCCTACGGTACGTCCTTGGCGATCTGGTCGATGAGGACCGGGTAGACCTCGGCGGTCCGGGCGTAGGTCTGGTCGGGGCTGATGAGGTCGTGCATCAGGCCCTGCTCGCGGGGGAACTCATACACACGGACGGTGGCGCCGTGGTTACGCCAGGCGCGGATGACGCGCTGGGTCGCGTTGTTGTTGACGCCGGGGTCGTTGAGGTTCACCACGACCCGGATGTCGCGCGCCACTGGCGCTTCTCGCTGCGCCGCCTGCTTCACCTCGTAGCCGACCTTCAACATCTCGGCGTAGGCGCGGGTCGGGAAGCGCGGGTAGGCGTATTTCGGGCCCTCGATCGCGGCCTTGGCCTTGAGGTCCCACCAGACCCAGAAGTTCGGAATGACGCCGGCGGTGAAGCCGGCCAGGTCGCTGAACCACTCCGGTACTACCGGGGCGCCGAAGAGTGGCGCGATGACCACCGCCCGGTCGACCTCGGGCCGGAACTGGGCCAGCCAGGCGGCGAGCAGAGCGCCCAGAGAGAGCCCGGCCACGACCACGCGGTCGCCGAGCCCGGTGGCGGCCTCCAGCGCTTGCTGGGCGGTCTCCTCCATCTGGCTCGCTCTGAGCTTGGTGAGCTCGGTCGTCATCCGGTCCGCCAGGCCGTGGTGGGGCAGCCTCGGGACGACCACGTTGAGGCCCTGGTCGAAGAGCTGCTCGGCCAGCTGCGAGTACATCTGCGGGCAGTTGGTGAACCCGTGCAGCAGGACCGCGCACCATGCAGTCTTGCGGCCGTGGTTCAGCAGCCTGTCTTCGCAGAGCGGGTTGATCAGGCCGTCCGCCGAGGGACGCGACCGCGTTGGAGCCAAGCTCCGCGCTGCCGCTCGCCGCGTGCTCGGCGACCTCGACGGCGCCGCCCAGGACCGGCCCGACCTCGTCCAGCAGCTCCTCCAGCCGCTCGCCGCGGACGGCCAGGACGCAGGCGTAGACGGGGTGGGCGTGGATGACCGCCTGCACGTCGGGCCGGGCGGCGTAGACGGCGGCGTGAACCGCCCACTCCGAGGAGCGGTCGTCGTCGTCGATGGAAACGATGTCCGCGGGCGCCAACTGGTCATAGGCGATCCGGGTGGGCGTGATCAGGATGGTGGGGCCGTCGCGCACCGAGAGGTTTCCGTCCGCCCCCACCACGTAGCCGCCGGCGGCCAGCCGGCGGGCGTGGTCAACGAGGCTTTGGCGTGCGGACGGCATCGGCTGGCGCGTGGCGGCCGGGGCGGCGGGACGGCTTGGGCGCGGTGCCGTAGGTGCGGGCCATCGAGGCGACGGCGGAGCGGATGGAGTTGCGGAGCTCGGCCGGTTTGACCACCTCCACGGTCTCGCCCCAACCCAGGACCCAGTGCCGGAGCTCCAGCCAGGAGCTGACCCGGAGTGTCAGCTTCACCCGGCCGTCGAGGAGCTGCTCGAGGACCTGGCTCGGGTGCCAGGTCGTTTCCTGGACACGTCTCGCAACCGACGGCGCGAAGAGGAGCTCAACCTCGACTGGGTCGCCAGGGCTCCAGATCCCCCACGCCTGGCCCAGGTGGCGGCCGGCGTCGAAGCCGGGCGGCGGCTCGAAGGTCTCGTTCAGCAGCTTGGCGTCGGACATCCGCTCGACCCGGTAGGAGCGGACCGCCGCGGGCTTGGGGTCCCAGGCCAGCAGGTAGATTCCGTGGCCGAGCGGGGAAGGCTCGAGGAAGAGCGGCCAGACGGTGCGCTCGAAGGTGCGCTCCATGGTGTAGGTGATCCGGACCTGGCGGCGCTCGGCCCAGCCGGTCACGAGGTCGCGGAGGATCCGGGTGTAGGCGCCGTCGGCGGGCTTGCGGGCCAGGCCGGCGGCGGCCTCGGTCAGCGAGTCGCGGATGGGCTCGGGCAGGACCGCGGCCAGCTTCTCGTAGGCCGAGGCGGTGAACTCGTCGGCGTGGTCGGCGTGGCGGAGCATCAGGCGGGCGCTGAGGAGCAGGCCCATCGCCTCGGGCAGGGAGAAGCGGAGCGGCTGCAGCCAGAACTCGCGGCTGACCAGCCAGCGGCCGCCCTCCTGGTAGAAGGGAACGCCGAGGTAGTCCTCCAGCGCGCGGAGGTCGCGCTGGGCCTGGCGCTGGCTGATGCCCATCCGCTCGCCTAGCTCCCTGGTCGTCAGCCCGTGGGGGACCGCCTGCAGCAGCCGGAGCTCGGCCAGCAGGCGGACAATGCGGTCACCCTTCTCGAATTCCATTTCGGTTGCGGGGTGATTATTGCTCCCGGTCAGTTCGAGGCAAACACGGGCGTTAAGGGTCATCGCGGCTTCGACCCTCGTCCTGGCCCTGGTCCTGGGCTGGCGACTGGTGTCGATCTACCATCCCGCTCCCCTGCCGCCCGGCCGGACCATCGTCACCGGCTCACCCCCGGGCCTGCACGCCGGTCACCTCTACCTCACCTTCCAGCACGGGGGCTTTTTCAAGAGCTGCGGCGCGATGGCGACGAAGCTCGACTTCCCCCTCTACTGCCCCGACCTGCTCCCCACCGACGCCACCATCTCCGGCGCGGGCTGCTGCATCTTCAGCAACCCGAACGTGGCACCTCTGTTCGTCCTGGACAGCCACTTCACGGCAACCGAGGGGTACCCGGGCGCCGAGCAGGTGCCGATAGCGCTCGGCACCTCGAAGATCCCGCACGGCCACCTTCTCCTGATCGCTGCCCGCAGGACCGCCCAGTCGTCGGCCCTGAGCTGCGCCTCCCCCCAGCCGGCCGGGAACGGGCCGGACGTCCACAACCTGCCGTCCTTCTTTCAGCTCTGCCCGGGCGAGCTGGGCGGCAACGCGCACCACCTGATCCTGACCTGGGAGGACCAGGGGATCGACTACTCGATCAGCCTCCACGGCGATACCAAGGACAACCGGCTCGCCCTCGAGCTGATGACTTTGAACCTGTACCTGATCTTCCCGGACACCTTTTAGGGCCTGGCTGGACCCTGCGCGGGCGGCTGTAAACCGCGACAATACCGGGGCCCGCGACAAAT
>VBHN01000094.1 GCA_005881155.1 Chloroflexota bacterium | reverse complement strand
GCATCCTGATCCGGGAGGCGTCGATCGCCCGCAACCTGGTCGACCTGCTACCGCTGGTCAAGCAGTTCGGACCGGAGAACTGCTGCTTCTGCACGGACGACCGCGAGCCCAACTTCATCGTCGAGGAGGGCCACCTGAACCAGATGGTCCGGGTCGCCGTCGAGAACGGGATCGCGGTCGAGGACGCCCTGGTCATGGCCACCCACAACGCCGCTCTCCAGCACCGGCTGCACCGGCTGGGCGCCATTGCTCCGGGCTACCAGGCCGACCTCCTCCTCTTCGACGCCCTGGCCGGCTTCCGCCCCCGGCTGGTCCTGAAGCGAGGTCGCGCGCTGGGCGAGATCGCGCCGGTTGCGGTCCCCGACTGGGTCCGCCGCTCGATGAACGCCGCGCCCGTCACCGCCGCCTCCTTCAAGGTGAGCGGCGGCGGCCACCTCCTGCGCGTTATCCGCGTCATCCCCTCCCAGCTGCTCAGCGGTGCGGAGCTCATGGAGCCGACCGTCGTTGACGGCGAGCTGGTCGCCGACCCCGAGCGCGACCTGGTCAAGATCGCGGTGGTCGAGCGCCATCATGCCACCGGGCGGGTGGGAATCGGCTTCGCGACGGAGGTCGGGCTGCAGCGCGGCGCCTTCGCGTCGACGGTCGCCCACGATGCCCACAACGTGGTCGTGATCGGCGTAGACGACGCCGACATGGCAGCCTGCGTGACCCGCCTCGGCGAGATCGGCGGAGGCATCGTGATCGCGTCGGCCGGCCGGATCGTCGCCGAGCTGCCGCTGCCCGTGGCCGGCCTGATGAGCGACCGGCCCCTGGCCGAGGTCGACCGGACCCTGACGGCGATGGAGCGGATGCTCTTGGATATGGGGGTGACGATCCAGGCGCCGTTCATGACCATGAGCTTCCTGGCGCTCTCGGTGATCCCCGACCTCAAGATCACCGACCGCGGCCTGGTGGACGTCAAGCGCTTCCAACTGGTTCCGCTGGAGGCGGATTGAAGGTCACCGTCGCGAGGAGCCTGGAGGAAGCGCTGGCGGATCCCGAAGCCATCTTCCTGGCCGGCGGGACGGACCTGATGGTGGGTGTCAACTTCGGGCGCGAGCGGCCCGAGCACGTGGTCTCGATCCGCGGCCTGAGCGAGCTCGGCGACACCAGCGTTGGCGAGCGGGTCCGGATCGGCGGCGGGGTCGATTACACCCGCGTCCTTGACGCGCTCGGCGAGCACAGCCCGGCGCTGGTCCAGGCCGCCCGGACCATCGGCTCGCCACAGATCCGCAACGCCGGCACCATCGGCGGCAACCTCGGCACCTGCTCACCTGCCGGCGACACCCTGCCCGTGCTGGCGGCGCTGGACGCCGAGGTCATCCTGCGGAGCCCGGCCGGCGAGCGGCGGGTGCCCTTTTCCGAGTTCATGCTCGGCCCCCGCAAGTCGGCGCGGCGGCCGGGCGAGCTGGTCGAGGCGGTGGAGTGGCTGGACGCCGGCCCCTCCCAGGCCTTCCTCAAGGCCGGCACCCGCAATGCGATGGTGATCGCGGTCGCCAACCTGGCGCTGGTGGTCGATCGCGCGCGCAAGGCGGTCCGGGTGGCTCTCGGCTCGGTGGGCCCGACCATCATCCGGGCGTTGGAGGCGGAGGACCTGGCTCGCGGCCTCTTCGAAGAGTCGGGCTGGGAGCGGCCCCTGCGGCCGAGCCAGGCCGCCGCGGCGCGCTTCGGCGAGCTGGCAGCCGGGGCCGCGCGGCCGATCGACGACCAGCGCGGAAGCGCGATCTACCGGCGTCATGTGGTGGCGGTGATGGCGCGCCGGGCGCTGGCGCGGACCGGGGAGGTGGCATGAGCAGCCTTCGCCTCCACGTCAACGGCGAGGAGGTGGAGGCGGAGGCGTGGGAGGGCGAGTCGCTCCTCTATTTCCTCCGCGAGGGCCTCGGCCGCTTTGGCTCCAAGAACGCCTGCGAGCAGGGCGAGTGCGGCTCCTGCTCGGTCCTGCTCGACGGTCGCCTGGTCTGCGCCTGCCTGGTCCTGGCCGCGGCCGCCGCGGGCTCGGAGATCGTGACCATCGAGGGGTTGGCCGGCGACCCGATCACGGCCGCGGTGCAGAGGGCCATGGTCGAGGCCGGCGGCGTTCAATGCGGGTTCTGCACGCCCGGTTTCGTGGTCTCCCTCGCCGATCTCCTCCGCCGCAACCGGAACCCTGACGAGTACGAGCTGCGCGAGGCGCTCTCCGGCAACCTCTGCCGCTGCACCGGCTACCTGCGGATCTTCGAGGCGGCGCGGCGGGCGGCCGCGGAGCTGCGGGCGTGAGCCTGGTGGTCCGCGCCGGCCTGCTCGTCACCGGCAGCGGCGAGCGCCTGGAGAGCGGCTGGCTGCGCAGCCGCAACGGCGAGATCGTGGAGATGGGTAGCGGGCCGCTGCCCGAGGCAGGCGAGGTGCTGGACCTACCCAACTGCGTGGCGGTGCCCGGCCTGGTCAACTCGCACGACCACCTCTACCAACAGGCGACCCGCGGGTTCAACCACGGCGATGGGCTCTTCGGCTGGCTGAAGGCCCTCTACCCGGTCTGGGCGGAGCTCGACGCCGAGGTGGTCCGGGCGGCGGCTCGGGCCGGCATCGGCCGGCTCCTGCTGGCCGGCTGCACGCTCAGCACCGACCACCACTACATCTTCCCGGCCGGCCGGACCGGCATCTTCGAGGCGCTGGTCGAGGCCGCCGCCGAGCTCGGCATCCGCTTCCAGCCCTGCCGCGGGTCGATGAGCCTGGGCGAGGCCCAAGGCGGTCTGCCGCCGGACTCGCTGGTCGAGGACGACGACGCCATCCTGGCCGACTGCGAGCGGCTGGTCGCCCGCTACCACGACCCCGCGCCCGGCTCCCTGTGCCGGGTCACGATCGCGCCCTGCTCGCCCTTCTCGGTGACCGAGCGGCAGATGCGGGAGTCGGCCCAGCTGGCGCGCAAGCTCGGCGTCCGCCTTCACACCCACCTGGCCGAGACGGTCGACGAGGACGAGTTCTGCGTGTCCAAGTTCGGGCTGCGGCCGCTCGACCTGCTCGAGGAGTTCGGCTGGCTGGACAGCAACGTCTGGCTCGCGCACGGCGTTCACTTCTCGGCCGCCGAGATGGCGCGCCTGGCAGCCCACGGCACCGGCGTCGCCCACTGCCCGTCCAGCAACATGCGGCTGGGGGCGGGCGCCTGCCCGGTCGCCGACCTGCTGGCGGCCGGCGTCCCGGTCGGGCTGGGCGTGGACGGAGCCTCCAGCAACGAGGACTACGACCTGGTCGGCGAGATCCGGCAGGCGCTGCTGCTGGCACGTCTGCGGGCCGCCATGCTCGGCCAGCCGGAGCCGGCCTCTGCCCTGAGCCCGGCGATGGCCTGGAGGCTGGCGACGGCCGGCGGCGCCGCGGTCCTGGGCCGCACCGACTGCGGCACCCTGGCGGTCGGCAAGCGTGCCGACGTCGCCCTCTACCGGTCCGACGACCTGGGCCGGAGCGGGATCCCCGACCCCTTCGTCGCGCTGGCGCTCGACCCGCCCTCGCGGGCGGAGGCGGTGGTGGTCGAAGGGCGGGTCGTGGTGCGCGGCGGCCGCCTGCTCACCGCCGACGAGGACACCCTGGCGCTGGAGGTCGCGGCCGCCAGCCGCCGCCTGCTGGGAGTGCTGTATGCCTGAGCTGCGCACCCGGGGGCGGGTCGGGGAGTCGGTGCCGCGTCCAGACGCGCCTGCCAAGGTCCGCGGCGACTTCAGCTTCGGGTCCGACCTGGTCGCGCCGGGGATGCTCTACGCCAAAACCCTGCGCAGCCCGCACGCCCATGCGCTGATCCGCTCGCTGGACGTCGCTCAGGCGATCTCGATGCCTGGCGTCCGGGCCGTGCTGACCGCCGCCGACCTGCCCGGCGTTCGCCTGTTCAGCCTCCATGACCCTCCGGATCAGCCCGTGCTGGTCGGTGTGGGGGAGGAGGTCCGCTATGCCGGCGAACCGGTGGCCGTGGTGGCCGCCGACCACCCCGAGCAGGCCCGCCGGGCGGCGGCCGCGATCGAGGCCGACTACGAGCTGCTCCCGGCCCTGACCGACCCGGTCGAGGCGATCCGGGCCGGCTCCGTGCTCCGCGAGCTGCTCATCCGACGCGGAGACCCGGAGGCTCGCGCCGAGGTCGTCGTGGACGGCTACTACGAGCTTGGCCAGCAGGACCAGGCGCCACTCGGCCCGGAGGCCGGCCTCGCCGTCCCGGCCGGCGATGGAAGCGTCGACCTCCACGTCGCCACCCAGGCACTCCACGTCGATCTGGGACAGGTGGAGGCCTGCCTGGCCTTGCGGCCGGGCGCCGTGCGACTGCACCTGGCGGGCGTCGGCGGCGCCTTCGGCGCTCGTGAGGACCTGTCCATCCACATCCACGCCTGCTTGCTGGCCCTGCGCACCGGCAGGCCCGTGAAGATGTGGTACGGGCGCGAGGAGTCGTTCGTCGGCCACGTCCACCGGCACCCCGCCCAGATGTGGTACTCGACGGGCGCGGACCGCTCGGGCGCACTGGTCTTCGTCCGCGCCACCATCGTCCTGGACGGCGGCGCCTACGCCTCTTCGTCGGGCGCCGTCACGGCCAACGCGGCCTGCTTCGGCGCCGGTCCCTACCGAGTCCCGAACGCCCTGGTCTGGAGCGGCGCGGCTCGCACCAACAGCGTTCCCAACGGCGCCATGCGTGGGTTCGGCGCGGTCCAGACCTGCTTCGCGCACGAGTCACAGATGGACGCGCTCGCCGCCCGGCTGGGAATGGACCCCGTCCAGCTCCGCCTGAAGAACGCGCTGCGCAGCGGCGAGCAGCTGATCACCGGCCAGCGCGTGACCGGCGCCGCCCCCCTGGAGGAGCTGATCCGGCTCTGCGCCGAGCTCCCCGAGCCGGCTCGGTCCGGCCACCGTCTGTCGCTGCCGGGTGGGGCCGGCAACGTGGCGGAGGCGGCCAACGTGGTCCGGGCGACCGGCTTCGCCGTCGGGTTCAAGAACATCGCCTACTCGGAGGGCCACGACGACTACTCGACCGCCCGGGTCCGCCTCGAACGCGGGCCCGACGGCCGGGCCTTGGCTTCGATCAAAACGGCGGCCTCCGAGGTCGGCCAGGGCGTGGTGACGATCACCCAGCAGATCGCCCGCACCGAGCTCGGCGTGGAGGAGGTCGTCTCCCTGCCGGCGGACACGACCGTCGGCGACGCGGGGTCCTCCTCGGCCTCGCGGCAGACCTGGATGACGGGCAGCGCGGTCCAGCTGGCCTCGAGGCGGGTTGCCGAGGAGGTGCTGCGCCGGGCAGGCCCGCCCGCCCGGTCGCTCGACGCCGGCCAGGTGCTGGACGCCGAGGGCATGGCCCTGGCGCCGATCGAGCTCTTCCTGGAGGAGCCGATCGAGCGCGAGTTCGAGTACCACCACCGGCCGACCTCGGGGCTGAACCCCGAGGGCCAGGGCGACGCCCACGTGTCCTTCATGTTCGTGGCGCACCGGGCGACCGTCGACGTCGACCCCGAGGCCGGCCTGGCGCGTGTGGTCGAGGTCGCCACCGCCCAGGACGTGGGCAAGGCGCTGAACCCGCTCCAGGTCCACGGGCAGATCGAAGGCGGGATCGCCCAGGGCGTGGGGATGGCGACCATGGAGGAGATCAAGCAGCGAGAGGGCAAGATCCTCAACGCCAGCTTCACCGACTACATCATCCCGACCGCCCTCGACATGCCGGCCGTCAGCTCGATCCTGGTCGAGGAGCCGGAGCCGGACGCGCCCTACGGCGCCAAGGGCGTTGGCGAGCCGCCCCTGATCTCCTCGCCGGCCGCCATTGCGGCCGCCCTCCGCGCCGCCACCGGGCGGCGGCTGGGCAGGCTGCCGGTCAGCCCCGACGAGCTGGCGGGCCTCGCCGAGTGCGAGCCCGATTGGGAAGTAACGCCGGGGGTATCTCCTTCAGATGGGCGCCGCCGCCAACGCTGACGCCAGGGCTGAGGTCGACTACGGGCTCTTCGGCCCCAGCTCGGTAGCCTGGCGCCTGCACAAGGAGCCGGGACTCCTGATCGGCGGCCTCCGGGCGCTGATGTACCAGGCGCTGCACCCGCTGGCGATCGCGGCCGTCGAGCAGCACTCGGATTACAAGAAGGACGTCTGGGGCCGCTTCAACCGCACCTCCAACTACGTGATGGTCACCGTTTTCGGCGCCACCGAGGAGGCCCGGAAGATGGGCCGCCGGGTCCGCGCCATCCACCGGCCGATCCACGGCCTCGACCGCGTCACCGGGCTGCCCTACGCGGCCGACGACCCGGTGCTGCTGCTCTGGATCCACACCACCCTGGTCGAGTCCTTCGTCCTCGCCTACGAACACTTCGTGCGGCCGCTCTCGCCGGCCGCGAAGGACGGCTACGTAGCCGAGATGGTCCGGCAGGCGGAGCTGGTCGGGCTGGCCGCCGAGCAGGTGCCGGACAGCTGGGCCGCCAACGACGCCTTCATCGACACCCAGCAGCCGATGCTGCAGCTGACGCAGACGGCGCTGGAGGCGCTGGACACGGTGCTGCACCCGCCGCTCTCGGTCCTCCGCCGGCCGGGCTGGTGGGCGCTCGGCCAGGCCGCGGTGTCCCTGCTGCCCGACCGGGCGGTCGAGCTCTACGGCCTGCGCCGGCTGCCGATGGCGGAGGCGGCGATCAGGCCGTTTGCGTCCCTCGGAGGCAGGCTCGCCGCCAGGGTCCTGCCGCCCGCGCCCGTCCTGCTCGAGGCGCGCCGCAAGGCCGCGGTCGCGGGAAAGCGCTTCTAGGCCGCCGCCCGCCGCTGCCGGGGCAGCCTCAGTCCGAGCGGCGAGAGCGCCTGCACGACCCCGGCCACGATGACCATCCAGTAGGCGCTGGCGCTGCTGCCGGTCAGGTCCCAGGCGACCCCGGCCAGGATCGGAGCCAGGAACCCGGTCGTGTACTGGATGGTGGTGATGCCGGCCGTGACGCGGTGGACGTCATCTGACTTCGCGAGCAGCGGCGGGAGGGCGAGGACGAGCATGAAGACCTGGGCGGCCGCGTAGCCCAGCACCCCCACCGTCACCGCCAGCCAGAGGCCCGGCGCGAAAGGAATCGCTGCGGCGGCGAGCACCGTCACCACGCCGCAGGCGATGAACGGCCAGCGCCGGCCGACCAGCTGCGCCGCCAGCGCGCCGCCGATGAAGGAGGCCGGCAGCTGGAACAGGTTCAGCGCGGTCAGCGAGGCGGTGATCAGCTCGGGATGGTGGTTGGCTCGGAGGTAGTCGGGGATGAAGGCGTTGAGG
>VBHN01000233.1 GCA_005881155.1 Chloroflexota bacterium | reverse complement strand
TCAGCGGGAACATCCAGTCGACGTTGCGCTGCAGCTCGGACTTCGCCTCACCACCGGCCTTGGAGATCTTCTTCATCCAGCTCTGCCCGTTGCGGAGGTGGAAGTTCTCCTCCGCCATCACCTTCACCAGCCCGCGCTTCCAGGGCCCGTACGAGCAGGCCTCGTGGATGTCGCCGAGGAGGCAGAAGCCGGCCTGGTCGTACATGGCGTTGGCGATGGCGAGCTCGGTCCAGGACTCGAGTGGGACGTCGAATGCGTAGGGATAGCGGAAGGACTTGGGGTCGCGCTCGAAGATCAGGGTCTCCTCGTCGTCACCCAGCTCCTCGAGGATGTGGTAGGCGATGTGCGCGTGCGCCAGCTCGTCCTGGATGATCGCGATGCCGGTCATGAAGGCGTTGACGCTGGGCGCGCGCTGGGCGGCCAGGTAGTAGGCCGGGGCCGAGATCAGCTCGGTGTCACCGCTGACCGTGAGGGTGTGTTTGAGCTCCTTCAGGTACTCAGGGGTCATCTCCGAAGCGGTCTCTATGAGGTCGCCCTTGGAGAGGAGGGCGTCGAACCGAACCTGGTTCGCGGTCGCCATGGCCCTGATTGTACGCACGGGTACAATCGGCTCTCTGGCCGATTGGTCGGCTTCGTGGTGGCTGTAGCTCAGTGGTAGAGCACCAGGTTGTGGCCCTGGGGGCCGTGGGTTCAATCCCCATCAGCCACCCTTCCCTGCCGCTCCACGGTTTGGTCAGGCGGCGGCCGTTGTCCGCAATCCGAAACGCTCCCTAAGTCGTTCCACCCCCATCTCTCTGCCCTTCCTCTCGGCGATCACCTCGCGCCCCGCGACTCCATCCTCTCCAGGAAACTGACCCGCCCCGCCGTTGGGCCCGATCGGCACGGCGATGGCGACGCCCATCGACTTGTAGTGGGTGAGGTCGGACCGCCCCTGGACGAGGGCGCTGATGTTGTCCGCCACGATGGCGGCCTGACGCCCGGCGAAGACGGCCATCTTGCTGTCGGCGGTGGAGACGTCACCGACTGCGAAGACGGTGGTCTGCCCGGCCACCTGGAGCGTGGGGCCAACCTCGATGAACCCGTCCGCGCGGCGTGCGGGGACCAGTGCGTCTCCGAGGTAGTCGCTGCTGGGCACAACGCCGTAGCAGCGGAACCAGATGTCGGCGATAACTTCGGTGCCGGCTTCGGTGGTGACGGTGAATGTTCCCAGCTCCCCCGGCGGCGTCGGCGGCGCCTGCCGCAGGGGGCTGCCCAGGATCAGCTCGACGCGCGCCTCGAGCAGCTGGCGTCGGAGCTCGTCTTTCAGCTCGGGCTTGTACGGACCACCGAGGATCTCGTCGGCGACGTCGAGGAGGACTATCGACTTCTCGGGCCATACGTGACGGATCTCTCCGGCCAGCTCGATGCCGACGGGGCCCGCTCCGACCAGCAGGACCCGGTCGGCCTCTGCGAGCGCACGATGCGCTACGCGTACCTGCTCCTGGGCCTGGCGGGCGTCGACGAGGTCCGTCTTGGCCGGGAAGGGATACCTCGACCCGGTGGCCAGCACGATGTAGTCCGCCGAGATCTCCTCGCCCGACGCGGTCACCACGCGGTGCGGATCCACGACGATGGCCCGATCTCGGACGACTCGGCCGTTGGCAAGCAGGCGCTCGTAGGGCAGGAAGATCCTCGGGAGCCAGGACGGATCGACCAGCGCGCGAAGGGCGGCGACGTTGTGCATGAATGCGTCCCTGGGCTCGATGAGCACGACGTTGCTCGTCCCGTCCAGCGCTTTGGCCACGGCGTAACCGCCGTAACCACCGCCGACCACCACCACCCTGGGCTTCCCTGGGTGACTGCCCTCGGTCACCTCACCCTCCGTGTCTTGTCCTCGGTTCATGGGTCAACTATATGCCCAACAGATCATCCTATAAACAGAGGATCTTGAAAACAGCGCTTTTTGGGTATCATGGGGCGATGGCTGAGACCCCTGGTCACCTTGAGGACGTTGGCGGCGCCCCCAGCTGCGTCGGTGCGTTGGCCGGCGACCTCGGATGGGGCTTGGGCGTGGTCTTGCGGGCGTATGCCACGGCCGCGCACGCCGCGGTAGCCCGTACAAGCCCGAGCTGAAAGACGAGCTCCGACGCCAGCTGCTCGAGGCGCGCGTCGAGCTGATCCTGGGCAGCCCCCTGCGGCAGGCGCCGCCGACGCCGCCGGGGGAGCTGGGAACATTCACCGTCACCACCGAAGCCGGCACCGAACTCCTCGCGACCCTGGATGAGCGCCTGCGGGCGGCGGAAGCCCAACTGCTCGCGCCGCTCGACCTCGAAACACGCGATACCTTCCGCGCCCAGGTTCGGCTGCTCGCGACACGAGCCGAGTCTCTCGACCCGCTCTAGCCGAAAGTGCAGTCGAGCGTGACCTTGGCGAGAGCGCTCTCGAGAACGGCGAGCTCGCGGTCGTCCAGCTTTTCGAGGAACAGCTCTGAAACTCCGCGCACGTGGACAGGGGCTGCGCTCGTCAGACGGTCCAATCCGGACTTTGTCAGCTGGACCACGACCCCCCGCGCGTCGGCATCGGCGTGAGCACGACGGACCAGGCCTTCGTGAACCAATCGGGTGACGCGCCGAGTCATCCCGGAGCGTGAGATGAGGGCCCGGTCCGCCAGCTCAGTCATCCGCAGCGAGCCGCCGGCGATGGCCAGCTGAGCCAGCACGTCGAAGTCGGCCAGGCCGAGGCCGGTCTTGTCTTCGAGATCGGTCTCAAGCTGGCGCAAGAGCGTGGCATGCGCTCGCAGCAGCGCGTCCCAGGCCTGCAAGCCGCGCCCGCCCGGCACCTCCCTGGCCACGATCCGCTCCATCTGGCCGGCCGCGTCCAGTCCCGAAGGTACTTGCATATGCAATCACAAGGGCCTAGGCTGCTTGTAGTTGCAAGTATATCGAGCCCAAAGGAGATTGGCCCGATGATCAAGGCAGGCGGCGTCGACGCGGATGAATCGCTGACCCGGCGGTGGGGCACCAGGGCGGACGAGGCCCGAGTGAAGAGAGCCGCTGTGGGCCTCGGGGCGAATGGAATCACGGTCCGGCGCGCTCCCGACACCGCCTCGGCAAAGCGGATTGTCCTGGACCTGATCCCTGACGGCTCCGCCGTGCACCAGGGGGCATCGCAAACGCTCGACGTGCTGGGCATCACGTCCGAGATCGAAAGGTCCGGTCGCTACGCGGCGCTCCGGCCCCGGATCTGGAGCATGGATCGCGAGACCGAGGCCCAGGAGATTCGCCGCTTGGGGGCGGCGCCCGACGTCATGCTCGGCAGCGTCCACGCGGTCACGGAAACGGGGTCGCTGCTCGCTGCTTCGATGAGCGGCAGCCAGCTTGGGCCTTATGTCAGCGGCGCCGGGCGCGTCATCCTCGTCGTCGGCACGCAGAAGATCGTGCTCGACGTCGAGGAAGGTCTACTCCGCATCAACGAATACGCGTGGCGACTCGAAGACGCGCGCGCGCAGGCTGCTTACGGCATCCGCAGCGCGGTGAACAAGATTGTCGTCATCAACCGCGAGATCACCCCAGGACGCATCACCGTGGTGTTGGTCGACGAGGTGCTTGGTTTCTAGATGCCCGGGACATCCGCTCGCGAGAGAACATCAGCTCCAGGCATCCGCAAGTCGACCCTGGGTGTCGGGATCATCGGGGTCAGCCCGGTTCGGGGCTGGGCCAGCACCGCCCACATCCCTGCTCTGCGGGCACTACCGGAGTACGAGATCGCGGCGCTCAGCGCGCACAGCGCGGAATCGGCCCGCGCAGCGGGCGAGGAATTCGGGGTCGCGCACGTTTACTCGGGCCACGAGCAGCTGGTGGCCCGCCCGGACGTCGACGTGGTCGCCGTCACGGTCAAGGTCCCGCACCATCGAGAGCTCGTCTCCGCAGCACTGGCCGCCGGCAAGGCCGTGTACTGCGAATGGCCGCTTGGCACTGACCTCGACGATGCGCGAGCGATGGCCGAGCTGGCCGCCGAGAAGGG
>VBHN01000038.1:11388-14925 GCA_005881155.1 Chloroflexota bacterium | reverse complement strand
GATGGTGACCGGCAGCAGGATTGCCGCGATGGCGCCGCCGTTGCCGAACATGAACCACCAGAACCCGTGCCCGACCGCAGGCTTCAGGTCTTCACGGCGATGCCAGGGGACGTGCTCGCCGGGCTCGGACACAGCCATCAGAGCTTCACGTAGCCGAGGTAGACCATGACCGCGCCTCCGACCACGGTGACGAACAGCAGGCCCCCGAAGGCGAGGCCCTTGACGATCACGGCCGGGGCGAAGCGGTCGCCGATCGGGATCCGCAGGATCAGGCCCGAAAGGTTCAGGAAGGTGACCGCGTGGTAGAGCGTGAAGAGCAGGCAGACGACACTGAACACGAGCACCGCGTAGTTGCCGTTGAGGCTGACGAACGCCTTCTGCTTGAGCAGCCAGACCTCGTAAAGGAACCAGACCAGCCAGGCGGTCATGAAGACCACCGTCAGCTCCCGGACCATGTACAGGAAGTAGCTCGGCTGGCGCAGGAACCAGCCTCCGCCGAGCGGGCGCCGAAAGGTGCGCGCGGGCCCGGCGCCCAGGTCGGCGGCGTCGCTCACCGGCGGTTCCCGAACGGCATCAGCATGGTGCTCATGATGGCGCCGTTGACGGTGTCGAACTTGGTCTGCTGGATGGCCTTGGCGGGGTCGACGCCCTTCGGACAGGCAACCGAGCACTCGCCGATGCAAGAGCATTCCCAGATCCCTTCCGAGGCAGCCAGGACGTTGACCCGCTCGACCGTGCCCTCGTCGCGCGAGTCGAGGTTGTAGCGGCGCGCGAGGGCGATCGCGGCCGGCCCCAGGAACTCGGGCTCCATCCCGTAGACCGGGCAGGCCGCGTAGCAGAGCATGCAGTTGATGCACTGGCTGAACTGCCGGTAATGGTCGATCTGGTTGTTGGACTGCAGGTACTCGCCGTCGCCGAGAGGCTGCTCCAGCTCTCGGACGATCCACGGTTTCACGGACTTGAGCTTGGCCATGAAGTCGTCGATGTCGACGACCAGGTCGCGGATGACGGGGAAGTTCGAGAGCGGCTCCACGGTGAAGCCGCGCCGGTATTCGCGCAGGTGCGCGGAGCAGGTCAGCTTCGGATGGCCGTCGACGTTCATGCCACAGGACCCGCAGATGCCCATCCGGCAGGACCAGCGGTAGGAGAGCGTGGCGTCGAGGTGGTCCTTGATGTAGAGGATGGCGTCGAGCACGACCCAGTCGTCCTTGTAGGGAACCTCATAGGTCTGCAGGCGAGGCGCGGAGTCGGTTTCCGGGTTGTAGCGCTGGACGGTGACTTCGACGGTTTCGGCCAAGTGCTCTTCCTTAGTAGGTACGGGCCTGCGGCTGCCAGTGGGTGATGCGGACGGGCCGGAACTCCAGCTTCGGCTTGCCGCCCGGCACGTGGGTGGCGATCTGGTTGGCCAGGTAGTGCTCGTCGTTGCGCTTCGGAAAGTCACGGCGCGCGTGCGCGCCACGTGACTCCTTGCGGTTGATCGCGGAGGCGGTCATCACCTCCGCCAACTCCAGCATGTAGTCGAGCTCGAGCGCGGCGGTGAGCTCGGTGTTGAAGACGTGGCTGCGGTCTTCGATCTTCAGCCTCGCGAAGCGCTGCCGGAAGCCCGCGATCAGCTTCTCCTCCTCCTTGAGTCCCTCGGCGGTTCGGAAGACGCCGACGTGCTCGTCCATGGAGCGCTGCATCTCGACCCGGATCTCGGCGAGCTTCTCGGTCCCCTGCCGGCTCTCCAGGTACTTCTTCTCGACCCGCCGCGTCTCGTCCTTGAGCAGGGCGTCGACCGGGTTCGAGGTCGGCGCCTTCGCCTCCTGTGCCTGGTGCGCGGCCGCCCGGCCCGCGGCGGCGCCGAAAACGAGGCACTCGCTGAGCGAGTTGGACCCGAGCCGGTTGGCGCCGTTCAACCCGACGTTGGCGCACTCGCCGGCCGTGAAGAGGCCGGGCAGGCTGGTCGCGCCGGTGATGTCGCAGTCGATGCCGCCCATCATGTAGTGCTCGACCGGCCGGACCGGGATCGGGTCGTGGACGATGTCGATCCCGACGTAGTCGAGGCCCAGCTCCCGCATGAACAGGTGGCGGACGTCGAGGTGCATGTAGTTGCCGTACGGGCCCGCGAAACCGCGGCCGGCCTCGAACTCGGTCACCATCGCGCGCGAGATGATGTCGCGCGGGCCCAGCTCCATCTTGCTGGGCACGTAGTCCTTCAGAAACCGCTCGCCCTTGTTGTTGGTGAGGTAGCCGCCCTCGCCGCGCACCGCCTCGGTGATCAGGATGCCGGTCGAGGGCAGCCCGGTCGGATGGAACTGCACCATCTCCATGTCCTTGAGCGGAACGCCGGCGCGGTAGGCGAGCGCCATGCCATCGCCGGTGCAGATGTTGCCGTTGGTGGAGAAGGCGTAGATGCGGCCGTTGCCGCCGGTGGTGAGGATCACGGTCTTGGCGCGGACGGCGCTCATCACCCCGCTCCGCTGGTTGAGCGCGGCGATCCCGACGCAGCGGCCGTCCTCGACCAGCAGGGAGGTGACGAAGGTCTCGTCCAGGCGCTCGATCCTGTCGTACTTGAGCGAGGTCTGGAAGAGCGTGTGGAGCATGTGGAAGCCGGTCTTGTCCGCCGCGAAACAGGTGCGCCAGGTGGTCATGCCGCCGAAGGGCCGGGCGCTGATCTTGCCGTCCGGGTCGCGGCTCCAGGGGCAGCCCCAGTGCTCGAGCTGGATCAGCTCGACCGGGGCCTCGCGGACGAAGGTCTCGACCACGAACTGGTCGGAGATGTAGTCGGAGCCCTTGACGGTGTCGAAGGCGTGGTTCTCCCAGCTGTCCTCGGGCCGCAGCGCGGCCGCCGCTCCGCCCTCGGCGGAGACCGTGTGGCTGCGCATCGGGTAGACCTTGGAGACGATCAGGATCTTCAGGCCGGGGTCGGTCTCGGCGGCTGCGATTGCCGCTCGCAGCCCGGCTCCGCCCCCTCCCACGATCAGGACGTCGTAGAGCGGGAACTCCAAGGCGTAACTAATCCTATCCAGTTGGCAGGGCGCGCTTGAGGAAGCGGAGCCAGTTCCCGCCCAGGATCCCGTCGACCTCTTCCGAGGAGAAATCGCGGCGCAGACGGAGCCCCAGGTTCGAGAGCTGGGAGAGACTCCGGAGCGGCGCGGCGTCGGACGCGAAGCCGCCGTCCAGGTCGGTGCCCAAGCCGACATGCTCGGGGCCCCCGGCTGCCCGCGCCAGGTGCCGGACGTGGCGGGCGACGTCATCCAGGTTTGGCCGCCGCCCGTCGGTCCGGAGGTGGCCGCGATAGAAGCTGACCCCGACCACGCCGCCGCGCCGGGCAAGCTCGGCGACGGTGGCGTCCGACAGCTGCCGATCACCGGGGACCAGGGCCCGCGCGTTGGAGTGGGAGGCGATGAGCGGCCCCTTCCAGAGCCGGAGGACATCCTCCACCGCGGCTTGCGCCAGGTGGCTCAGGTCGAGGATCATCCCCGCCCGCGCCAGGGCCGGCAGGAGCCGGCGCCCGGCGGCGGTCAGGCCGCCGGGTGCGTGCGTCCCGCCGCT
>VBHN01000038.1:0-11357 GCA_005881155.1 Chloroflexota bacterium | reverse complement strand
CTCCATCAGGACCACGGCCTGGAGGCCCGGGCGGCCGAGGTCCCGCCGGCGCCGGACCAGCGGCAGGCCCACGGCACCGTAGTAGTTGAGCTGGCTCAGGGCCAGGAGGCGTGCCTCGCGCGCGTTCCGGTAGTAGGCGCCCGTCCCGACCATCTCCTCTTCCACCCCGGGCGCCGCGAAGAGGGTGGCGAAGACGAGCCCGACACCGGCCTGCTCGAGGGCGGAGCGGGTGACCAGGTAGCCCTTGGTGCCGGGTCCGTCGAAGCCACGCCCGAAGGCCAGCGCATTCCAGGCGATGTCGAGGTGCCCGTCGACGATCAAAGCTTGCAGAAAGCCACGGCGGTCTGGGCGGCGGCCCGGGCGTTGTTCACGACCAGCTCGACGTTCAGCCGCAGCGAGCGCCCTCCCGAGAGCTCGGCGACCTTGGCCAGCAGCGCCGGGGTCACCGCCGGCCCGCTCAGCTCCCCCACCTCGGCCAGCGCGCGGGCGACGAGCTCGGCCGCGTCCGGCAGCTCGCCCGGCGGCGGCACCGCGACCACGATCCCGTGGAGGCCTGTGGCCCAGGACGCTCGAAGCACCTGCGCCGCCTCCTCGGGTCCGCTCACGGTTGCCGTGACCGGGTGGCCGGTGCGCCTCAGGTAGAAGCCGGGCAGGTCCTCGGTTCGCCAGCCCAGCACGGGCACCTCGTAGGACTCCAGGCGCTCCATCGTCAGGCCGATGTCGAGCACCGTCTTGGCCCCGGCACAGAAGACCGCGACCGGGGACCGGGCGAGCTCGAAGAGGTCGGCCGAGATGTCCTCGGCGTGGCCGAGGTGGACGCCGCCGATGCCCCCCGTGGCCATGAACTTGATCCCGGCCAGGCCTGCCGCCCGGGCGGTCGCGGCGACGGTCGTCGCACCCGCGAACCCCTGCGCGATCGCCCAGCCGAGGTCCCGGGTGCTGACCTTGACGGCCTCCTCATTCGCCGCCAGGGAGCGCAGCTCGGCCTCGCCGAGGCCGACACGGATCGCTCCGGCGCGCACGGCGACGGTGGCCGGGAGGGCGCCCTCCTCCCGGATTGCCGCCTCGCAGCCGAAAGCGGCCTCGAGGTTGTAGGGCGCGGGCAGCCCCTGGGCGACGATCGAGGTCTCGAGGGCGACGACCGGGCCGCCCACGCGGATCGCGGCGGCGATCTCAGGAGCGACCTCGACGGGCCAGTAGGCCACGAGCTACGGTCGGGCTCCCATTCGGGTCACCGCGAAGGCGCCCACCAGCACCGCTCGGCCGGCCGCCTCGAGCGGCGTCGCCCCATCGAGGTAGGCGCTGCAGAAGGCGGCCGCGAACGCATCGCCGGCGCCGGTTGCATCGACCGCGTCCACGCGGGAGGCCGGCACCCGGCGGCTGAAGACGCGCGCGCCGCGCGTCCCGAGCTTGACCACGGGCACCTTCGCCATCCCCTCCAGGGGAGCACCCAGCTCCGCCGCCTCAGCCTCGCTGGCGAAGACGATCTCGGGCCGCAGCATGGTCAGGTCCAGCGCCAGCTTGGCGCCGCCGTACTCGCGAATGCCGGCTGCGGAGGAGAGGTCGATCGAGAGCAGGGCCCCGTCCTTGCGGGCGATCTCGGCGGCCCTTCGAACGGTGCTGGCGAGAGGCTCGGCGAACAGCGAATAGGCCGGGATGTGGAGCAGGTTGAGGCCTCGGAACCAATCCTCTTCGACCTCCTCGGCCCGAAGGCCCAGCACCGACCGCTCCTGACGGGCGAAGGTGCGCTCGCCGGCGGGGCCGATGAGGACCGCGATGGCGCCGGTGGGCTCGTCGCCGAGGACGGCCTTCACCTCCACCCCGCCGGCCTCGATCTGGGCCACCAGCCGGCGGCCGAGCTCGTCGTCACCGACGCGGGTGACCAGGCGGGCGGTCTCGCCCAGCGCGGCGGACCAGGCGCAGAAGTTGGCAGCCTGGCCGCCCCCACCGATCTTGATCGACGCGTCGCGGTCGTCGTCGAGCTTCAGTTGACCCTCGGGGGCGATGGTGACGTCCAGGACCAGGGAGCCGATCGAACCGACCACGAGCCGGAATCGTACCCTCGCTACGGTGGAGCGTCTGGAGCGGAATCGGTCCTTCCTGCTGCTCTGGGCGGGCCAGACGATCAGCACCCTCGGGACCACGGTCAGCGACCTCGCGATTCCGACCGCGGCGATCTTCCTGTTCCACGCCGGGCCGTTGCAGGTCTCGCTGCTGGGCGCGTTGGAGACGCTGCCCTTCGTGGGTCTGGGGCTGCTGTTCGGCCCCATCGCCGACCGCATCCGCCGGCGTCCGATCCTGATCGCCTGCGACCTCGCCCGCTTCGTCGTCCTCGGCTCGATCCCGCTGGCGGCGGTGGCCGGGCTGCTGACCATCTACCAGCTCTTTGTCGCCGCCCTGCTGACGGGCGTCTTCAACGTTCTCTTCGCGGTTGCCTACCAGGCCTACCTGCCGGCACTGGTGACCCGGCGGCTGATCATGGGCGCCAACTCCCGCCTCTACGTGAGCGAGACCGTCGCCGGCACCGTCGGACCGGCCATCGGCGGCGTCCTGGTCCAGGCGATCGGGGCGGCCCGGGCCGTCGCGGTCGACTCTGCTTCCTACCTCGTCTCGGCGCTGGCGCTGCTGCTGATCCGGCAGCCGGAGCCGGAGCCGTCCGGCGCCCGCCCGGCCGGCTTCCGGGCCGAGCTGACCGAGGGGCTCCGATTCGTCTTCGGCAACCCCATCCTCCGCCGCCTGGCCGCCGGCAACGGCACCTTCACGATCGGCTGGCGGATGATCGAGGGCCTCCTCCTCCTCTTCTGCTACCGGCGGCTGCCCATGCCGCCGGCCCAGGTCGGGATCCTCTTCGCGGTCCTCAGCGTCTGCCTGGTGATCAGCGTGCTGGTGCGCGAGCGGGTGACCACGATCGTCGGCTTCGGCCGGCTGCTCTTCCTCTCCCAGCTGATCACCGCCCTGCCGGCGTTCGGGATCGCGGCCTCGGGCCTCGTCGGCGGCCTCCCGCTCCTCTACGCGTCGATCGTCGTCCAGGGCCTCGCCTCCGGGATCTTCGACGTGGCCCAGCTGACGCTTCGGCAGTTGATCACCCCCGATCGCCTGCAGGCGCGGATGAACGCCACCATGCGGACCCTCTTCTGGGGGCCGCGCCCGCTCGGCTTCCTGCTCGGCGGCACGCTCGGCTCCTGGCTGGGATTGGTGCCGGCGATGGCGGTCGGGGCGGTCATCTGCACGCTCTCGGCGGGCTTCTTCTTCGGGCCGGTGTTCTTTTCCCAAGTTCGAAACTCACCTCGACTGCGGCTCCGACGGCCTCCTTTACGACCGCCGGGTCAGGGAGTTCATGCAGACCGCACCTGCCGCCGACCTCGCTTCCGGTGAGGCGCTGGCGGCCCTTCGCGCCGCCTCCCACACGTTTCGGCTCCGCATGGACCGCTGGCTCGAGCGCCACGGGCTGAGCGAGAGCCGGCTCGCCCTGCTCTACCGGCTGGGCCGCCTCGGAGACGTCACGCTCGGCGACCTGGCCGACTCTCTCGACGTCAGCGCGCGCAACGTGACCGGGCTGGTCGACATCCTGGAGCGCGACGGCCTGGTCGAGCGCTTCCCCGATCCCGACGACCGGCGCGCGACGCGGGTCAAGATCAGCCCGGCCGGCCAGAGCAAGCTCGATGAGATCGGCTCTGAGAAGAACCGGGCCCAGGACGAACTCGTGGCCGGCTTCACCGAAGCCGAGCTGAAGCAGCTTCGGCACCTCCTGCTGAAGCTGGTCCAAAACTTCAACTTGAATCTGAACAAGGAGCTGGAGAAGGTATGACCGCCGCCGAGATGTCCCGCCGCCGATTGGTCCTGGTCACCGTCGGGGTCATGCTGGCCCTGCTGCTGGCAGCCCTCGACCAGACCATCGTCGGAACGGCGATGCCGCGCATCATCGCCGACCTGAACGGGTTCGACAAATACGCCTGGGTGACCACCGCTTACCTGGTGACCTCCACGGTCACGGTGCCGATCGCGGGCAAGCTCGGCGACCTCTTCGGCCGCAAGCCCTTCGTGCTGGTCGGGATGGCCGGCTTCATGGTCTTCAGCTGGGCCTGCGGTTTCAGCCAGGACATGAACCAGCTGATCGTCTTCCGCGCCGTCCAGGGCCTCTTCGGCGGCGTGCTCTTCGCCTCCGTCTTCACGCTGCTGGCCGACATCTTCCCGCCCAAGACCCGAGCCCGGATGCAGGGCGTCTTCGGCGGCGTCTTCGGCCTCGCCTCGGTCATCGGACCGGCCGCCGGCGGCTTCATCACCGACAACTGGGGCTGGCGCTGGGTCTTCTACGTCAACATCCCGGTCGGGGTGTTGGGCATGGCCCTGCTGGTCGCCTTCCTGCCCTACGTCCGCAGCAAGGCGAGCTGGCGTGACATCGACTTCGCCGGCGCCTTCCTGATGATCGCCGGCCTGGTCCCGATCATGATCTCGCTCTCCAACACCAGCACCTACGGCTGGACTTCCTGGCAGACGCTGGTGCCGCTGGTCGGCGGCGTCCTGCTGCTGGTCGCGTTCGTGGTCGTCGAGCACTTCGAGCGCGAGCCGATCGTGCCCCTGAGCCTGTTCAAGAACCGGGCCTTCACCGTCTCGGTGATCGTGGGCATGCTCTCCGGCTTCGGCATGTTCGGCGCCATCATCTTCACGCCCCTGGTCTTCCAGGGAGTGCTGGGCGTCAGCGCCACCAACTCCGGCACCCTGATCACCCCGATGATGATCGGCCTGATCGGCGCCAGCATCCTGAGCGGGCAGCTGATGGTCCGGATCAAGAACTACAAGTGGCTCGGGACCATCGGTTCCGCCGTGATGGCGATCGGCGTCTACATCCTCACCCTGGTCACGACCCACTCCACGCAGCTCCAGGTGACCTCGGCCCTGATCATCGTGGGGGCCGGTCTCGGCATCACCTTCCCGCTCTACCTGAACGCGGTCCAGAGCGCAGTCGACCGCAAGTTCCTGGGCGTTGTGAGCAGCAACATGCAGTTCTTCCGCAACGTCGGCGGCACGCTGGCGACGGCGATCTTCGGTTCCATCCTCGCCAACCGGCTGGGGCCGAACATCCAGGCCCAGCTGGACAAGCTGAACCTGCCGCCGCAGTTCAAGTCCAACTTCAAGCTGCCCTCCGGCGCGGGTGGCGCGCAGCAGATCTTCAACGCGGCCAACCTGGCCCGCGAGCGCGCGTCGCTGCCGGCGCCCTTCCGGCCCTTCTTCGACCAGGCCATCGGGGCCGTGAAGGAAGGCCTGGCGACCACCATGCACGAGGTCTTCCTGATCGCGCTGATCTTCGTCCTGATCACGACGGTGGCGACCGTCTTCATGCCCAGCGTGCCCCTGCTCGCCGCCCGCCGGCAGCCGGGGACGGAGCTGGGAGAGGCGTCGCCGGTGCCTGAGCCGGCGCCCGAGCCCGAGCCCGCCGCCGTCAGCTCAGAGTAAGAACCTCCCGTCCTCCATGATCTTGCGGCCGTCCACGTGGACGGTCGCATGGGAGGCGAGGACGTCGACGTGGGACGGACACTCCCAGTCCGCCCCGGTCTCGAAGGCGTAGGGGTCGCCGAAGGCCATGTGGACGCCAGGGAACTTCTCGTCCTGGAGGAAGTTGCCCACGATCCGCGTCAGGCCGACGTTGGTGCCGATCGCGAACTCCCCGACCCGGTTCGAGCAGGGACTCTGGGCCATGTACTCCTCGATCTCACTTCGGAGCTCCGGGTTCTCGGTCTCGAAGGAGGCCAGGCGGCCGCCCTTGACGCGCATCAGGACCGGCTTGGGGAACAGCCCGTACTTCTCGGCGAACCAGTCGCCCAGCTCCTCGGCGGCCACCACCCCGTCGACCGACTGCGGGGCAGTGAACGTCTCGCCCTCGGGGAGGTTGCCCCAGCGGTGCTGCTCCCAGTAGCGGCCGTCGCAGGGGATCCACTTGCGGTCCTTGCTGAAGGTTGCTTTCAGGTCGGTGCCGGCACGGGTCGCGACCGTGATCTCCGACGCCACCTTGGCCACATTCCAGACCTGCTGCGTGACGCGGTAGATCTCCTCGTAGTCCGCGGCCATCCCGTCGGTCATCAGGAGGTCGTTGATGCCGATCATGTGGCCGTGCCTGCACCCGAGCTCCTCCGCGAGCAGGTGGAGGAGCGGCCGCCGGAAGGCGAGCTCGCCCTTCTGGCCCGTCCCGATGAAGTAGGAGGCGGTCGGGCGGAACTTCAGCACCTCCTCAGCGATGACCTTGGGGAACTCGGTCGCCGGGCGCTGCAGGTGGTCCTCCATGGTCCAGGAGCGGACCTCGGCGCCGGTCCCGCGAGCCTCCTCCTCGATGGCCTCCGCGATGTGGCCGGTGACGCGGTCCTTGATGACCGCCACCCGGTCCTGGTCGGTGATGTTCAGGCAGGTCCGCACCGCGTTGCGGGCCCCGGGCGCGAATTCCTTCTTCATGCCAAGAGCTTATCGACCAACCCGCGCTCAGTTTTTTTGCTGAGATGCGGTTATATTGGCCGCGGCGCCGCAAGCGGACATCTTTCCCCGAACACTCCGTCCCAGCCTCCCGCAAGCGACAAGGAACTTATCTAGGAGGACTCGGACGTGAGCTTCAGCGACAAGACGTTGACCTGCCGCGACTGCGGCAAAGAGTTCATCTTCACCGCCGGCGAGCAGGAGTTCTACTCGCAGCGCGGTTTGATGAACGAGCCCCGGCGCTGCTACGACTGCCGCCAGGCCCGGCGCGCGGGCGACGGCGGTCGCGAGCGCGGCCCGCGGGAGCTGCACGACGTCATCTGCTCGAACTGCGGGAAGCCGACCCAGGTGCCCTTCCTGCCCACCGGCGCCCGCCCCGTCTACTGCGCGGACTGCTTCCAAACCGTTAGACGTTAGGGAGCGCATGCCGTAGGGGTAGGATCGGCCCGTAGTGGCGATCTCATCCCTCGTTCACCTCGGCTCGATCATGGGCGGCGTCCGCACCGTCGACCAGGTCGGGGTCGAGGAGCGCGCGGCCTCGCTCGGCAAGCGCTCGATCAAGAAGGCCTCCAAGGTCTGGGCGCTGGAGCTCGCGATCCGGATGATGGACCTGACGACGCTGGAGGGGGCCGACACGCCCGGCAAGGTCGCCGCCCTCTGCTCAAAGGGCATCCGGCCGGATCCCGCCGACCCCTCGGTGCCGAGCGTGGCGGCGATCTGCGTCTACCCGGCGATGATCCGGCCGGCCGTCGAGCACCTGCGGGGCACCGACGTGCTGGTCGCCAGCGTCGCCACCGCCTTCCCCTCCGGCCAGACCTTCCTGGACGTGAAGCTGGCCGAGACCAAGGAGGCCGTCGCCGCCGGCGCCGACGAGATCGACATGGTCATCGACCGGGGCGCCTTCCTCTCCGGTGACTACCAGAAGGTCTACGACGAGATCGTCGCCATCAAGGAGGCGGCGGGGGCCGCGCACCTGAAGGTGATCCTGGAGACCGGCGAGCTCGGCACCTACGACAACGTCCGGCGCGCCTCGGTGCTGGCGATGACCGCCGGCGCGGACTTCATCAAGACCTCGACCGGCAAGATCAACCCGGCCGCCACGCCACCGGTGACGTTGGTGATGATGGAGGCGATCCGGGACTTCCACCGGGAGACCGGGCGGGCCGTGGGGCTGAAGCCCGCCGGCGGGATCCGGACGGCCAAGCAGGCGGTCCAGTACCTGGTCCTCCTCTACGAGACGCTCGGCCCCGAATGGATGACGCCGGAGCGCTTCCGGATCGGCGCCTCCAGCCTCCTCAACGACTGCCTGATGCAGCTGGCCAAGGAGCGAACCGGCGCCTACCAGTCGGGCGACTACTTCACCCTGGACTGAAAAAAAAACATGGCCCTCACCAAGCGCCGCGACACCGCCCTCGCCAAGCAGAGCTTCGATTACGCGCCGGCCCCGGAGGCGGTCGACCATGTCAAGATCGCCGACCGCTACGGCCTCTTCATCGGCGGCAAGTTCGTCGAGCCCAAATCCGGCAAGCACTTCCCGACCATCAACCCGGCCACCGAGGCCGTGCTCTCGCACGTCGCCGAGGCGCTCGCGGCGGACGTCGACCGGGCGGTGGAGGCGGCGTCTCGCGCGCAACAGAGCTGGGGGCGACTTAGTCCCTCCCGCCGCGCCCGCTACATCCTCCGGATCTCCCGAATCCTCCAGGAGCGGGCCCGCGAGCTGGCGGTGGTCGAGACCATGGACGGCGGCAAGCCGATCAAGGAGTCGCGGGACGTTGACATCCCGCTCGCCGCCGCCCATTTCTTCTACTACGGCGGCTGGGCCGACAAGCTGGAGTGGGCGTTCCCCAACCGCTCGCCGCGGCCGATCGGTGTCTGCGGGCAGGTCATCCCCTGGAACTTCCCGCTCCTGATGCTGGCCTGGAAGATCGCGCCCGCCCTGGCGGCCGGCAACACGGTGGTGCTCAAGCCCGCCGAGACGACGCCGCTGACGGCGCTTCTCTTCGCCGAGATCTGCCAGCAGGCGGAGCTTCCGCCGGGGGTCGTGAACATCATCACCGGCGCCGGAAAGACCGGTTCCCTGCTGGTCCAGCACCCCGACGTGCGCAAGGTCGCCTTCACCGGCTCGACCGAGGTCGGCAAGCTGATCCAGCGCTCGACCGCCGGCAGCGGCAAGCGGCTCACGCTGGAGCTGGGCGGGAAGGCGGCCAACGTCGTCTTCGACGACGCTCCGCTCGACCAGGCGGTGGAGGGCATCGTCAACGGCATCTACTTCAACCAGGGCCACGTCTGCTGCGCCGGCAGCCGGCTGCTGGTCCAGGAATCGGTGGCGGGCGCGCTGCTGGAGAAGCTGCGGCGGCGGGTCGACACCCTACGCCTGGGCGACCCGCTGGACAAGAACACGGACATCGGGGCAATCAACTCGAAGGCTCAGCTGGAGAAGATCGAGGGCCTGGTCGAGTCCGGCCGGGAGGAGGGCGCCGAGATCTACCAGCCGCCCTGCGAGCTGCCCGCCAAGGGGTTCTGGTTCCCCCCCACCATCTTCACCGGGGTGTCCCAGTCGCACCGGATCGCCCGGGAGGAGATCTTCGGTCCGGTGCTCTCGGTGCTGACCTTCCGGACCCCGGCCGAAGCGGTCGAGAAGGCCAACAACACACCCTACGGGCTCTCCGCCGGGGTCTGGACCGAGAAGGGCTCGCGGATCCTCTGGATGACGCAGCAGCTGCGGGCCGGAGTGGTCTGGGCCAACACCTACAACCGCTTCGACCCGACCTCGCCCTTCGGCGGCTACAAGGAGTCGGGCTTCGGCCGCGAGGGCGGCCTGCACGGCCTGATCCCGTACCTGGAGCTGAACTGAAATGCCGGACCGGGTGGAGGTGCGGAAGACCTACAAGCTCTACCTGGGCGGCGAGTTCGTCCGCTCCGAATCCGGCCGCTCCTACCAGCCGGCAGCGGACGTGAACATCCCCCGCGGTTCGCGCAAGGACCTGCGTGACGCGGTCAGGGTGGCCCGAGGCGCGTTCGCCGGCTGGGCGGGCAAGACCGCGATGAACCGCGGCCAGGTCCTCTACCGGGCGGCGGAGATGCTGGACGGGCGCCGGCAGCAGTTCATCGCCGAGCTCGGCGGCGGCCGCCGGGCGGGACGCGAGGTCGACGCCGCGGTCGAGGCCTTTATCTGGTACGCGGGCTGGACGGACAAGCTGGCCCAGGTCGCCGGGACGGTCAACCCGGTCGCCGGGCCCTACTTCAACTTCACCATCCCGGAGCCGACCGGGGTGGTCGGCGTCGTCGCGCCCGACGAGCCGGCCCTGGCCGGCCTGGTGCTGCGGATCGCTCCGGCATTGGCCGGCGGCAACACAGTGGTCGCGCTGGCCTCGGAGAAGTCGCCGCTGCCGGCCCTGACGCTGGGCGAGGTGCTGGCCACCTCCGACTTTCCCCCCGGCGTCGTGAATGTGCTGACAGGTTTTCGCAAGGAGCTGCTGCCCTGGCTGGCGTCGCACATGGACGTCAACGCCATCGACGCCTCGGGCTGCTCCCGCGAGGAGCTGACCGCCGTCGAGGAAGCGGCCGCCGCCAACGTCAAGCGCGTCGTCAAACCGAACGGGCGCCGCGCGCGTCTTACTCCGCAGGCGGTCACCGACCTGATGGAGATGAAGACGGTCTGGCATCCGATCGGGGTCTGACGCCGACCTTTCGGAATACCGGTCAGCTCGGATCGAGTTGAAATTTGCGTGATCAAGGTTTATGCAACCGCCTGGTGCGGCGACTGCCGCCTGGCGAAGTTCGTGCTCGACGCCAATGATGTGGCCTACGAGTACATCGACATCGACGATTCCCCGGAGGCGGCCGCACTGGTCCAGGAGATCAACGGCGGCTTCCGCACCGTCCCGACCATCCTCTTTCCGGACGGTCGGGTGCTGGTCGAGCCCAGCAAGGCAGAGCTGGAAGAAGCGCTGGCGGCGTAGGAAGCGGCTAGGGTCCTGACGCCGAGCTGTGCATCAGGAGCAGCGTCAAGGGTCCGAGCACCAGCGTCCAGAAGAGCCAGCCGCCCAGGATGAGTCCCGCGGCCCGGCCGGCGATCTGCCAGGACCTGCTCCAAGCTCGGTCGGCGCCTGAGACCGCCTTCCAGACCAGGTAGCCCGCGCCGAAGAAACCGAGGACGGACGGTGGCGCGATCATCAGCACGACCAGGATGCCCAGGTGCCCGAAGACGGCGCGGGACCCGTTGCTGAAAAGGTATGCCGGGGTGGGCAGCAGGCCGTCGATGGTCGCGAAAGCCACCAGTTGGACGACTACCGCGACGGCCTTGTCCCGGCGTGACCAGCGTGGCGAGAGCGCGGTCAGCAGGACGCCGACCGGCCACCAGATGAACCAGGCCACGAGGGCGGCGACCTCGAGCGCGCCGAAGGTCTTCTTGGGAACTGCCTCGACGGTCGGTGTCAATTCGGTGACTCCGAACCGCAGGCGGGCTTCAGCCGCGATCTCGGCTGGCGGACCCAACCGCTCGACGATGTTCCGCAGGTCGGCCTCGGTCGGGTCGTGGAGCTCGCGGCGAGCGTCTTCGAAGTGCTCGCGCAGCTCGAGGACGATCTCTGCCCGGTCGGACGGTGAGAGTCCACGGAGCTTGTGCGGCAAGGTAGCTGGCGGCTTCGTGACACCGCAGGTTATCTTCGCCGGGTGCAGGAGTGGGAGGACGGTCACCGGCCGATCCTTGGGCGCCTGGCCGGGGCAGTTCTCCTGGTCAGCCTGGCGAGCGGTTTCATAGATCCTGCCCAGACCAATAGCCAGCTCTTCGCCAAGCTCTCGAGCGAGCAGATCGTGGCCTGGACGGCGCACAACGGGCCCGGCATCTCGCTGACCGGGTTCCTGGACGGGTTCCAGAACAGCCTTCTGGCGAT